>NZ_CP146245.1 GCF_037039395.1 Agrobacterium vitis | reverse complement strand
CGGGAACGCCAATGGTTGGAGCGGATTGCGTTCGGGCTAAATTGCACGGCCACTTCCTGATCAAGCAACCTGCCGGTTCGGCTCTAACTCAGGGATGGAACTGCGCGGCTTCGGCCCGCTGGGAAGGGAACCTTGATGTTACGTTACGTGTTGCTGGACAGACCCTGATCGACGTACGCGTCAGGGATGGCGGCCCGAAGGGTGAAGACTTTATATTGAAGGCTTCAGCGCAGCCTACAGCCCGGTCCCAGAGGGTGACGCCACACTCAGGAAAGCCAAGTCCCGCCTATGTGCAAGGATTAGGAACAACACATCCTGGCTTCAATTGACGAAACCTGGGGCTGAATTACTCCACGCGCTTCCTCAGAATTACCTGATTGTGGAAACGGTCCGCAAGGGAAGCGACTGAAGCCGGCAGGCCTTCGGAGTCGGCGTTGGCTTGTAGCCTGATGGCCGGATGTCCAAGGCAGCGGTGGCTTGGTATTCTGGTTTGGGACGACTGAGATTCTTCCATGATCGTCAGGCCCGGCGTGAACCGTTGAAAGCCCAACCGAAAACGAGAAAAATGAGAATACTCGAGCTATCGGCAAGGGCCGTGTCGGAAAACAGCATTTCACAAAGAATGTGCTTTGCGTGCGGCGGTCCCCCCAGCACTGGCGCCGGCGAACACGTGATTCCCAAATGGCTTCAGCATAAGTTCAATCTCTTCAATGAGCGTCTTACCGTGCTGAATGGGACACTTATTCCATATCGAAATCTGACTGTTCCGTGTTGCGAAGCTTGCAACAACGGTTTCCTCTCCCAGATTGAAAACGCCGTGCAGCCCATTATTGAGCGTGGCACAGTAGAGACTCAGGACGAAAAACTACTCCTTGGCCGATGGTTGTCTAAAATCCTGATCGGCTTTCTCGTGAAAGAGACCGGCCTCTTACTTGATCGCAAGCGACCAGATAGTGGGCCGATGGTTCCTGCGCAATTCATCGAGGAACTGCAGCACTGCCATTTCGTACTCCAAAGCGCGCGAAAACCCACCACATTCCGATGCCTCCACGGCAACTTGCCTTTTTCACTGTATTTTTACGAGGTCGCCGATACCGGAGGAGATCAAGAGTTCGACCTCTCGACAAACATTTTCGGACAGTCCGTAGCGATCAGAGCCGGTCGGCTTGGGGTGATATTTGTTAGCGACGGCGGTCTTCAAATGCACGCTGGCCCAGGAGGGCCTTACGCGCTCTCCGGATCCGCTGTTAGCGGCGCCCAATTCAGCGAACTGGCGGCTCGTGTTCACTACAAAGCCACACTAAGGGATGCGACGCATTTTTATATCACATCCGAGAACGATGAGTTCATGCAGGTAGAGCAAATGCATGTTGAGTCATATTCAGGCCTAATTCCGGGCAGCGACGAGTTGCGCATCTTTGAAGAATGGGACGAGGAAGCGTTTAGCTACGCCCTGGCGGCCTACACACGATTTGACAGGTCCACCGTATTCGATGAGGGAACAAAAACGTGCAAGTCGACGCTCGGCTCCCTTCTGAGAGATCATTGAACAAGTGGCACACCCGCGCATTCAAGCCCGGCGCGCTATATAGGTCCTTCAGCGCTGCTTGATTTCCAGCTCATAGCCGCCAGCGTCTTCGCTCAATGAACTCAACCGATCGAGCGCCGATGTTCGCTTGGCATCACGCACAGCCTTGAACGCTGCGACATCCGCTGCTCTCAAACGCCGGTGACTTCCCACTTTTTCGCCGGCAAGCTCGCCTGTATCGACCAAACGCACGAGATATTGCCTCGATACATTGAGAATATCGGCCGCAGCCTGCGTTGACAGCATCTCTTCGTCGGGCAAAACCGTTACCGGTCTTCCGTCTGCGAGGAGCTCGGCAGCCCGATACATGATGTCGGTCAGCGCATCTGGCAGGTCAAGGCGTTCGCCATCGGCATTGATGACCTGAAACGTGCCATGTTGCTTCGTGGAACGGGAAAGCAAAAGCGATGCGACACGAGCCGCGGCCGATCGATCGAGAGCAGGAACGGCTTTCGAAGTCTTCGAGGGCTTTTTGTCCGATGATGTGCGATGTGATACGGCCATGCCGATAATATGGCGCATAAACGCTATAAACGCAACTACCTCCCCGAATGATCGGGGGGATTTTGACGAGTGCCTATGCCAATCGCCGTTCTCGATGCCGACGTCCTATTCCCCATGATGCTTCGCGATACTTTATTGCGCGTGGCTGCGGCAGACTGCTATCGCGCGCATTGGTCTTCGCGAATCCTGGACGAAGTCACGCGCAACCTTATCAGCGACTATGGAATGGAGCCCGCCAGAGCGGGGGTATTGCGCACCGTTATGGAGGAGGCGTTCCCCGACGCGAATGTCGAAGGCTGGGAGCCCCTGGAGCCGGCAATGCGGAACCACCCGAAGGATCGGCACGTGGCCGCAGCCGCTGCAGCGATCGGGGCTGGCATTATCGTCACATCGAACATCCGAGACTTCCGCGATCTTCCGCCCGGCATCATGGCCATGACACCCGACGATTTTCTTGTCTCCCTGTTGAGTAAGGGGGCGGACAGGCTGTTGGAGGCGCTCGTCGCACAGGCCGCAGGCTATCGTCGACCAACGTTGTCCGTCGTGGAATTGATGGAAAGGCTGTCAGGGATTGCGCCCGAATTTGCCGCAAAAACATTGTCCATTTTAAGCACAAAAGCTAAATAACCGCTCATAGGCGGTTCACTGAAAATTCCGGCTCTTCACCTTCAGCGTATCGATATGAAGATCGGGTATGTAAACTTCCCGCGCCTTGACGCCCATAGTCGGCCGCTCGCGGCTATCCGGACTTCCCGGTGAACCATGTGCGAACTCGTCGCCCCGTCCTGATGGCAACAGAAATGTGTCCCGCTCGCCCAAGCTTGCCAGATCGCTGGTCAGATCGAACATCCGTTGCGCCACCAGATGCACGACGCCCCCTTCGCGCTGGATCTTGCCGTTGATCGCCATCATTGCGGATCCGAGCACGACGCGGCGCTGCTTTTCGAACAGGCTCGGCCAGACGACGACATTGGCGATACCTGTCTCATCCTCGATGGTCATGAACATGACGCCCTTGGCGCTTCCCGGTTTCTGCCGGACGAGAACAAGGCCTGATGTCATCAACCAGCGACCATCGCGGGCCGAGGTTGCCTCGGCGCAGGTGACGATATTTCGGCGGGTGAGATCGTCGCGCAGGAAACTGACCGGATGAGCTCGCAGTGTCACACCGGTATGTCCGTAGTCCTCCACGACATTCGCGCCCTCGGTCATCTGCCGAAGCGTCACGTCCGGTTCCTGCTGTTCGGCAATCACCGCCCGTTCGCGATCGGCGGCCGCAGCAAATAGCGGGAGCGGTTCGTCGCGCAAGGCCTTGATCGCCCATAGCGCATCGCGTCTTTCAAGTTTGAGAGAAGGCCGGAACGCATCGGCTTCGGCGAGCTTGACCAGGGAGGCCGACGACACGCCGGCGCGCCGCCACATATCGTCGATGGAAACGAAAGGCTCGTCGCCGCGCGCCACCGCGATTTTTGCCGCATCCTGTTCAGGCAGCCCCTTTACCAGACGCATTCCGAGACGCACGGCATGGCTGTCGGTTTCCTCGATCTCTTCGAGCGTGCAGTCCCATCGCGAGCGATTGATACAGACCGGCCGGATTGCCACCCCGTGGGCTCGGGCATCCGTGACGATCTGCGCTGGCGCATAGAATCCCATCGGTTGCGCATTGATAAGGGCCGCACAGAACACATCCGGATAGTGGCATTTCATATGGGATGAGGCGTAAGCGATGAGAGCAAAGGAGGCGGCATGGCTTTCCGGAAAGCCATAGGAGCCAAAACCCTCAAGCTGCGAGAAGGTCTTTTCGGCAAACTCTTCCGTGTAGCCGTTTTTCACCATGCCCTGGACCAGCTTGTCCTTGAACTTGCTGACCCCGCCGGTGAACTTGAAGGTCGCCATCGAACGCCTCAGCGCATCGGCCTCCCCGGCGGTAAAACCGGCACAGACGATCGCGACTTTCATGGCGCTTTCCTGAAACAATGGCACGCCCAGCGTCTTGCCGAGCACGGCCTCCAGTTCCGGCTTCGGGTAGACAACCGCCTCCTTGCCCTCGCGCCGGCGAAGATATGGGTGCACCATATCGCCCTGGATCGGCCCGGGGCGAACGATCGCAACCTGGATGACCAGGTCGTAATAGGTTTGGGGTTTCAGCCGCGGCAACATCGACATCTGCGCGCGCGACTCGATCTGGAACGTGCCGAGCGTGTCGGCCTTGCGGATCATCGCGTAAGTCGCCGGGTCCTCCTGCTCGATGGTGGCGAGATCAAGCTTCACTCCCTTGTGCTCTTCCAGCAATGCAAAGCCCTTGGCCATGCAGGTCAACATGCCCAAGGCCAGCACATCCACCTTCATGAACTTGAGCGCCTCGATATCGTCCTTGTCCCATTCGATCGTTTGCCGATCCTCCATTCGGGCCTGCTCGATCGGCACCAGTTCGTCGAGGCGGTCATTGGTCAGGACGAAGCCACCCGGATGCTGGCCCAGATGGCGAGGGGCGCCCATCAGTTGTTGCGCCAGTTCCAATGTCAGCCGCAGGCGGCGGTCGGACATGTTCATGTTCAGCTCGTTGACCTGCTTTTCGCCGACGCCCTCCTTGCTCCAGCCCCAGACACCGGCCGACAGCGCCGTGATCATGTCTTCGGGCAGGCCGAGCACCTTTCCGACATCACGAAGCGCACCCTTGGCGCGGTAGCGGGCGACGGTCGCGCAAAGGGCAGCCTTCTGCCGGCCATAGGTCTTGTAGATCCACTGGATCACCTCTTCGCGTCTGGCATGTTCGAAATCGACGTCGATGTCGGGCGGCTCGTTGCGCTCGGCTGAGATAAAGCGCTCGAACAGCAGATCGTTTGCGGCCGGATCGATCGCCGTGATCCCCAGCACATAACAGACGGCGGAATTGGCGGCACTTCCTCGGCCCTGGCAGAGAATATCTTGAGATCGGGCAAAGCGGACGATGCTGTAGACCGTCAGGAAGTACGGTGCGTAGTCGAGTTTGCGGATCAGATCGAGTTCGTGATTGAGGGTCTTCACCACATCGTCAGGCACACCCTCGGGATAGCGATCCCGCACGCCTTCCCAGGTGAATTTTTCCAGTGTCTGCTGCGCCGTCAGTCCGGGGATGATCGCTTCCTCAGGATATTGGTATGTCAGTTCGCTCATGTCGAAGCGACAGCGATCGACAATCTCGCGGGTGCGGGCCAGTGCATCTGGATAGCGGCTGAACAGCCGGTGCATTTCCTCCGGCGGCTTGAGAAAACGATCGGCATGCCGTTCGCGCAGGAAGCCGGCCCGGTCGATGGTGGTGCGATGGCGAATGCAGGTGACGACATCCTGCAGCTGTCGCCTGCCCGGATCGTGAAACAACACGTCGTTGGTGACTACAGGCCGAACCTTGTGCCTGATCGCTAGGTTGTTGAGCTCGTACAGCCGCAGCTGGTCATTGGGCCGCCGGCGCAGCGTCAGCGCCATATAGGCGCGGTCACCAAATATCTCCTTCAGCTTGCGCAGCAGGACGGCGCAGGCATCATCGGCCTCTTCGGGGATGAGGACGGCAAGTAGTCCCTCTGCATAAAGGGCCACATCCTTCAGATCGAGGATGCATTTGGCTTTGCCGCCCCGCTCCTTGCCAAGTGACAGAAGCCGGCAAAGCCTCGAATAGGCGGCCCGGTCCGTCGGATAGACCAGCATCGACGTGCCGTCCGTCAGCTCGAGCCTGCAGCCAACAACCAGCCGGACGCCGGTTTCCTTGGCCGCTTCCCAGGCACGCACGATCCCAGCCAGGCTGTTGCGATCGACGATGCCAAGCGCCTCAACGCCGAGGGCCTTGGCGGTCGCAAACAGTTCATCGCAGCCTGACGCGCCACGCAGGAAGGAGAAATGACTGGTGACCTGGAGTTCGGCGTAGCGCATCAGCCATAGATCCCGTGCAGGAACCATTTGGCCGTTCCGGTTGCGGGATCCAGCCCGTCGCCGGAGCGATAGACCCAGAAGCGATTACCGTCCTCATCCTCGACAGAGTAATAGTCCCTGACCGCCTCCATCTCGGAGGAACGAACCCACCACTCGCCGAACACCCGTTCCGGCCCGTCACCACGCTTGATGCGCCGGCGTTTGCCGCGCCAGGTCATCGATGCCGGCGGATGGTCGGGCGTGAGCGCAATCACCTCGATCCGCTCCGGGCGCGCCAGCATGCGGCTTGGCCGCGGCCAGCGCGTCGGCCAGGCTTGACCGAGTTTCGCGGAAACGGGGGAGACACGTCCGACATTGCGCTCGGGGACGTCGCTTTCGACAGGCGCCAGCCGGTACATGCGCTGGCCGCGATTTCCAAAACTGTCGAGCAGCGGTGTAACATCGACGATGGTTTCTTCGACCAGTGAGGAGATCGACTGCTTTTCTTCGAACGGTTCGATCATCGTTGCGGCAAGGGACAGTTTCTCGATGCCGAAACCGGGATCGATCTTCTCGATGCTGGAACAGAGAAGCTTTGTCAGATGAGGGATATCGCGCACCGGCTTTGCCGTGCCGGCACGCAGGGACTGCAATGTGTTGTCGACGCGGTAGATGATCAGATCGGCGCGGCGAACGCCCTGCCCGCGCGTCTCCAAGGCGGCACAGAGTTCGACCACGAGCTTGCCGATATATTTGGCGATGGTCTCGGCCGCGCCGATCGGCTCGGAGAACGACCGGGACACCTCGACGAACTCAACGGTGCGAATGGGATCGATCGGTTCGGCGAGACATCCAAACATCTGATCGAGCCTGCGGCCGACCTCCGGCCCGAAACGCAGTGTCAGAGGCGCCCGCGGCGTTGCGGAAAGCTCGCCGACGGTGCGAAACCCGAGCACCGCCAGACCGCCGACGATGTCGGAAGGCAGACGAAGGCTGGAAATCGGCAGGTTGACGACGGCCTTTGCTGTCTCACCCACTGGCACGATGATCACCTCTCGCCGCGTGGCGCGGGCAATGGCGTGAGCGCAGCCCCAGGTGTCAGCGATGGCGCCACGGGCCTGAAGGCCGCGACCTCTCAGAGCGTTGACGAGGCCGGTGAGCATAAGCAGTTCGCCGCCGCGTAGATGGTCGGCCCCCTCGGTATCCATGACGACCCCGTCGGGACTGTCTGTCGCTACGACAGGCGTATATTGGCGCAGCATCCAAAGCGCCAGGCGCTCGATTGCCAAGGCGTCGCCGGCCGGATCGGCATCGACCAAATGTAGGCCGGATATCATCGCCTGGGCTTTGGCGGCGGGCATACCGACACGCACCCCGACCTTGAAGGCCGCCGCGTCGACTGCGGCCACGGTGCGTTTCGATCCGCTGTGGGAGACGACAACGACCGGTGTTGCAGGCAAAATTCCGGGATCGGCGCGCCTGATCCTGTCCGTCGCGAGCGTGGGGAGAAAGACTGATACGACCCGTGGCATCGCAGGCACCTATTTCAATTTCTGCAGCCTCGCCGGCTCTCGCTCTGATTAGTTCGGCCAGCCAGCGCGCCCGCCCGATGCCCGGCACGGGAAGCGGCTCGGAGGGCAAAACGCTGATGCGCCACCGTGTCGTTGCTGCCGTCGGCTGTCCAAAATCGGCAGCCTCCGCTGGACGCCGCCATCGTCGAAGTGCAATGCCAAGCGTGCCTGAGGCCTCGGCCGCCAGCTGCAAGCGCCGCGAGGCTGTCATCGGCAAACGCACCAGTTCGGCGACGACCGCGCCAAGCCCGCCAAACCGAAGACCCTCCTCGAAATTCGTGAGCACATCCTCTTCCCGGTCGGCCTCGACATAGATCACCCGATCATGATGGAGGCCTGCTTGTGCCAATGCCGGCGCGAACAGATCCGGCCGCGCCAGGCACCAAAGGATGTCGCCCTTGGTGCGCGCTACGATCCCCGCGACGAACAGAGCGGCGGCGGCACCATGGACCGCGTCGGCGCCACCACCAGCCACTTCGTGCAGTGCACCGCAGGCAAGCCCCCCACCGGGAAGCTTTGCGTCGATCTCGGCTATTCCGAACGACAGCACCCCGCCCTTGCGCGCAGCTCCGCCCTCAAGCCGCCGGATGCGGTCCTGAAGTTCGGAAATGACGGGGTTGGCGGCGGTGACTGGCATCGGTTTCCTACGTCAATAGTGCATTTGCATAGCCACAAAAAGCTGATATGTTCTGTTTTTGTTCTTTAATCGGCGGTGAGTCAACGGGCAAGAATCGGGTGGACTGCGGCCAGCATCACGAGACGGCTGTTGCTCAATCGATTCATCAAGCAGATTCAATTCGATGCTGAATGTGACGAAAAATATCGTAGATGAGAAAATAGAAATATGGCCGGCCTGCTGACGCTCAGAGATTTCAAGGGACCGGTGATTACCGTCGAATGCAAGCCGTGCGGGCAAGAGGGCGAGCTTGATCGCAAGGCGCTGGTGAAACAGTTCGGCGCCAGCATGCGTTTTGTCGATCTTCGCCGTCGCATGGCAATGGGTTGCGACAAGATGCACGGTTCTGACGGGCAGGATAGATGCGGGACGGGATTTCCCTGTTTGCTGGAGGCGGCCGTGGTTTTTGAGCCGCAAAAGCCCACGTGATCGCTGGAGATTTCAAAGATTGATTGCGTTCCGAAGGGGTCGGAAACTTCGCCTTGACCAGCATTGGATAGGAGGACGGGTAGTGTGCAATCTCTATAATGTGACGACCACGCGCGACGCGGTTCTACAATTTACAAAGGCGTTCCGGGATCGAGCCGGCTGGAATGAAGCCTCCTTCGATGTTTATCCAGGCTATCAGGCGCCGATTGTCCGCGTTGCCGAGGACGGACAGCGCGAGATTGCCCGGGCGACTTGGGGAATGCCGTCGCCGCCGGCCTTTGTGAAGAATTACGACCCCGGCGTCACCAATATTCGCAATGTGAGTTCGCCGCACTGGCGGCGGTGGCTCGGCCCAACCAGCCGCTGCGTCGTGCCGTTCACCTCCTTTGCCGAACCGGATCCAGCCAGCAAGATTGAGGGCGGGCGCGTGCCGAACGCCTGGTTCGCCGGCAATGAAGATCGGCCGCTGATGTTTTTCGCGGGCTTCTGGACGCCCTGGAAAGGCGTACGGAAGGTCAGGGATGGCGAGCAGGAATACGAGCTGTTTGGATTTCTGACGACCTCGCCCAACGAGATTGTCTCGCCGATTCATCAAAAGGCTATGCCGTCCATCCTGACTACGCCTGAAGAAGTCGAGACCTGGCTGACAGCACCGTGGGATGAAGCCCGCCACCTACAGCGTCCGCTCCCGGGCAACATGCTGGTGATCGTGCCGCCACAGGCCAAACCGAAGCCGGACGAGGAAGGTCTGTTGCTTTGATTACCAGCACCCTGCACGACCAAAGCAGTCAGATTCCTGTTCACGAAATGCCGGTTTACCGTCTGGGAACTGACGGAAAGGGTGGCGTGCAACCCGTGCGCAAAATCGTCCATGTCGATATGGATGCCTTTTATGCCTCGGTCGAGCAACGTGACAATCCGGAGCTGCGCGGAAAGCCATTGGCCGTCGGTGGATCCGCGGCACGTGGCGTTGTGGCGGCCGCAAGTTACGAGGCCCGTGTCTTCGGCGTGCATTCGGCCATGCCGTCGGTGACCGCCAAGCGCAAATGTCCGGACCTGATCTTTGTGCCTCCACGGTTCGACGTCTATAAGGCGGTTTCCCAGCAAATCCGCGAAATCTTCGCCGAATACACGCCGCTGATCGAGCCACTGTCACTCGACGAGGCCTATCTCGATGTCACGGAGAACTTGAAGGGCATGGAAATCGCCACCGAGATCGCGCTGGAGATCCGCGCCAAGATCAAAGAGGTCACCGGTCTCAATGCCTCGGCCGGCATTTCCTACAACAAGTTCCTCGCGAAAATGGCAAGCGATCTGAACAAGCCGAATGGACAAGCGGTCATCACCCCGAAGAACGGACCAGGTTTCGTCGAGGCCCTGCCCGTGAAGAAGTTCCATGGGGTCGGGCCGGCCACCGCCGAGCGGATGAAACGGCATGGGATAGAGACCGGCCTTGATCTCAAGTCGAAGTCCCTCGCGTTCCTTCAGCAGAATTTCGGGAAGTCCGGTCCTTATTTCTACGGCATTGCCCGTGGGGTCGATGAACGCCGGGTGAGACCCGATCGCATTCGAAAGTCTGTTGGCGCCGAGGACACGTTCGTTGAGGACATCGACGATCTCGATCTGGCCAAAGCCGAGTTGCGGCCGTTGGCCGAGAAGGTCTGGCGCTATTGCGAGGCGCACGACATCACGGGAAAGACGATCACCGTCAAAATCAAGTATTCGGATTTCAGCCAGGCGACACGCAGCCAGACAGTGTCGGGAGCCGTCTCGGGCATCGACCAGATGCTGGAAATTGCGGAGTACCTCCTTGCCTCGGTGTTCCCGTTCAAACGTCCAGTGCGGCTCCTGGGGATCACCCTGTCGTCCCTTAACACGGAAGAAAGCGGGCAAGAACCGCAGCTAGCTCTCGGGCTCTGATCAGCAAGTCCGCAAAACGAAAAAGCCTGCCGCGGGAGGAGGTGCGGCAGGCTTTCCGAAAAGAACCGAACAACGGCTGGGAGGAGGAGTGCCGCTGTTCCGACAGACGCCCCTTGAGAGAAGGAGTGGGCCGTCTGAATTCGAAGCTCTGCGGGAGGAGGTGCATCACTTCGATGAAAACCAAGATACCCATTCTCGCCGCACATTAAATAGACTTTGCTGCAGTGCAGCTATGCGGAAAATGCACGGCCCCTTCCTAACGAAAGAAATCTCCAGCGCAGCGCCTCGCGGCGGTCAGACACAAAAACGCCCGCGTCATCGGCGGGCGTAGTGTCATTCAGGATGGGCAGGAAAACGTCGCTTAGCGAGCGACCGACTGGCGGGCAACGCTGTGGATGTCGGCACGATTGATGCCGAGGTCCTGCAGCTCACGCGAGCTCATGCGGCCAAGTTCGGTAACGGTCTGACGGTACTTGCGCCAGTTGTTGAAGGAGCGTGCTACGTTCATGATGATCCCCTTTCGTGAGGTCACTTGACGCCAGCAACCTCGCTTCGGTTCCAACGTCGTTTCGATGATTGGAATATAGGCCCTTGGACGCCCGTCGATAAGGCACAAGGTCTCAGGTCGGCCATGCGCTCAAAGCATGGGTCCAATCAGAGATGAGCTGAAGGGGCTATCAGGCCCGGAACCGGTCGAAGGCAGTGAGGCGTTTGATTGGAGGATCTGCGTCTGGATAACGGTAGATTTCAGCCCTGAGATAGCGAAGCTCATCATCGAGCGCTTCTTCCCCAACCTCGATCCACCAGGATTTGGGACGGCCGTCGCTTCCATCCGACCAGCGATAGCCTCGCGCCTTCAGGTGGTCCTTCATGTCGAAGGGGCTGTTCTCAGCAAATATCCGGACACGCGACCGTTGGCTTGCTTCGTAGAGTTCCGCGAACGCGGTGGAAGCCGATCCATCAGCCTCTCGGGCGAGGACCTCCAGGAGCGCGAAACAGTCATCGACCGCGCGATGACCATCATGGAAGTAGCCCGCCTGCCCGATCAGGTAGCCGAGCTTGGTCCCTTCATATCCCCTCGACGACCAGTCGATCTCGGAGTTGGAGCAGGCCCAGGCCTTACCGGAGAACAGATCAGAAAACGCCTCGCAGAATGGCCGGTCGAAACCGGCATTGTGGGCGATCACCAGATCCGCTGGTTCGATCAGCGCCTGCAACGCAGTCATATCGACTGACTGCCCGGTTACCATATCATTGGTGATCCCGGTGAGCCTGGTGATTTCGGCGGGAACGGAGATGGTCGGCTGCTGAAGCCCACCATAGATGCCGGTCACGTCACCAATGCTACCTGTCGCATCGAAGGTGAAAGCGATCACGCCAATCTCGATGATCTCATCCTTGCGCGCATTGAGGCCCGTGGTCTCGGTGTCGAGAATGATGCCCTTGAGGGAGTATTCCGGACGCGGGAATGGCGCAATCGTCCGCGGCACGAGTTTCGTGAGGATGCGGTAGCGGCCCGTCTGTGAGAGATGCTGGACCATCTCCTCTTCACTCATGGAGACGGTAGGTTGTTCGGGCTTGGCGTGTTTGGAAATGTCACGCTTGACCACCCGGTCGCGCGAAACCTCTTCCGAAAACATATCGAATTGTTCTGCCATTCTTGCTGTCATCAATCCTGCCGCCGGTTCCCACCCTTCAAAACACAGCAGGATTGTTAGATCAACCATGTTGGTGCCGGGCATCGTCAGTAAGCCAGACGGTCACCGGCGATACGGCGCAGTTCGTTGTGACTGCCCTCGGATGTCACGAAAGCGCCCAAACTGGAAATGGGCATACCAGCTGTAGCGAGCAGCGCGAAAGCCGTTCGCCTCCCGCAAGACCGGTTAAAAGGGTTGCCGCAGGAGGTTCAGCATAGCGACTGCAACGCTGGAACCGGGACCGACAGCCCCCGGTGCGCGGGTCCGCTTCAAGAGGTCTGCCGCACCGATGTTCGCAGATATTCTGTTCGCGCTGTTGTTCGATGCACCCCTCCATTCATACACGCAGCGCATCGATGACGGCGCGCAGGCCGGCCGACAGGTATTTCCGCGTCGGGTAATAGAGATAAAGCCAGTCCTCGGGCGCACTCCAGGATGCCAGGCATTCGACAAGGCTGCCATTCTCGATATAGGGACGCGCCCGCTCCTCCCAGACATAAGCCAGCCCCACGCCCGAAAGCGCTGCCTCGACCATCAGCTCATGGTCATCGAGCGACAGAGAACCGGTAGGCTCGAATTCGATGATCTTGCCTGCACGACTGAACTCCCAGGCGTATGGCTTGCCGCTTGGATAGATGTTGCGGATACAGACATGGTCACGCAGATCATCCGGGGTTTTGGGGAGCGGATGACGCTCGAAATAGCTTGTTGAGCCCACGACGGCAAACCGCAGCCGGGGCTTGATCTTCACAGCCGTCATGCCATCGCGCAGGCTTTCGCCGAGACGGATGCCAGCATCGAACCCCTCCTCCACAATGTCGACAAGCCGATCGGTGGCGACGATTTCCAACTGGAGACCAGGATTTTCTGCGATCAGCGGGCCGATGACCGATCGGAAGACGAACGGCGCGACCGAATTGGGCGCGTTGATCCGAACCTTGCCGAACGGTGTGTCCCGAAACTGGTTGAGGGCATCGAGCGCCGAGCCGATCTCGCCGAAGGCGGGCGACAGTTGCGCAAGCAGCATAGCACCGGCATCGGTCAGCGACACGCTGCGGGTTGTCCGGTTGAGCAGACGGATACCGACGCGTGCCTCAAGATTGCCCACCGCATGGCTAATCGCCGAAGCGGTCACCCCGCGCTCTTCGCCGGCCCGGCGAAAGTTGCGGTGACGGGCAACCGCATCGAATGCCGCCAATTCCGAAAGATCCGTGCTGCGCATTGTTAAATCTCACTCATCATTGAGAGGAAGATTATCTCTCTAATCATGATCGTCGAAAAGGTCCAGATTTCTCCTCGCAAACCGGCGCTGGTACCGGACCAGACAGGAGACAAGACAATGGCCGACTTCATTCCTCCCGCCCGCAACACGGCATCGCCCTTCTCTGACATGCGCGGACATCACGTTGCCGTTCGCACGCCGGACCTCGAAACCGCCAAACGCTGGTATGTCGAGAAACTCGACTTTCGCGTCGTTGCCGAGTGGGACTATGCCGACGAGCAGCTTGCCTATCTCGCACCTGCCACCGACGACCATTTCTATGTGGAAATCCTGGGTGGCGGCGATCCGGCGCCGGCGGAGGTCCGCCCTTATACCGATCTCGGCGACAGTCTCAAATATGCGGGCTACCACCATTTCTGCCTGAATGTCGCAAGCGTTGACGCCACCGTCGAAGAACTGCGTGCGCGCGGCGTCACTATCGTCACCGAGCCGTTCGAGCTATTGGCGATCAACCGCCGCCTCGCCTTCTTCTGCGATCCCTTCGGCAATCTGATCGAGCTGGCAGAAGTCCTGCCGTGACCCTTTCCCACCCGGTTGGCCATCCCGATATCGCGGTGGCCAGCCCCCCTCCCTTATGTCATCGAAAATCAAGGAACGTCCTCATGAAAATTTGGTTCATCACCGGCGCCTCACGCGGCTTTGGCGCCCTCATCACGACGCGTGCTCTTGCACAGGGCGACGCCGTCGTCGCCACCGCCCGCAATCCAAAGGCGATCACCGAGCGGTTCGGCGAACACCCCAACCTGCTTCCGGTCGCCCTCGACGTGACCGACGACAAACAGGCGACTGCAGCGGTGAAAGTCGCGATCGATCGCTTCGGCCAGATCGATATCCTGCTTAACAACGCAGGTTTCGGATTGATGGGGGCTGTCGAGGAGGCGACGGTATCCGAAATCGAGGCTGTCTATCGCACCAATGTCTTTGGTCTCCTCAATGTGACCCGGGCCGTTCTGCCCTCGATGCGCCGGGCGCGTTCCGGCCGCATCCTGAATATCTCATCGATCGGAGGCTATCGCGGCGCCGCTGGCTTCGGTGTCTACTCCTCGACGAAATTTGCCGTCGAGGGCCTGAGCGAAGCCCTTCATGACGAACTCGCGCCACTTGGCATCCACGTCACCGTCGTAGAGCCGGGCTATTTCCGCACCGACTTCCTCGATAGCTCTTCCTTGTCGGTAAGCGGCAATATCATCGGCGATTACTCAGAAACTGCCGGCAAGGTGCGCACGATAGCAGCCGGCGTCAGCCATAACCAACCCGGCGATCCACAAAAGCTGGCAGAGGTCCTGATCGCCTTCACTGACGCCCCCAATCCGCCGGTGCGCCTGCCGCTCGGTAGCGACACGGTCGCCGCGATCGAGAAAAAGCACGCGCATGACGCCGCCATCCTCTCAGAATGGCGCACCGTCTCGGTGTCGACCGACTTCGCCGTTGGCTAATGACGACGCTCGTCTGGTTAAACTTCGTCCGATGGGAGGTCGCCTTCAAGGCCTCCCATCGCCTTGACGGGAATCGAACTTTCGGTTCCAGTTGTTTCGGTTAAGCCTTTGATCTGCAAGCCTGCTACAGCAACTGGGCGGCGAAAGTTTATTATAGAAAATAATCACACCATTCGGCGTTCGCGAAAGAAGGTAGCTCTCACACCCCATAACTTGAAAACTCGCCCTGGCGCCCGAGGACATGAAAATGCCCGGCATCAGTCGTCCTCCACGAACACTTGATCGCGCTTGGAACGTATCGACGGTAGGAGCGCTAGGATTACGCAGACCAGACCCAAGCCGAGCAGCGATGCAGCGATCGGGTTTGTGACGAACACCGTCGCGTCGCCGCGGGAGATGATCATCGCCCGCCGGAGATGCTCCTCGAGCAGCGGCCCCAGAACGAATCCCAGCAGAAGGGGTGCCGGTTCGCAGCCCACACGGATCAGCACGTAGCCAAGTATGCCCGAGACGATGATTGCATAGACGTCGAAGGGGTTGTTGTTGATGGAATAACATCCAATCGAGGCAAAGATGACGATGGCCGGAAACAGCATGCGGTAGGGAATGGTCAGCATCTTCACCCACAGCCCGATCAGCGGCAGGTTGAGGATCACCAGCAACAGGTTACCGATCCACATCGATGCGATGATGCCCCAGAACAGCGCCGGCTGGCTGGTAATGACGTCCGGCCCCGGCGTGATCCCCTGCAGGATGAAGGCGCCAACAATGAGTGCCATGACTGGATGGGCCGGAATGCCGAGGGTAAGCAGCGGAATGAAGGACGTCTGAGCCGCTGCGTTGTTGGCGCTTTCGGGTCCCGCCACGCCTTCGATCGCGCCATGGCCAAATTCGGCCGGATTTTTCGACAGGTTCTTCTCGACCGAATAGCTGGCAAAGGACGCCAATACGTGACCGCCGCCCGGCAAAACGCCGAGAAGCGAGCCAAGCGCCGTTCCCCGCAATACAGGGCCGATAATCCGCCGGAAATCGTCTTTCGTCAGCCAAAGGTTCGTGACGTGTTTCACCCCGATTTCGCGCGTGTGTTCGTTCTGAAGGTTGCGGAAGATTTCGGAGACCCCGAATATTCCAACAGCAATCGAAACAAAGTTGATCCCCTGCGACAATTCCAGGCGACCCAACGTGAAGCGCTCCTCGCCCGTATAGATGTCCTGGCCCACCGTCCCAAGCAGCAAGCCGATGACGATCATGCCCAGCGCCTTCAGGACGGAACCGTGAGCGAGTGAGATCGAAACGAGCAGCCCGAGAACGATCAGGGCAAAATATTCCGGCGCGCCAAATTCGAGCGCGATGGAGGCAAGCGGCGGAGCCGCGATCGCCAACAGCATAGTTGCCACGCAGCCTGCGAAGAAGGATCCGAGCGCCGCGGTTGCCAATGCCTGGCCGGCACGCCCCTTTCGGGCCATCTGATAGCCATCGATCGCTGTGACAGCGGAAGAACTTTCCCCCGGCAGGTTGATGAGGATTGCTGTTGTGGACCCACCATACTGGGCGCCGTAGTAGATGCCCGAAAGCATGATCAGGGACGTTACCGGGGAGAACGTAAACGTGATCGGCAGAAGCATCGCGATCGTCGCTGTCGGCCCGATGCCGGGCAATACGCCAACGAGCGTGCCGAGCAGTACGCCAACGAAACACCAGACGATGTTTATCGGCGTGAGAGCCGTTTCGAAGCCAAGGGCAAGATTCGAGATCAGATCCATCATGGTGAGCACCTCATAGTCCGAAAACCGGCCCGAATGTCGGAATGGCAACTGCCAGCCCGACCTTGAAGACCAGATAGCAAAGAGTGGCGATGACGGCGGCCATCATAGCCGCCGATACCAGCGAATTTCGGCGGGACGCGAGTGCCGTCATGAACGTGCACAGCAGGACGACGGGTACGAGCCCAAGATTGCGGGCTCCGGCGCCAAAGATGGCAAGTGCCAGACAGATGAGGACCAGTCCGCGCCAGGGGACGGAACCATCTGTCGGCTGCGGCTCACTGTGCAAGCCATCAAGGCCGATGACGACGCCCAGCGCACCCAATACGAAAGCAAGAACCACCGGGAAGAAGCCCGGCCCCATCTGTGTCGCGGTTCCGAACTCATATTGTAGGCCCTGCGCGGCGAAAGCGGCTGCGATGGCGATGAATATGCCACCGGCAATCAGGTTTTTCCGGGCATGCTTTTCGAGTATAGCCATGGTTTCCTCCCCTCTGGCCCCTCTGACGGTGTTCCGTTCAGATGATATTCGATCCTGCGATTGCGTTGCATACGGCTTCGGTGACTTGGCTGGTGTTGGCGGTGCCACCGACATCGGGGGTCAGGATGCCCGCTTCGGTCACGCGCTCGACGGCGCTCATCAGCCGTGCGGCGGCGTCGCGTTCACCGAGATGCTCGAGCATCTGCGCGGCAGTCCAGAAAGTGGCGATCGGGTTGGCGATACCCTTGCCGGTAATGTCGAAGGCAGATCCGTGGATCGGCTCAAACATTGATGGGAAACGGCGCTCCGGGTCGATGTTGGCCGTCGGCGCAACCCCGAGGCTGCCAGCGAGAGCACCAGCCAGATCCGACAGGATGTCGGCATGCAGATTGGTCGCCACGATCGTATCCAACGTCTCCGGCTTCAGCGTCATGCGCACCGTCATTGCATCAACCAGCATCTTGTCCCAGGTGACATCCGGGAACTCCGTCGCCACTTCGGCCGCGATCTCGTCCCACATCACCATGCCATGGCGCTGGGCGTTCGACTTGGTGACGACAGTCAGCAGTTTACGCGGGCGCGCCTGGGCCAGCTTGAAGGCGTAGCGCATAATGCGGGTCACGCCGACGCGGGTAAAGATCGCCACTTCCGTTCCAACCTCTTCCGGAAGGCCCCTATGGGCGCGGCCGCCATGGCCGGAATACTCGCCTTCGGAATTCTCCCGCACGATGACCCAGTCGAGATCGCCTGGACCGCAATTGCGCAAGGGCGGCGTGATGCCGGGCAGGATCTTCGTCGGGCGCACATTGGCGTACTGGTCGAACCCCTGGCAGATCGGCAGGCGCAGGCCCCAGAGCGTGATATGGTCGGGAACGTCAGGGGCGCCGACCGCACCGAAGAAGATGGCATCGAACTTCTTCAGCTTGTCCAGCCCGTCGGCCGGCATCATCACGCCGTGTTTCTTGTAATAGTCCGAACCCCAGGCGAAGGTCTCGGTATGGATCTTGAAGTCACCGCTGCGCTGTTCCAGCGCCTCCAGAACCTGAAGACCCGCAGCTATAACCTCAGGACCAATCCCATCCGCAGGGATCGCTGCAATCTTGTATTCACGCATGGGAAGTTCGCTCCTGTTCAAGGGCTAGCGCTCAAGGTTCAAGCGCCGGACGCATGGCCCGTGGCCACGACGAATGATGGATCGGCGGCTTAGTCTCAGCCGCCGACCAAACCGAGGTTACTTGCCGCTTTCGCTGATCAGCTTCGTCAGTCGCTCGACTTCAGACGCGAACTTCTGGTCAAGCGCCGCCGGTGTCGCCAGATCTTCCGATACCGGTGCGGTTCCAAGGCTCGCAAAACGCTCGATCACGACCGGATCCTTGAGTGCGGCGCGCAACGCTTCCGCAAGCTTGCTGCGGATGGCTTCAGGCGTTTGCTTGGGTGCCCAGAGCGCATGCCAAGCACTGAGCTCGAACCCTTGCAGGCCGCTCTCTTCGACGGTCGGAAGATCTGGCAGCACGCCAATCCGCGCCTTCGTTGTCACCGCATAAGGATGAACCTCACCGGCCTTGATCTGGGTCGTGGTGTTGGTCGTCTGGTCGCAGGCGAGATCGATGCGGCCTCCAATGAGATCGGTCATTGCGGGGCCCATGCCCTTGTAAGGCACCAGAGTGATCTTGGTGCCGAGCGCGTCTTGCAGCAACCTGCCGCAGAGATCGGAAACGGCACCCGTGCCGGCGGTCCCGAAGGTGACGGCAGGCCCGTTTGCCTTCACATAGGAAACGAGATCGGTGAACGTCTTCGGCTCGAAGTCCTTCCTGCCGACGACCGTCATCGGGACCTCGGTAATCAGCCCGACGCTCGAAAAGTCTTCGATCGGCTTATAGGTCAGGTTCGGGTAGAGCGCAGCGAAGGTGGCTACCCCGATATGGTAGAGCAGCAACCGGTAGCCATCGGGGTCCGCCTGAGCCACTGTTGCGGCACCAAGCGAGCCGCCGGCTCCGCCCATGTTTTCGATCAGCACCTGCTGGCCAAGGGTCGTGGACATCGACTGCGCCACTAGGCGCGCCACGGTGTCACTCGGTCCACCTGCCGCTGCAGGCACCACGATTGTGATGGGTCGATCAGGATAGTTCTCCTGCGCCAGCACCATTTGGCTGGACATGGCAAACAGGACACCTGTGAGGGACAATTGTACCTTTTTCATCGCGCTTTCCTCCCTGAGATCGCGAAGGATGCCTCCACATCCTTTTCCATGCTACCTTGCATGCAAGCTTACATTTATTGATGCGCGCCCGTTTGTCAAGCTCCAGGAGAGCGGCTATAACGAGCCTTGAAACAACGACAGGCAGTTCATGATCAAGACGATCGACATTCCCGGAGCCGCGCCTCGCGATCCGGCCACAGAACAGAATTCAGCAAACGCCGACATTAACGGTTCGGGTCGGGTTTCTGCCGCCTATCTCGCCATCAAGGAGGCGATACGCTCCAACGCGTTTCCCCCTGGGTACCAAGCCGCGGAAATTGAAATTGCGCGTCAGCTCGGCATGAGCCGAACCCCGGTGCACGAAGCCATGGCGCGACTGCAGGAAGACGGACTGGTCCGGATACTTCCCAAGAAGGGCATAATCATCTGTGCCCTGTCTCCTGCGGACATTGAGGAAATCTACGAAGTCATCACCGCGCTCGAGGGTGCAGCGGCAGCACGGCTCGCCCGGCTGCCGATGGAGGAACGAGCGCCCGTCATCCAGCTTCTGAAGGCCGCCACAAAGCGGATGATTGAGGCATTGGCGGACAACGACCTTCCACGATGGGCTGTGGCAGACGAGGATTTTCATCAGGCCCTCGTAATAGAGAGCGGAAACAGCCGCCTCATGCGGATGGCGGGGACCGTCGCCGATCAATTGCATCGCGCCCGCATGTTCACCCTCAACCTACGCCCTTTACCGCTGCACTCGGCCGGTGAGCATGCGGCAATCATAGAGGCAATCGAGCAGGGTGATGGGGATGCCGCAAGCTGCTCCGCGCGGCTGCACCGCAAACACGCGCATGACGCATTGATCCCCCTTATTGCTCGATACAACCTACGCAATCTCTAGGTTGTCGGTTGCGGCGATCTGCACAACACGAAGATTGTTGGTGCTGCCCCGTTGCGCGAATGGGAATCCCGCCACGATGACAATGTGATCGGAGGGACTTGCCAGCTTTGCTTCCTGCACCGCCTGTTGCGCATGAATCAGCGACGCCTCATAGGTGTGGACATCTTGTGATCGTACGCCGACCACCCCCCAGAACATGTTGAGCCGGCGCGCGACTTGTTCGGACGGAGTGAGAGCCAGAATTGGCAATGCGGGTCTGGCACGCGAAATCCTGGCCGCGGTTGTTCCGCTCGATGTGTAGGCAACCACAACCGGCGAGCCCAGGGCCACGGCAACATTGGCAGCCGCGGTGGCAACCGCGTGCGGCGGTGACTGAGCGACATCGGGCTCCGTTGCCTCAAGGATTGGCCGGTAGTGCTTGTGCTTCTCCGTCTTCTCGATGATCCGGTTCATCATTTCGACCGCCTCCACCGGAAAGGCGCCTGTTGCGGACTCAGCCGAAAGCATGACCGCATCCGCCCCATCATAGATGGCACCGGCAACGTCCGAGGCCTCAGCACGCGTCGGCGTTGGCGAACTGACCATCGAGTCGAGCATCTGTGTGGCGACAATCACGGGCTTGGCCGCTAGCCGGCATGCACGTATGATTTCCTTCTGCTTGCCCGGAACGTCCTCCGGCGGGATCTCAACGCCGAGATCACCTCGCGCAACCATAATGCCGTCCGAAAGCCTGACAATATCCTCGATGTCATAGAGGGCGGACGGCTTCTCGATCTTGGCAATGAGGCCAGCCCTGTCTCCAACGAGGGACCGGGCTTCGATCATGTCGCGTGCCCGCTGAACGAAAGAGAGTGCGACCCAGTCGACGCCAAGCTCAAGCCCGAATTCCAGGTCCTCACGATCTTTCGCCGTGAGCGGGGAAATGTCGAGGATCGCGCCGGGCACGTTGACCCCCTTGCGGTTAGACAGGGTTCCTCCATTGATGACCTCGCAAACAAGCCGCCCGTCCATCACTTCCATGATCCGGACCTTTACTCTGCCGTCGTCGATAAGGAGGTCCATCCCGGGCACCGCCACCTCGAAAATCTCCCGATGAGGTAGCGGAATGTCGTTCATTCCTTCGCCACCCTCACGGCCAAGGACAAATCCGATCGTGGATCCACGTGCGAGATCGAGCCTGCCATGTGCCAGAACTCCGATCCGGATCTTCGGACCCTGAAGATCCTGCAGCACGGCGATAGCAGCATCATGCTCCTGCTCGAGAGCTCGGATGTTCCTATAGACTTCCGCGTGATCGGCCCGGGCACCATGGCTGAAATTCAGGCGGAACGTATCGACACCGGCGAGAAACAGTGAGCGAAGCATGTCGGGCGAACTTGACGCCGGTCCGACCGTCGCGACGATCTTTGATCGCCGGTTGTTGCGTATGAACATGTCCAAACCTAACCTATGAGAATTGCGCGGATGTCGTTGACGTTCGTAAGCGTTGGGCCTGTGACCACCAGGTCGCCGATGGCCTTGAAGGCCGTGTAACTATCATGGGCAGACAAGGTCGCCCGTGGATCGATACCAGCATCGCGCATTCGGATAAGACTGTCCGGCGCGACCAGCGCACCGGCAGCATCCTCGACACCGTCGATACCATCAGTATCACCGGCGATGGCCCAGATGCCGGAAGCTCCCTTAAGGGCAACCGCAAGGCTTAGAAGGAATTCCGTATTTCTTCCACCTCGCCCGTCGATCATGCCACCAAGGGAAACAGTGCCCTCACCACCGGACAGGATGATGGCAGGTGCTGCTACAGGCAGGCCCTTGTCGCGCGCGGACAGCGCGATGCCCGCCATGACACGCCCCATTTCGCGAGCCTCACCTTCCAGGGCATCTCCGAGGATAAGTGGACACAAGCCGGCATCTAGCGCAGCCGCGGCGGCCGCATCGAGCGCTATCGAGGGGGCAGCAACCAGCCGAATCTCGCCTGCGACCTCCTCTGCCTTAGGCGTCTCGTTGCCTTGCACCAGCACTGCGCGCGCAGACTCGGGCAGGTCAATGCCGTAGCGGGCGACGATGGCTGCTGCGTCTGCCAAGGTGGTCGGATCCGCGACCGTTGGACCCGAGGCGATCTCCGATGGATCATCACCCGGCACGTCGGAGATGACCAGTGTCACCAGTTTTGCTGGCAGTGCTGCGCGGGCCAGACGGCCTCCCTTGATAGCGGAAAGATGCTTACGGACGGTGTTCATCTCGGAGATGGTAGCACCGCTGGCAAGCAGCGCCTGATTGACCGCCCTTTTGTCGGCCAAAGTCATCTTGCCCGCAGGCGATACAAGCAATGACGAACCGCCGCCGGAGATGAGAGCCACCACGAGATCGTCCGGACCAAGGCCCTGAACCGCAACGAAAATCTTCTCTGCAGCCTTGATGCTCATCTCATCCGGGACGGGGTGGGAGGCCTCCAGGATTTCGATGCGTCCCGCCGGAACGGCGTGGCCGTAGCGAGTGACCACGATGCCCGAGAGATCGACATCGGGCCAGGCGGCGTCGACCGCAGCCGCCATCGCAGCCGACGCCTTGCCCGCTCCCACCACAACGCAGCGACCTCTGGGACGCTCTGGGAGGTTGTTGACAACAGCTATTTTCGGATCCGCGCTGGCAACGGCTGCGTCGAAAATTCGACGCAGCACCTGGCGAGCGGACACATCGTTCCAGGTCATTCTGCAGCGGCCATCTTCAAGATATTCGATCCTGCGATTGCGTTGCATACGGCTTCGGTGACTTGCCTGGTGTTGGCGGTGCCACCCACGTCAGGGGTCAGGATACCCGCTTCGGTCACGCGCTCGACGGCGCTCATCAGCCGTGCGGCGGCGTCGCGTTCACCGAGATGCTCGAGCATCTGCGCGGCAGTCCAGAAAGTGGCGATCGGGTTGGCGATACCCTTGCCGGTAATGTCGAAGGCAGATCCGTGGATCGGCTCAAACATTGATGGGAAACGGCGCTCCGGGTCGATGTTGGCCGTCGGCGCAACCCCGAGGCTGCCAGCGAGAGCACCAGCCAGATCCGACAGGATGTCGGCATGCAGATTGGTCGCCACGATCGTATCCAGCGTCTCCGGCTTCAGCGTCATGCGCACCGTCATTGCATCAACCAGCATCTTGTCCCAGGTGACATCCGGGAACTCCGTCGCCACTTCGGCCGCGATCTCGTCCCACATCACCATGCCATGGCGCTGGGCGTTCGACTTGGTGACGACAGTCAGCAGTTTGCGCGGGCGCGCCTGGGCCAGCTTGAAGGCGTAGCGCATAATGCGGGTCACGCCGACGCGGGTGAAGATCGCCACTTCCGTGCCGACCTCTTCCGGAAGGCCCCTATGGGCGCGGCCGCCATGGCCGGAATACTCGCCTTCGGAATTCTCCCGCACGATGACCCAGTCGAGATCGCCTGGACCGCAATTGCGCAAGGGCGGCGTGATGCCGGGCAGGATCTTCGTCGGGCGCACATTGGCGTACTGGTCGAACCCCTGGCAGATCGGCAGGCGCAGGCCCCAGAGCGTGATATGGTCGGGAACGTCAGGGGCGCCGACCGCACCGAAAAAGATCGCATCGAACTTCTTCAGCTTGTCCAGCCCGTCGGCCGGCATCATCACGCCGTGCTTCTTGTAATAGTCCGAACCCCAGTCGAAGGTTTCGGTATGGATCTTGAAGTCACCGCTGCGCTGTTCCAGCGCCTCCAGAACCTGAAGACCCGCAGCTATAACCTCGGGACCAATCCCATCCGCAGGGATCGCTGCAATCTTGTATTCACGCATGTCTTTTCTCCACTTTGAGATTTAACGATGTTGGACCGGGGCGACTTTGCCCCCGTTTTCCGGTGCGGTATGCGACAACACGAGCGTCACGATCGCGGATACGACCAGCAGGCCGGCGACGAAGTAGAGCCCGCCCGCAAAGCTGCCCGTAGTGTCTTTGATCCAGCCGATCATCGAGGGACCAACGAAGCCGCCCAGGTTACCGATCGAGTTGATGGTAGCGATACCGGCTGCGGCCGCTGGTCCTGACAGGAAGAGCGTGGGCATGCTCCAAAGCGGCGGCTTCGAGCAGCTGATGCCGATGTTAACGAGCGTCAGCGCAATAAGGACGGTGAAGACGCTTGTCGCACCCGTGGCAAAGGCAAGCCCGACGGCGGCAAGCAGACACGCGCCAACCACATGCCAGGTCCGTTCACCGGTCTTGTCGGAATGACGCGCCCAGAGAACCATTGCAACAACTGCGAAAATGCCCGGTACCGCGTTGATAAAGCCGACCTGAAGGGACGATAGGCCGAACTCCTTGATGATCTGCGGCGCCCAGATGCCGAGGGTGTAAAGGCCGGCGGACGTACCGAAATAGACAAGGGCGAGCGCGATAACCCGAATGTCAGCGAGCCCTGCAAGAATGCTGTGGCTGGCCTTGCCCTTTGCGGCCTGCTCAGCGTTCATCGTCTTCACAAGCCAGTTGCGCTCATCTTCCGAGAGCCACTTGGCTTTTTCCGGACGGTCGGTGAGGTAAAAGAGGACGACGACGCCGAGGATGACCGCAGGAGCGGCTTCAATCAGGAACATCCACTGCCAGCCGGCAAGACCGAGGAAACCATGCATCTCCATGAGCGCTCCGGAGATCGGCGAACCGAGGACGGTCGAAAGCGGGGCTGCGGCCATGAAAATCGCTGTCACTGCCGCACGTCGGCGAGCCGGAAACCAAAAGCTCAGGTAAAGGATAATCCCCGGGAAAAAGCCCGCCTCGGCAACGCCGAGAAGGAAGCGTAACGCATAGAAACTTGTTGTTCCCTGTACGAACGCCATGAGGCCGGACACGATCCCCCAGGTGATCATGACGCGGGCAATCCAGATGCGCGCACCGACTTTGTTGAGAATGAGGTTGGACGGAACTTCGAACAGGAAGTAGCCGACGAAGAAGATGCCTGCTCCGATACCGAAGACAGTCGAGGAAAATCCAAGGTCCTCGTTCATGGTCAGTGCGGCGAAACCGATATTCACCCGGTCCAGGAACGCTACAAAATAAAGTAGCATGATAAATGGCACGATGCGCAGAGTGATTTTGCGCAGAACGCGCGTCTCCAGGTCGCTGTTCATAGCGAACTCCTCCCAATGATCCGTTGGGCGCACCTCCTGCGCCTTCGGGAAAGACGTTAATTCGTACTTTCCTCCCAAGCGACAATGCTGTAATTATATAATCAAATGATATAAAGGCATGTCATGGAACTGGAACAATTAAAATGCTTCGTCGCTGCGGCCGAAGAACTGCATTTCGGTAGGGCTGCACAGAAAATGGGAATGCTGCCGGCATCGCTGGGACGGCATGTAAGACTGTTGGAGGAGTCCCTCGGCACTCGCCTCATGTCACGGACAACCCGAAGTGTCGCCCTGACCGAAGATGGAGTCGCCTTGCTAGAGGAGGCGAGGCCCCTTCTCCATCGTCTCCAGACACTTGCGGAAGAGTTTCGATCAAGGAGAACTGAGCAGGCGACCGTGCTCCGCATAGGTGCGATAGACAGCGCTGCAGCAGGTCTTATACCGCCGCTGCTGCATGATTTTCGGGAGCGATTCCCCAGGATCATCACGCAACTTGTCGAAGACAAGTCGATACGTCTCATTCCAAAACTGATTGCCGGGCGTCTGGATATCGTCTTTATTCGACCTCGAGATGGACTGAACCGGAACCTGGTCGTTCGCACCCTCACGCAGGAAACACCCGTTATTGCACTGCCTGTCACGCATCCGCTCGCGAACCGCGAGCGGATCTCCGTCGATGAACTGCGCGACGAGCCCCTCATCGTGCCAGAGCGCCGCTCTCGCCCCCACAGCTATGACCTGACCATGAAACTTTTCGAGGACGCCGGACTACACCCGCGCATAGCCCAAATTGCTGACGAGAAACAAACGATTATCAACCTCGTTGCGGCAGGAATCGGATCTGCCATCGTCCCACGCTGGACCGCGAAACTCGCGGTATCCGGGGTGACTTTCGTTCCCCTCATGACGGTTGGCGGCATTTCACTCCGGAAACTGCCTCTTGCCGCAGCCTGGGCAAAAGCTGTTCGTGATCCCGGACGCGACCAGTTGCTGGAACTTCTCGACGCAAATGTCGACCGATATGCCGAGCAGGCGTAGGCTCGCCCGCCTCTTCATACCGTCTGTCTGCACCCGATAGAGAGGCGGGCGCCAACCTCTGGTTCCTCTTCGCTCTTGATGGGATCCGAGCCGCCGACCCGCTGTTCAGCACTGCCAAACTATTGAAAAATCTTGCTCCCGCTTGTCAACGAGCGGATCAAAGGGATTTGGGTTCAACGAGAGGAGTAAGATCCACTGCGTTGCGGACAGCGCTGCTCGCGTCTAAGGTGCAACCACATCCCCTCTCACACGAAAGCCGCAAGTGACCACCTCCATTGTTCTCGGCAAAGACCTTCCGCCCCTGCCCATGGATTTGCTCACGGCGAGAGATCATGGCGAAGTGTTGTTCATTGTCGGCGCCGGAGCCTCTTACCCGGCCCCCTCCTCACTTCCGGATTTCGGCGGTTTGGTCGCAGACATCTACGCGGAAGTAGATCCCGCGATGAGCGGACCACTCGCGGCCGTGCAGAAGAAGGGCGGCCCTAGGTGGGACACCGTGCAGGATCTTTTAACCCACCAGCAGCGCACGGAGCTAAAGTTTTTTGCCCAACACGAATATGATGTTGTTCTTGGCATGCTGGAGCGTCGCATTGATGGCGACCCGAGCAAAGCCAGTACCCTTCGGCGGGCAGCGCAGACGGTGCTAGACCGGACGGTCGAGCCTAACCCCCTGCACTCGGCCCTCGTGCGTCTTGGCCAACGCTTCGGGCAGACGCTGCTAGTGACGACCAACTTCGATCGTCTTCTTAGCATAGCCGCTAAACGCGAAAAATATTCAGATTCCGCCTTCGCCCTCGGTGAGATTCCAAACCCCAGCCGAAACACTGAATTTGCAGGAATTCTGCACATCCACGGAATGCTGCCGCTCAAAACGCAAAGGGGCTCGGCGCTGATACTCACGGACCAGGACTTTGGCGACGCATATCTCAGGCGCCATATCGTCACATCCTTTCTCTACGACGCAGCCCGCATCTTTCACCTAGTTCTAGTCGGCTACAGCGCCAATGACTCCCCCGTGCGCTACCTACTGAACGCTATTGCCGCCGACGAGAGGCACTTCAATGACCTCAAGCCTCGCTACGCGTTCGTCGGTTGCGCAGCGGGAGATGACCGCACGGCGATCGAATGGCAGTCGCGCGGTATTACGCCGATACCCTACGATCGAGCCAATAAACATAAAGCCTTGACTGAGGTTTTGTCACGGTGGTCGGAGATCATCCCGGACAAGCGCAACACGGCGCGCGTGCAAACGTATCTGAAAACCGTTGCCAAGCTGGATCCTGATGGGCCAGACGGGGTCGCAGCCCAATCCTTCCTTCGATACTACATCAGCCGGTGCAACCCAAGCGAACAAGCAGAACTTGCGCGGCTCCTTGCCTCCTGCAAGGCATCACCGAAATGGCTCACGACGATGAACCAGGTGGTTCGCGATGCGCCGAGGAGACGTTAAGGTGAGAACACCGCGATTGTCGGATAACGATGCAATCATCGCGCAGAACACGCGCGTGTTTGCGATGGAACGTCTCGAAGACGGCGAATTCCTCGAATGGGCGCTCGCGTTGCGGTACGATCAGCTGGCGGAACGCGCTGCCCTCAAGGACCTTCTCGAGTTCCGCGTCGCAGATGTTGCAGAACCATACAGGCAGGCTTGGGTTTACCTACTCGAATATTGGGACGATTCAACGACTGACGGTGCATATGATCGGCTGCTTCTTAAGCGAGAGCTGAAATCAGGCGCCTCTCCATCTCAAATGATCAAGCTCATTACCGAAGCTGTTCGGCCGCGGATAAAAGTCGAGAGCGGCCAAAAATACGAAGCGTTCGGCCGCAAGCGCGCAAAGCATCCCAAAACCGTCGGAGATATCTTCTGGGTTTCGATTGATGGCGCGGAGCGGCTTACCCCCGAAGAGATTGGTTTGGCGGACATCAACGACCGCGACTTTCTCTTCGAGCTGGCGACCGCGCTAAACGCTGTTCTGCTCGCTGGGCTTAACCAAGCGCGGCGGATCGGGATGATTGCTAGCGATGCGGACTCGACGGTCTGGCTCGTGCATCGCGTCTATTTCGTGCCCGCGGGTCAGTTTGCTGAAGGGGGAGGAGAACCGGACCGCTACAGTAAAGGGTTTGCACCGACCACAAAGCTGCTTTACGCGGTTTTCGAACGCTTGGGCGAGATTGATCGTCCAGCTGCACTGCGGGTAATGGCAGTCTGGGATGCCGATCGCTGGAAACTGTACAAGCGGCTTTGGGCAGCTGCTGCCCGAGATGAAGCCGTCGTCAGCGGCACCGAGGTGGGTCAATTCCTGGCTTCCTTGGACGATACCGAGTTCTGGTGGACGGATGCGTTTCCCGAGTTTGCGGAACTCCGTGCAGTCCGATGGTCTTCGCTTCCCGATGATGTGATTGCGCCAATCGAGCGGCGGCTCGTCAATGGCGAACCGATTGCAAGACTGAAAAAAAGAATGGGAAAAGACAACGCCAAAAGAGCGGTTGCGCGCAGGAGCGTCACCGAATTGCAGCGAATTAAGGCTGGGGGCGGTCATCTTTCGATACCGACGGAAGCATGGCTAGCGAAGACTCTTCTTCAGCACCCCCGAGAAGGTGACGTGGCCTCCGTCACGGAGGGCTTCAATCCTGGCGTTAGAACATTGATCGACGATCGAAGCGGCGATCCAACCTTTGGAGATGTTCCTTCTGCAAAACTTGTTGACGAACTTGCGCGTCATCTGAGTGACGAAGGATGGGAAAGCAAAAGTCGCGCGGCTTCAGACTTCATTGGACGGAATCCTGATCTGATTCTTGATCTTCTTGCCGAAGCGCCGAAGTCGCTGGCTCGTGAAAAGGTGTGGCAGGCCTTCGGCTATGGTTTCAGGCCCTCCGATCTGAATGTTACGATCGACACGGCAAGCCCTGAAGACAAAGAGCTGATCCCCGTGGCCCTCAAAGCCTGTATCGAGATTGCGCGTCTAGACGAGGCGACGATCGAAAACGCGCTACAGGGGCTCACGTCCTGGATGTCGAACTGGGACCGGCTATTGAGTGGCGAGGACGATCTCATCCGGGCGTGGTTGGCTCTTTGGCCCACCGCAGCTAAAAAGACGAACCAGAGCGCCGAAAAGAATGTTCCCCTGCGGGACCGCAGCTACTCTAGCGCTGTCGGCAATCTCGTTTCTGCTTTTATGCGAGCGTGCCCGAGCTTCAAGAAAGACACGAAACCGCTGGCTGACCCACCATGGCGCGACGCGTTGGCCGGCATCGAACAGACGAAAGGCGAAGCGAAGCTACAGGCACAATATCAGTTGCTCAGCAGCTTCAATTACTACTGGGCGGCCGACGAAGCTTGGTCACGAGTGAATCTCCTTGAACCTCTGATCTCGGCGGCTGGTGCGAGTATCGAACTCTGGCATGGTTTCGTCCATAGTCGCTTTCTGCCTCCGAAAAACGTCCTGGAAGAGTTGGGACCGCACATGATCGCCGCGGCGGCAGGAAACGAATTGCTGGACGAAGCTCGGGGCTCGCTCAGCCAGCGGGTGGTGTTTTCGACGATCATTGATACGCGCGACGGCCAGAAGCTGACAATTCCCTCTCACCTGACGCAGCAGATGCTGCGTATCGGGGGAGATCCGGTACGAACCCGTGCGCTTGATGCGATGAAAAACTATCTCAAGAACGACGAGGCGGAGCCAAAGGATGCCGGTGAAAGATTTGGGCTAGTCAAGAAGCTCTTTCAGGAAATTTGGCCGAAAGAACTGACGCTCTCATCTCCGATATTATCGGACGCGTTCGCCGATTTCCCGGCGGCAGCCGGCGAGAACTACGCTGAGGCCGCGGAACTCATTCTGCCGTACCTTACACCTTTTCAGTGCTGGTCGCTCTGGGACTACGGCATACTAGACCGCAGTGCCGATGAGCGAACGATAACGGGTATAGAATCTGCAAAGGATGCAGGGGCTTTGCTATCAATATTGGATAAAACGGTTAGTGCCGAGGATGCCGCCATCATCCCAAATGGGCTCGACAAAGCGTTAAAGCACATCGCTTCGAAGAGCCCGCGTCTTGAATCGGACATTCGGTTCCAAAGGTTGCTAACGCTATCCCGCCGGTAGATCTTGGAAAAGTTCGGCGTTCGCACAAGAGATCTGGTGGCGATGGGATGCAAACGACTGCAACGCGGCGCGAAATGTCGGATCACATTTCAATCCAGAGGTGGTCAATCCTAATCGGTTGAAGGCCTGATCGACGAACGTGGTTCGACTGCAATGCAGCCACACGTTCGGGGTCGTAACTCTGGATCAACGCGAGTTTATCTTCTGCGGACCATCCGAGCGTTGGCTCAGCGACCATTGCATCAATCCAAGCATCTATCTGCCGAACCCAGTGATGGACATCGCCATCTTGAATATAGCCGATCATTGCCGCCCGTGAGTGAGCCGCACCGTGGTGACCCGCCTTGAAGCGTTGAACTCCGCCAGTGGAAGTGTACTGGCTGATCAGGTACTCGCGCTCATCACGATCGATGCCTGGTGGAGTTGGCAGCCGCTTGCACTCAATTGGAAGCAGAGTCTGGTATTCGTTGTACTCACGCCCCGCTAACCAGATGATCTGGCCTCGCGGCGCGGCGACCAGATCAACCGCGCGTCTCGCATCAGTGTCGTCTGGCTCTTCACGGCGGAACTGGAGAATATCCCAGCCCGGAGAGTGACGGGTCAGGCTGTTCAGCCTTGCGCACAGCTGTGCCGTCAATCGAGTTTCACCATGAACGGATTCCCTCGCAGGATCATCTCGCCAGGCGGGTAATGCGGCAGCAATGAACTCAAGAAGGGACGAAAGCCACTCGCCGGTAACCTGAACATCGGCATTAAGAGCGCCGGCTTGACTTGAATACTCCCCGTTTTCAGCCAGCATATCAGAAACCTTGAGCCCTTAGATCGGCGAGCATATCGTCAGCGTCGCGCAACGCTACAGAACGTGTCCAAAACCGGTGACGGTCCGGCTTCAACAGGAAGACGAAGTTGCGATCATAGAGCCTCATCACCCTTGCAATCGTAAGCCCGGACTGCCGGCGCTCATGCAATAACTCATCCAGCTTCAGATGAAGCTCTTCCGCGCCCGACCAATCGACGGCACCATCGCCGAAAGCATAGGCTTTGCAGATAGCTCCAGCCCAGTGATAGCTATGCAACGACCGCAGCGGATTGCGCCGATAGACGGTATTTACTTGCCCTGCCAAAATCTTATCGAACGAAACAAGGGCCTGCTCCGGAGCCCTGCGCATCAAGGCTGCGTCTGTCCCGCGACGAATGAAATCGCGCTGAAACTCAACGATATCCTCGGCAATGATCCGCTCATTTTCGCTTAGATCCAGGTCGTGATCTGCGGGATAGGGGAGGGACAAAATATCCGCGCTCAAAATCGCCGTGGCTCGCTGGACGAACAAGCTTGCACTCACGCCTGCAACGTAAGCTTTTAACACGACACGCTCTTTCTGCAGCCACGACTCGACCGCCCTCAGCTGGGACAAGTCGTTTCGGCCAGAAGCTATGCCGACGATACGATGCTTATAGGCGAGGTAATGACCTTCCCAAAGCCCGTGATGAAGGTCTTCGTTTTCTTTGATCAAGAGATAAGGCGGCGTAAATCTTCGCGCGGTTTTGGTATCCTTGATTGGCCGATCGGGAACAGTAGCGATTGCCTCGGTGTCAATACCGTTCTCCGAGAGGGCCTCCGTCGGCAGGAGGGGTTTGCCCACCAAGTGATCGGCCGGCCTTGAGATCCCTTTCAGACCAGCGATATAACCTTCACCGAAATCCCATCCACGTTCAACTGCGTAGTCGCGCAGCGTAGGGAACGTCCGCAACCGTTCAATCAAGACTCTTACGCGACTTCCGCCTAGCAGGTTTGCGCGCCAGACGTCGCCAGATGCACCAATGTCCGCACTCCTAAGCCAATGAAGATCATAGTAATCAATATCGAAGCCCTGTTCAGCGGTCGCTCTGCCGTTACGGCGAAACACAGCATGTAGCAGCTTGCCGTCGGGGGTCGCCTCTTGCGCTTCAGCTAAAACCACAACGATTTTCGGATCCGCCTCGCCTTTTTTGAACAGTCCTCGAACCGAAACGAAATCCAGAATTTCTCGTACACGCCAATTCGCGAAAAAGCGTTCTCGGAATGGAGAAACGTTTTGATTGTAAAGAAATCCCGCTGGCTCAATCATCGCCAATATGCCGCCGGGCCGCAAAGAAACCATCGCCTCATGCAGGAAAAGGTAGGCAAGTTGGTTGTCAGCTAGAGCGCCGTAGCGTTCACTGTAACGCTTGTACGCGCGCTTCGCACCCTCAGTGGTTAGAGAAGACTCGAACGGAGGGTTGCCAACAATCACCGCGACGTTGTCTTTGAAGAGACCTTTCTCTTGGGCCTCGAAGAAACAGCTTCCATGCAATGACACACCGTTCAATTGCGGAAACAGCTTGATGCTTGCTCGGATCTCCTCGGGGTCAAGCGCGTCGCATAAGCTCAGGCATAGGCTGAACGCAGCGAGCTCGACCGCGCCATCCTCTAAATCGATACCGTGTATACGAAGCAACAATTGTCGGAGCGTACCGACGTCTGGCTTTTTCCAGCCGTGGCGCGATCGCCAATGAAGGACAAGCCTCTTATATGCTTCGACAAGAAAAACACCCGAGCCACATGCCGGATCGAGCAACACGCCGTCGCTCGCCATAAGCTCATCCAACCTATCCCAGCTGAGCGCCTCTTCGAGCATAAGCCGAACGAGTGCAGGCGGAGTGTATATAGAACTCGCGGCGTCTTTGACGAAGAGCTGATAGATATTGCTTATGAGCTCTACGGGCAGGTCCCGAAACGAATAGAGCCGCCAAAAATTGCCTTGCCCGTTCTCATCCTCGTATCCTTGCACAAGCTTCGCATAACGAGATAAGTCCACGCTGCTCTGCAGCGCAACGCGTTCGTCGTCCTGCAATCGGAAGACATGTCCGTTAAACCGCGCCTCCAGCATCTCCAAGAGCCTTATCAATGCCGGAGCGCTAGCTAGCACCTGAAAGAAATGCTCCGCGCCAGGAAGCACTTTCCCGAAATCATCGGGAAGCAAGACCGACCGTTCCTCCAAATATGCGATCAACAAGGTAAGGATAAGCAGCCGGCGGCGCAGTTGTGCATCGAGGAGATGGCTATCTGTAAGCTGACCAGCCAGCACACGCACCCCAGCGACCAGCTTGCGATGTGCTGACTTTGTCGCCGAGAGCATTAACTCGCAAGCTTCAGGATCGTCCCAGATGGCGCCGTTGCGAATCTGTTTCGCATCCCACCAGATATCCGCCGCGGTGATTTCGGCACCCAACTGGAGCGTTCGGATAGGATTGCAAACGGGGACATCGTCAGGCCCTAAGAAGTCCGGCGCATGCGCGCACCTGAACAGCTGGATCAGTCCAGGTCCAACCCGATACAGCAGCGGAACGCCCCCCCAGCTCCAAAGACGTTTATGGAGCTCGGCGAATTGCTTTTCGTCAGGATGATCTTTTGCGTCGAATATTAATGCTTGAGCGATAGGAGGACGGCCGTTTCGCTGGGCTTCGAAAAACACGGCCCGAGCACCGTAGCTGAGAGCACGCTCGATTACTGCGACGACCTCTGGCAGGTGGCTCGTCGCATCAAAATCTCTAACAGCGACCAACCCCTCAACGGGGGAGAGTGTCGTTTTCACCGATGGCAAAAAGCCACTCAGCCGACTTTGCAGCGGCTGTGTCAGCGACCGGCGTCATGACCGCACCGTAAGTACGTCGCTGCGCGGTGTTTGGCGGAGACGATCAAGCACCTTTACGCCTCATCTTAACCAGCTCGAACCCTTCTTTCAGGAGGTCCGTCATCGTGATTCCATGAGCAACGGCGAAGCCCTTGAACTCCCGCTTGAAATCATCGCTTACTTTGAAATTGAGAGACTTGCTATCCGCGTCAGTCACGTCGCGAACTTTATCTTTGTCTGCCTGAGCCAATCTTGACACCTCATGCAAATAGTTCGCGCAGCCATCGGATTTGACCAGTATAATGATTTCCAGCTTTCCGACAAGCGGGATTTATTGAATTATGGAAAGCATGAAATAAAGATTTCTTTATTGCTGAACCATTGCCGCTTTAGGTCACGAAGCCACTTCCATATTGGCGCCTCGATAGGGCCATCAAATCACTCCCCATGCCCGAAACCTCCCCCTCCCCGTCATCTCCCGCAGACCCAGCTCCAAAACAATCCGCCGCGCCGCCTGCGGAGTCACCTCAAGCGTCTTCGCCACCATCCCGGCCGACACGAGCGGTTTCGCCATCACGAGCTCGACCAGCTCCGGCAGCTTTGAAGACGTCCGGCGTCCGTCCAGCTTCCGCTCCAACATCGTGCGCGCCAACGCCAGCCGGTCATGCTCTTTCAGACCGAGCTCGGCGGCCGCGATCAGGCCGTGAGCAATGGCGAGCCACCGGGTCTCCCGATCACGGTGCCTGCGCCGATCGACGGGAATGGTTTTGAGGCCGAGATTAATGGCGGCGAGATGGGAGCCCGACGTGATGCCGGCCTGGCGCAGGATGGAGGCGGCAAATAGCCGGCCGAGCCAGGGCGCATGCTGCAGCACGGCCAGCTCGTTCCAGGCATCGAGGGCGACGATCGCCTGCAGCGCCGCCGGCAAGTTTTCGGCCTGCCGCAACACAGCGCGCCATTCCTCGATCCGCGCGTCCTCGTCCCAATCGAGATCATAGATCATCGGATCTTTCTCTTGGCCGCCGCCACGGCCAGGCCGCGTTGCGTTCTCGATCGCCGCCTCCGATCGGGCCAAAACTGCATCGATGGCGGCATAGTCGATGCCGGGAAGATTCTCGATGTCGTCGATATCTTCCCCCTCCCCTTCCGGATTAATCGCGGCCGCGGGCCGAATGACGCCGGCCGTTGTTGTCTCGTCCCCGCCGCCCGACCCGATATCCGAGGTTTTCCGCAGCGTCCGGATGCCATCGGGGGACAGCGCCCAACTTGGTAGCTGTGAGGCAATGCGCCGGCGGGTGCGCAGGACATCGCGGGCGATGGTGAGTTCATGGGAGGGTGTGCGAATATCGCGGGTGGCGTCATGGAGGACGAGATCTTCGAGATGGACGAGTTCGCCGTCGATCCACAGCGAGGCGCAGGCATCGGTGAATTGGCTGCGCTCAATCCATCCTTGGCCGACAGGTGAACGGGCGATGCGCTCATCCAGACGCGCGAGGGCGATACCAGTGTCGCTTTTACTTTGCGATTTCAAACGGCAGAACGTCATACGTCTGTTAGAGTTAGCGCGCAAAAATAGCCCCGATTGTCGCTAACGATTTCGATGGGCTGTGCATGCCAAAGCCATTTCAAAATTGTGGAAGCAGCTGTGGCCCATCCCAGGCAGACTGGTTGAAGGCACGCCGGACAGCCCGAGAGCTTGACCGGGTCTTGGATGCGGGACGAGCTAAGAAAGACGCGATTGTCAGGGCGGCGGCTGAACTTCACCTGACGACCCGACAAATCTATAATCTCTTGGCCCGATATCAGGCTGAGCGAAGAATAACAGCATTATTGCCTCGGCTGCCTTCCGAGCGACGCAAGCGGCTATCGGAAACGGCGGAAGACATCATCCGCACGACGTTGCGCGACCAGTGGATGGTACTTGAAGCACCACCTCTTGCGCCGGTCGTTGCCGAGATCCGCGCCCGATGTGAGGAGGCGGGGCTCGCAGCTCCCTCCTATGTGACGATTTCCCGGCGCATCCCGTCGTTGTTCTCGGCCGAAGAGATCGCCAAAAAGCGATCGGCCAATCCAAAGCATCTGATGCGGCTGAAGCCACGGCCAGGTTATATTCACGCGCCGAACCCGCTCGATGTCTGCCAGATCGACCATACCCCAACCGACATCAATTTCGTGGAGGTGGTCGACAACGGCGGCGTATTTGTCGGCCGCCCGTATCTGACGATTATAACCGATGTCGCGACGCGTGCCATTTTCGGCTTCTGCCTTACCCTGGAAAAGCCATCGGTGTTGTCTGTTGCGCTCTGTCTGGCGCAGGCGATCTGCCGAAAAGACGCATGGCTTACATCGCGTTCCATTGAACATGCTTGGCCGATGTTCGGCCGTCCGAAACTTCTGCTCACAGACTCCGCGATGGAGTTCAAGGGCAATGCATTTCAGCTGGGCTGCGACGATTACGGCATTCGCATTCGCCATAGGGACCGCGGCAGAGTCCATCAAGGCGGTGTCGTCGAGCGGCTTTTGGGCAAGCTCAATGGGGTGCTGTCCACCTATCCCGGTTCTTCAGGGCGTTCTGTGGCCGACCGCGACGGATATCCGTCGGAGCGGCGTGCATGCCTGAGCTTTCCCGAACTGGAACGCTGTATAGCACTGGCGATCCTCGATCATAACCGACAAGAAAACTCCAAGACGCTTAGAGTACCCATCACGGAATGGCTTTACCGTAGCGCGGGTTTGCCAGAGCGGATGGACGCGCCGGAACAAGTACTTTTGTCGTTTCTACCCAATGCGGAGCGGCAATTGTCTCCGCAGGGCATCAGCATGTTTGCACTGCATTACTATTCGCCTTGGCTCGGCTCCCTCGTCCCAGAGCGCGACCGGCTGGGGAAGCTTGAGGTTCGATACGATCCCCGTGATATCACCCATATCTATATTCGTGATCCGGAAACCCGATCGTTTCGATCAGTCGAACGACGTGATGGCCGGCTCGAGCCGATGACGCTCTGGGAACATGATGCTGATCGCGCGCAGTTGCGAGCTGCCAATCACCGCTCGAGCATAGCGAAGGTGGTTCTGCGCCGTGAAATTTCTGCCATAGCCGATGCTGCCAAGCTGTCCAAAAAGGAGAAGCGCGACGCCGTTCGCAGGGCGCATGCGGCTTCAGCCGAAAAGCCATATTCGACAAACGGCTCCGAAGAGACTTCGGCCGACGGAAATCACCCAGTACGGCAAAAGAAACGGCTGCCGGTGGAAGACTGGTGAGCGCCATGTCTGATCATTTATTTGACCATGTACGTCCCATCCTTGATCTGAGAGATGATGAGCGTGTCGCCTATATGCGGGCTCCGAGGTGGATAGGCCATGACATCGCGAGAGACAGCCATCAACGGCTGGCCGACTTGGTAGCCCGACCCGTTTCACTGCGAACCCAGGGTTTAATGCTCATAGGCCCGTATGCGAATGGGAAGACCATGATCGCAGAGCGGTTCGCGGTCGAACACTTGCGCGCCTCCTCGAACCAAAGGGTGTGGATCGTTCAAACGCGCGAGGGAGCAGGGCTCGGCCATCTCTACGCCAGTATCCTTCAGGCCTTTCAAGCGCCCGGTGGCGACATCTGGAGTGTTAGCCGGAAGGCGGAGCAGTTGGACCACTTGCTGGCGAGCATCAAACCCAGGGTGTTGATATTTGACGAGTTCCACAATGCTCTGCGGGGACGATCCCGCGACGTTGAAGGGGTGTTCGCCTTTCTCCGCCGGATTGGCCGGCAATACGATATCTCTCCCGTTCTCGTCGGCGAGGTCGCCATCTACGATTTCGTCAACGCCACAAGCGAGATGGCAACTCGCTTCGAGCTGGTCCCCATCCCGAGATGGCAATATGACGAAAGCTATCTGATGCTTCTGGACAGCCTCGAAGCGGCACTGCCTCTGGCGAAAGCCTCCGATCTGTCAGATGAAACATTGGCTCGACGAATTTTCAACCTATCGGAAGGTTTGATAGGCGAGGTTGTCTCCGTTGTGACCAAAGCTGCCGTAGCGGCGCTCCGCTCGGGGGCAGAACGCATCACCAAAGCCGGTATCGATGAGCTTGGCTACATCCCCATTTCGCATCGACGTAACGCGACGTTGCGAAAGCAGCTGATTTGACTGCAAGAGAAACCAATGCTCCGTTCATCGAAGTCGGTGAGCGCTATCGCGATGTGGTTTCGGCACGCTGGCCCATCACGGTTACGCCACAGCGCGACGAGCTATTGTCGAGTTGGCTACACAGGCTTGCCTACGCCAACGGTGTGCCAGGGCGTGCTTTCGCCCGGGTGCTTGGCCTCACACCTGAGATGTGGTCGGCCAGACTTGATTTGAAGCGTTCGATCACCCTGGCAGATCAGCTGCGGCAGTATGCAGATATTACGCCAGAGCAACTCGCAGCTATGACGATGCCGGCCGGTCTACCAAAACAGCTTTTTCTACCTCTTCGAAAATTCCACCGACGGTCCGGATCGACATGGTTACAATTCTGCCCACGATGCCTCGCCACTGATACACATCCATATTTTCGACGAGAGTGGCGGCTGGCAACCCGACTTACTTGCGATAAACACAACAGCAGACTGCGCGATCGATGCACCGCCTGCAATCAACCCGTGGCGGCCTTTAATCAAAGCGCACTCGTTCCACACCATTTTTGCACCCGCTGTGGTTACGACCTACGTCGCGCATCGACTATCTATCTATGCCCAGCGGTGCGAAAGCTTGACCAATGCATCCATGAAATCTTTGGCTCCAATTTGTCTGTCGAAACCCCAATCGACAATCTGCTCGTTCGGCGGCTTTTGGAAATTCCTCAGCTTGCCGGCATCCGTCAGCGAGAACCCTTGACTGGTTTGTCCACGTCATTTCGGGCCCGATGCTACGAGAAACTTGTATGCCGCCCGAACGAAGGCGACATAGGCCGGTGGCATGTTCATGGAGTTGGTCAGGTAACCACATCTCCAGTCATAAAGGATAGCGGCCTCGATCTTCTAACCCGAATGCTTTCAGATGCGCTCAAACCTAGACAAGGGCGTCCGACCGCAGGCGGTCGCCGGCCAATTTTCGATCTCACGCACTTCCTAATGACCGCTCAGCAGATGAGCCTGATTTCAACGAGGCCGAAGTCCCGCAGGAGGGACGCAACCGCGATCGTCCGTTGCCAATGTTGAAAATTTCAATATCCGCCCGGGTACTTTGAGCTCTGGTATAGCAGAACAGAAATCCAGCATATGCTCCGGCCGTCGTACGTTTACTGAAAATTAACGCCTCCACTCCAGAAACTGGAGTTTCTTCGTCTAGGAGATCTCATTTGCCAGTTTCGCGCGCGCGTGCCCATGAAGAGTTTGTGAACGACGCCGTCGATCTGAGATCGGTGCCAACTCGGCGCTATGTTAGCCAGCATCCATTTATTGAAAGGCTCCGCAAGGCGGTGCCATTCGACTTTTTTGCTGTGTCGGGACTGGATTTGAACGGATACCGTTTCGGTAGCGGACACTCGATCGACACCGACCTGCCGCCAGCCTTCCTGGATGCATATTACGGCGACAACCTTCTCAAAACCGATCCTTTCGTTCGCGCGTCCCTGGCGGCGACAGACGTCATCATTGAAGAAAAGATCTATGAGCTGTCGGCTCCGCCGCCGCGACTGATATACCTCACCCGCACCTTTGCGGTTTTGAACCGGACACTGTTTCCGATACGACGGGGCGATGTTCTATTCGGAGCTACAACTTTTTCGAGAACGACGCCATTCGATCAGGATGAAATCAGCTTCCTTAAGGAACAGGCTGAGGTGACGCACCGTGTCATTACGCGTCCGATTATGGAAAGGTTTTCCGCGCAAACGTTGAAGCTGATCGATGGTGAAATTGCCTGTCTGCGATATGCGAGTCTCGGCAAAACCACCGATGATATCGCGAAAGCAAGCGGCTATACGCCCGATACAGTCAATAGCTATATCAAGACGGCTATCCGAAAACTTGGTGCAGACAACCGTGTTCACGCCATCGCAGAGGCGATCCGCCGCGGCTTGATTCATTAGTATTGCTGCGCCTTTAACCGCAAAGCGAATTCGCAACCGCATGAGCATGGTTGTGTGCCGTCACGACAGCGCTTTACTCATAAGCTACGAGCCAAATATTGAGCAAACCGCATAATTAATGGGCGAAAGCTCAATTGCGGATGCCGTGGTTCAGGATTTGGTAAGAATTCGCCCCTAAAACTGGGGGCGTCAGGACGAACGCATCCCTATAAAGTTCACCTTGCCCTGATAGTACCGTGTTCGGCTTGCCCTGGCCCAATTGCCCGAAATCAAAATGGATGAGGCATAAATGCTTGCGGCAGACCAGGAGTGTCTTGAGAATGATGTCTTTGAGTTTCTCTTCCGATGCCAAGGCCGTGTTGGCTGCAATGAGCAAGTCTCAAGCAGTGATCGAGTTCGACCTCACCGGAAAAATCCTGACGGCAAACGAAAACTTTTGCGCCGCGCTTGGTTACGAGCTGCACGAAATCACCGGTCAGCATCACCGTATGTTCGTTGACCCGACCGAGGCCGCCAGCGCCGAATACCAGCAATTCTGGAATGAACTTGCCGCCGGCAGATTCCATCGCCGCCAGTACAAACGGATCGGAAAGGGCGGCAGGGAAGTCTGGATCGAGGCGTCCTATAATCCTGTGTCACGGGGCGGGAAACCCTATAAGGTTGTAAAGTTCGCGACAGACATCACCAAGCAGAAACTAAAATCTGCCGAGGATGCAGGCAAGCTCGATGCCCTCTCCCGGTCTCAGGCCGTCATCGAATTCACGCCGACAGGCGAAATTCTTACAGCCAATCAGAACTTCCTGACTGTCCTCGGCTACGAGTTGGCCGAGATCCGGAGCAAGCATCATTCAATGTTCTGCGACAAGGCGTATGCCGCCAGCGATGAATACCGTCACTTCTGGTCCCGTTTAGCGCGAGGAGAGTTTGTCGCCGACGAGTTTTTGCGGATCGGCAAGGGTGGCAGAAAGGTGCATATCCAAGCTTCCTATAATCCGATCTTCGACATGAACGGGAAGGTCTTCAAGGTGGTTAAGTTCGCGACCGATGTCACGGCTCGCGTGGAAAATGTAGACCAGCTTGCAGCGGTGCTGCAGAGTGTCGCGGAAGGCGACCTGACGCCGCAATTATCGACGCCATTCTTGCCGACGCTTGAGAAACTCCGCACGGATTTCAACATTGCCGCCACAAAACTGCGCTCAGCCATGGAAGCGGTATCGCAAAACGCAGGCGCCATAGCGGCCGCGTCCCAGGAAATCCGATCTGCCTCTGATGACTTGTCGCGCCGGACGGAACAGCAAGCTGCGTCCGTCGAGGAAACCGCGGCGGCACTCGAGGAAATAACGACGACTGTTTCCGATTCAAGCCATCGTGCGCAGGAAGCGGGAGGGCTTGTCCGCAAGACGAAGGAGAATGCCGAGCGCTCTGGTCTTGTTGTTCGCCAGGCTGTTGATGCGATGGGCAAGATAGAGTCGTCTGCGTCCGAGATCGCCAATATCATCGGTGTAATCGACGAAATCGCCTTCCAGACCAATCTTCTAGCCCTGAATGCCGGTGTTGAAGCCGCACGCGCAGGCGACGCGGGCAAGGGTTTTGCCGTCGTCGCCCAGGAAGTTCGCGAGCTTGCGCAGCGCTCAGCCAAGGCCGCCAAAGAGATCAAGGGGCTTATCGGCACCTCCAATGGGCATGTCAGGAGCGGTGTCGCGCTTGTCGGCGAGACCGGAAAGGTATTGGAGGAGATCGTCGGACAGGTCGCTCAAGTCGATACGAATGTCGTCGCAATTGTCGAAGCGTCAAGGGAACAGGCGACGGGGCTGAAGGAGGTTAACACCGCCGTCAACACGATTGATCAGGGCACCCAGCAGAATGCTGCCATGGTCGAAGAAACATCCGCCGCCGCCCACAGCCTTGCAAAGGAAGCAGACGCGCTCTTCCAGTTGCTGTCGCAATTCAATATCGGCGCAAGCACGAATTCACGACGCTCAATGCCAACACCGGTATTGACTGCCTCTCGCCCTGTTGCTTTGCCAGCCCGACAGATGTTGGCGAAAGTATCAAATGCGTTCCACGGGAACGCTGCCATCAAGAACGACAGCTGGGAGGAGTTTTGATGTCCAACCTTTCGCGCAATATCAACGGTCAAACGACGCTCGACATTATCGCTTTCCAGCTCGGGGAGCAGACATTCTGCATCGAAACCACCTCGGTTCGCGAAATTCGCGGATGGGCGGCCTCGACACCTCTGCCACATTCCTCGCCGGAGATACTTGGGATTATCAATCTGCGCGGGACCGTCATTCCGACGATCGATCTGTCGCGTAAGCTTGGCATGCGTTCGGGTGAGACAACGGAGAGAAGCGCCATCGTCGTGGTCGAGGTGAGCGGTAAGCCGATGGGGCTGGTGGTCGATCAGGTGACAGATATGCTGTCTGTCACCGCCGATCAGTTACAGCCGACGCCGGATATTGCCGGCTCCTTCGACCGGTCTTTTTGCGAAGGTATCATTACCCACGTATCGGGCATGATCTGTTTTCTCAATCTGAATTCTATGTTCGCGCCTGCGGACGCGCTGGCGGCTTAGCAAGGTTCCAGCACACGTTGAAGGCGAGATCTCTTAACGCCGCTTCAACGCATATCCACTAATGTAAATCATCTGGGAAGATGCATTTCCCATAGTACCGGCATGACGCCATTTTGGGCTCCAGGGGGATCCTCATGCCGTCAATGCATTCAAACCGTGCCAAATGGGAGGCAATGGTCTGGCTCTTCGTGTTTGCGATAATCTACGGAGCGGCCCTTTTTTTCAACGCGCATGAAGCGCTTGATACATATTTTCGCACACATGAGCACTATGATCTCGACGAGATATTCACCGCGTTGAACATAGCCGGGGCTCTCGGTCTGATCTATTCGGTGCTTCGCATCAAGGACATGTCTCGAGAGATCCAGCGACGCCAGACGGCTGAGAAAAATGTCGACTGGATTGCCTGCCATGATCCCCTGACAGAGTTACCCAACAGGCGATACTTGGCCTCCACCCTCCTGAATCCGCAGATCATACCGTGCAAAGACGGGACTGCGATCTTTAGCATTGATCTTGACGGCTTCAAGAAGGTCAACGATCTCCTCGGGCACGATCAGGGAGATCGCGTCCTGAAAGTCGTGGCGGAACGACTGACCACCACCTTCCCCGACGACAACGTCTATCGATTGGGAGGTGACGAATTTGTCGTGGTTATCGAGAGAAAAGGTAACCAGGATCTGACGGCCGTCGGAAAACGCATAGTCGCTGCGATCAGCAAACCAATCACAATAAATGGCGCCACAGTCGATATAGGATCGAGCGTCGGTTTTGCCCGCATCCCTGAAGATGGCAGCACACTGACCGAAGCAATTCAATATTCCGACTGCGCAATGTACGCGGCAAAGAAGACGGGCCGCAACGTCGTAAAGGCGTTCTTGCCGGCAATGCAGGAGGAGTTGATCCGGCGGATCGAGATGGAAGCGAATTTAAAGCAGGCTTTGAAACTGAAGAAAATCCGCCCCTATTATCAGCCTCTCGTAGACCTCAAGACCCAACAAATCGTCGGATACGAAGCTCTTGCCCGTTGGGAGACTTCACCGGGCAAATTCGTGCCGCCGTGCGAATTCATTCCGCTGGCCGAGGACGCCGGATTGATTGTCGAACTCACTGAGCAATTGTTCCGTATCGCCTGCCAGGATGCTCTGTCGTGGGCCGCTCACACTGTTCTGTCGTTCAATATTTCTCCGGTCCAACTGAGCGATCGCCTGCTTGGACTTCGCCTCCTTAAGATTCTCGGCGAGGTCGGGTTACCTGTCCATCGACTGGAAATCGAAGTCACCGAAAGCGCGCTCATTAACGACGCCGAAACGGCCCGCGGTGTTCTCGACGATCTTGTAAAATCCGGCATCAATATCGCACTGGATGATTTCGGAACCGGCTATTCCAGTCTCTCGCAGCTATCGAGCTACAAGTTCAATAAGATCAAGATCGACCGAAGCTTCGTGGCGACGTTCGAAGACAGCGACAGGCAGGAGAAGGTCGTCCGGGCGATCATCGCACTCGGGGTCGCGCTTGGGGTGAAGATCACCGCCGAGGGCATCGAAGACGAAACCCAACTCCGTCGCCTACAAGATCTCGGATGCGACATAGGCCAAGGCTATCTCCTCGGCAGGCCGTGCCCGATCGAAAATACGTTGAGGGTTGCCGAACCAGATCTTGCAGAGCCTGGCGAGCGCGTTCGACATCATAAACGTCGATGAACGGAGGAACGGCGTCAATCGGCATCATCGTCGTCCCGTCCGCCGGAAGTGAGGTCGGCGAGATCTTTGTTGGTGGCATCGAACGCGCCTCGCCTGCTCAGAAGTCCAGCATCCTCAAGTGCCTCGATGTTGGGAAGGTCACGCAGGGTCTCAAAGCCAAACACAGACAAAAATCGGGGTGTTGTCACATAGGTGTAAGGCGCACCGGGTGTCGGACTTCTCGGCCCTGAGAGGATAAAGCCCGCATCGCGCAGGCCGGCGATCGTGTCACGACTGACCTCCTTGCCGAAAATCTCCGACAGTTCGGCCCGGGTGATCGGCTGAAAATATCCCACCGCCGTCAACACCATTGTCTCGGTCTCGGACAGCGATGCTGCAATCGATCTCGCCGGAGCAGTCGAAATGCGAATTGTCTCAGCAAACCGTGGTCGGGTGCGATGCTGCCAGCCACCCGCGACCGAAACCAATTCGTATGGTCGGTCTCTAAGCTCGTTGGAAAGGTCGTCAATCAGCAAATCAATACTGCAGTCCCTGCCAACCACAGCCGCCAGCATCTCCCGGCTGACTGGCTCAGCAGAAGCGAAGATTACCGCCTCGACCCGCAGCATCCATTCTCGCCACCGCAACTCCGACGGCAAATCCTCAAGCTCGCGATCAAAGAGAACGTCTTGTCTTCGATCTCGCGATGGCCGCCTTTTGGTTCGAGTTTCCAAGGATCTTGCCATCTTCATAACCCGTACATGCGGAATGATGAGCGGCCGGAAACTTCTCGTACAGCCTCGAAAGCCTCCAGTCGCTCAAACAGTCGGGTGGCTGCCCAGCGTGACAGATTACAACCTGGCGCCGAGGCCGGAAGCGCGTCTTCATTAAGTAGCTTTTGGATAACCGCATCGCCCCCCTTGGTCCTCACCTTTGGCACTGCTGCCATCAAACGAGCGGCACGGCGATCAATGTCGGCGGCAGATTGGAGCGCCGCCTCGGCGCTGCTGACCACCGCCAAGCAGATTGCTCTCGGATATGCTGGCTCACCCGGCCGCACTCGGCCTCTTCCGCCTATGGTGCGGAATGCAGACCCGAACCGTACAGGTAGCAACAGCGGCACGGGTTTCGCCCATTTCAGCTTCCGGGCCAGCACGATGTCTGCCAAAGCCAGAGCCAGGATCTCAGCGTCTGGACGAAACGCCATGATCGCGCATACCAGATCAGCAACAGAAAGGGGGGCTGCGCGCGCTGACTGGATTGCCACATCGGCGAGATCCGCGATTGAGGACGGATCTGTGTCCGATCGGATAGACAGAAGCTCGGCTAATTCCCCGACGAATGCAGTACCCGGCGCGGCTGTTGGACGTGCCAGCATTCGTGTGGCCAGAAAAAGCTTTCCGGCCGGTCCCGGATCGCCATCCACGGGTGTCAGCAAAACGGCATCGCGCAGCGCATCTTCGTCTTCATTCCGACCGAGCATGCGGGCCGCGACAGCAGCTGATTTAAGGGCCAGGCGATCGCGCCAGCAGCCGAGCCATGGAGGATCGGCGCGGATCAAATCGTCGAGGGATTTCAGCGCGATACCGGCGGCGAAGACGGCATCCATTTCGTCGATATCACGGCCGCGTGCGAGCGTCCATCCCGGCAGGTGAGCCGACCATGTCGGTGATGGAAGTTGCTCTTTGGTGATCGAGTCCATGCTCCGGAGCATAGATCATCTGCGCGGTTTGTGCCATTACATTTGACTAGAACCGCACAGCCTGTCGGCATTAAATAATGTCCGATAAGATTGCATTATCGGACATTATGCGCATTATAAAGAAATGGCCCAAATCATCGCGCAAAACACCGATATTCCCCTCCAGGAGAGCGGCGCGCCGTCGCTCAGCACGGCGGCTGAGGGTGATGTTTGCGCGCCGCAGGTGTCGGCCGCTGGCACCTCGATGCAGGCCCCTCCCCTCTCCTCCACCGACGAGCAGATGCCAACGCATCTTGCCAGCCTGGCGGACCGCGCCCGCGACTATGTGGCGGCGGCAAGTTCTGCCAATACCCGAAAAGCCTATGCCTCCGATTGGAAGCATTTTAGCGCCTGGTGCCGGCGTTTGAATTTGGCTCCCCTCCCCCCGGACCCACAGACCGTTGGCCTCTATATCACCGCCTGTGCCTCAGGCGAGACCGTTGGCACGCCGACACTTGGCACACCGGCACTTGGCACATCGAAACCTGGCGCCAAGGCAAATGCTGTCTCGACCGTTGAGCGTCGCCTCTCCTCATTGTCTTGGAACTACGCGCAACGCGGGCTGATGCTCGATCGCAAGGATCGGCATATCGCCACCGTCATGGCCGGCATTCGCAACAGCCACGCACGCCCACCCGTGCAGAAGGAAGCGGTGCTGGCCGAGGATATTATCGCCATGATCGAGACACTCGATCGAGGAACATTGCGCGGCCTGCGCGATCGGGCCATGCTGCTGATCGGCTATGCCGGTGGCCTGCGGCGGTCCGAGATTGTCGGGCTCGACATCAAGGCTGACCAGACCGAAGACGGGCGCGGCTGGATCGAAATATTCGACAAGGGCATGCTCGTCACCCTGCGCGGCAAGACCGGCTGGCGCGAGGTCGAGATCGGCCGTGGCTCCTCCGACACCACCTGCCCGGTGGTGGCTGTTCAAACCTGGATCACCTTTGCCAGGCTTGCCCATGGCCCCCTGTTCCGCCGCGTCACCGGACAAGGCAAGTCCGTTGGCCCAGAACGCTTGAACGATAAGGAAGTGGCAAGGCTGGTGAAGCGGACTGCCATGGCTGCCGGGGTTCGCGGCGATCTCAGCGAGATCGAGCGCGCCTTCAAATTCTCCGGCCATTCCCTGCGCGCCGGTCTCGCCTCCTCCGCCGAAGTCGACGAACGCTATATCCAGAAGCAACTCGGTCATGCCTCAGCCGAGATGACCCGCAGGTACCAGCGGAGAAGGGATCGCTTCAGGGTCAATCTGACCAAAGCCGCTGGGCTATAGTTCCCTCCCCCACCCGGCGAGCCGTCTCAGACCTGCGAACCGGGGCGAGAGCGCTCAGCGATGCTGGAAAGATCAACTTTCTCGCCCGCAACATCAGCAACGATCTTCAACGTATCGCCAAGGGATTCGGCATAATCGCGAAGGGTCGACAACTTCATATCGGCGCGCTTCTCCAGTCTTGAGACGTTGGTCTGCTTGAAACCTGTCCCAGCAGACACATCTTCCTGCGTCCGTCCAGCAAATGCCCCCAGTTTCCGTAGATTGTGCGCCGCAACAAGCTCGTCGGTGCGCTTCGCAACGGCGCGCTGTTGATCTTCAGGAAGCGTCTGTACCACTTATCGACATCAGCTATGTCTCTTATCCAACGCGCTCATGTGCTCGTCATACCATTTGTCCGCCAGGTCGATCAGCCGCTTGTGGACGAGCTTCTGGCTCACACCGCTCTTCGCACCACCGCAGAGAACCACAGCCTTTCGCTCCGGATCGAAGGCAAAGGCAAACCGCCATTGCACCTTCAACACGTTGATGCGCAGCTCTTCCATGTTCGAGTGTCTGGATCCTGCGAAGGTGTCGACTTCAGACCGTCCAAGTCGAAAGCCCATCTCACAAAGCAGCACACCCCTCCTTCATCACTCGCTGATGCTTGCTGATCATCGTGTAAGGCAGGCAAGACCCTTCCCGTCAGCTGATGCGAAGCTGATAGGAGCATATCAACCTGACCAGCATCTATTCCTGGGACACCGAGCAGCAAATTCCCGAAAGCTTCAGATCCTTACGGCTTGCCGGCAGGATGATGCGGGCCGCCTAGCAGGGCGTGTTCACAATAGGGATATGCTCTCTAGCCTTGGATTTAATAAACTGCAGGCAACTCCGTAGTTGACTCTGTTTTCGCCCTGATACAGCATCAGCAAAGGTTGATACGACCTGCTGGTTGCTCCCGTGAGGGAATGGTGAACGTATCACGCCTCGACGGCTTTCCCTTTGCCCGAGCGACTAAGTCAGCTAACGCAACCATCTGGCGCTCTTGGTTCGCTCATGCAAAGGACACGTCTATGCGCGATTACCGTGAAGCAAAAGTCATGGCTCGGACTCTACGCGATTCTCTTGCCATAAAAGACCTTACGATCAGTCATAGTGAAAGCCTCGAGCTCGTTTCGAAGATGCTTGGGCTCCCCGATTGGAACACCTTATCGGCGAAGATCCAGGGAGAACGCAATGGCGCGGCATCCAACCAAAACAACGCCGACAGTTTGGGGATTTCAACAGATGAACGCAGCCAAAAATTAGCGGAGCAATCCGCGCCGCGAACCGCGATTCCGTTCGCTTCTCAACGTTTCGATAAGTTCGTGGGTTATTATCAGCTGGAACCGGGCATCCTCTTTAAAATCTATCGCGAAGGCGGAAGATTTTTCAGCCAAATCACAGGGCAAGCACCCATAGAAATCTTCGCGGAAAGTGACAAAAAGTTTTTTACAACTGTTGTTCACGCTCAAGTAAGCTTCATCACCAATTCACGTGATCAAGTGACAGAGCTCATTCTGCACCAGGATGGCTTTGAAAGACATTGGAAACGTATCGATAAAAAAACAGCAGACCAACTGATCACTGCGCTTGAGCGTCGCATCAAGAATAATCTACCTGGAGCAGGCACAGAGGACGCGCTCCGCCGATTTATCGACGGAATAACGTCAGGAAATCCGAACTATGATGAGATGGCGTCCGAGCAAGCTCAAGCGATACGCGATCAACTAGAGGGCGTCGCGCTGCTTTCCCGCCAAACAACGCTACGAGTGAACAAATTGCGACCTCCGAAACAACTGGGACCCGAATTTTGACTTTGACGTGAAGTTTGGAGCCGCTTAAGTTGAGGCGTGCGCAACTGGCGATTTGAGGTGGAGGACCACCGGGGAGCGCACGAAACATGCGCCGTTCGCCTGGGCCGTCGGACAATCCGATCACTTTCTTAAGAGAGAGCCCATATGCGCGCGAAAATCATTGATGGAAAAGCCTATGCTGACGGGCTGGCAGACCGAATAACTGCCGCCGTCCCAGCTTTTATAGAAAAGACCGGACGCGTGCCGGGTCTGGCAGTGATACTTGTTGGCAGTGATCCGGCCAGCGAAATCTATGTCCGAAGCAAGGGGCGGAAGACCCGGGAGCTCGGCATGGCCAGCTTCGAGCATATTCTTCCCGCCGAGACGGGCCAGGACGAACTCTTGGAACTCGTCAAAGAATTGAACGCCGATAATAAGGTAGACGGCATACTCGTACAGTTGCCGCTTCCCGCTCACATTGATGAGTTGGCGGTTATTCAGGCAATCGATCCGAATAAGGACGTTGATGGTCTCCACCCCGAAAGTGCCGGTCGTCTGGTCTCCGGGCGACCTGGGCTGGTCTCCTGTACCCCGCTCGGGTGCCTGATGCTGCTTCGTGATCAACTGGGCGATCTAACAGGGCTCGATGCAATCGTTATCGGTCGCTCTATCCTAGTCGGCAAGCCGATGGGACAGCTATTGTTGGGAGCGAACTGCACGGTAACAATGGCGCATTCTCGAACGCGAAACCTTGCTGACAAAGTGCGTCAGGCGGATATCGTGGTAGCAGCGGCGGGCCAAGCCGGGATGATCAAAGGTGATTGGATCAAGCCAGGGGCAACGGTGATCGATGTGGGAACCACGAAAGCAGTTTTGGATGGCAAAAAGCGGCTGCTGGGTGATGTGGATTCCTCAGCCGCTCTTGAGAGAGCCAGTGCCATTACACCAGTACCCGGAGGCGTTGGGCCAATGACGATTATGGTTCTAATGCACAACACTGTGTTGGCAGCATACAACCGCGAGGGACTGCCGCATTTGCAACTCTGGTAGGAGACGTATCGCTTACGATAGCGACGGATCGAAACGACGTTTACGCAGGGCGGCTGAGACCTAGGCGACGCATTTCCCTGTATATGGTTGATCGCCCGAGCCCGAGTTGCCGTGCAGCTTCTGTTGGCGACGTTTTTGCTTCGATGAGTTTAATGGCGGCTTCGACTTTCTTCAGGTCAAGTGGCTGGCGACCAGGCTTCTTTCCCTTCGCCCTTGCTGCGGCGATACCGTCCTTCGTCCGCTCCGAGATCAGCCGTCGCTCAAAATGAGCGATGGCGCCGAATACGTGGAAGATAAGCTCGCCGGAGGCGGAAGACGTATCGATCTTTTCCTCCAGGCTCAACAGGTCGATCTGGCGCTCGCGGAGCATCTTCACGATTTCGAGCAGTTCAGCCAACGACCGGCCAAGGCGGTCGAGCCGAACGATCGCCAGTGTGTCGCCAGCGCGAGCATAGGCAATCAGGTCTGTGAGACCAGGCCGGTCCATGCTCTTTCCGGACTTCACGTCGGTGAACACCTTGATTGCACCGGCATGCTCAAGGCGTAGCGTCTGACCCGCGACATCCTGATCGCCGGTCGAGACACGTGCATAGCCGAGGATTGCCCCCATGATAGCGTCTCCGAAACGGCCGTTCTGTGGACGGTGGCAGTCATCCTCATTCCGACACTGAAAAATCGTCCATAGAATACGTCTCTTTATTCCCTGCTGTCCATAGATTATCAGGGCCTTTTGTGGACGATTTAGGGGTAGAGATGCGCAAACATGAACTTCTGACCGAGCATGAACGGCGACAGCTCTTATCCATTCCTGAAAACCGAGACGGCCTGGCTCGCCTCTACACCTTTGAGCCAGATGATCTCGACCTGATCCGGTATCGGCGCGAGGATCACAATAAGCTTGGCTTCGCCTTACAGCTTTGTACCCTTCGTCATCCAGGTGTGCCTTTGGCTCGAATCCTTGGCACGATCCCGGCTTCAATGGTTTCCTTCGTGGCAGAGCAGATCGACGTTCGACCTGACGATCTAGCCAGCTATGGCCTTCTTCGAAGCCAGACGATGACGGACCATGCGCGTGAAATAGCGCAGATGATGGGCATGCGGGCGGCCGAACGCGGTGATATCCCTACGATGATCGAAGCGGGAGCGGTCGCCGCGACGGCGACAGATAAGGGAATGCCGATCGCGATTCACATTGTCACGACATTGCGGCAGGCGGGCATCGTGCTTCCCACCATTTCGACAATCGAGAGAGCAGGAATTGCCGGAAGGGCGCGAGCTCGTAAACATGCCAGCCAGGAGCTTATCAGGGGCTTAAGTTCCCATCAGCTCGGCATGCTCGATAGCCTCGTTCAGATTGGTTCGAAGACTGGCCTGTCGTCTCTGGCGTGGCTGAAGGCCATGCCCGTTGCTGCGAAGGCCGACAACGTTCGCGATATTCTGGAACGTTTGTCCTTTGTCCGGGCGATCGGCATTCCGGCAGCCAACAGTATGGCCCTGCATCCCGACCGGTATCGCCAATTTGTCCGTGAAGGGCGTATGTCGCCGTCCTATATGATCGAGCGCTACACCCTTTCACGACGACGAGCGACATTGGTAGCATTCCTGATCGACGCCGAAGAGCGCTTGACAGATGCCGCAATCGATATGGCGGACAAGCTGATCGGTTCTATGTTCACCCGCGCCAAGAACGCCAAGGCCCGAAGATACGAGGCGACAGCCAAGGATGTGTCGCGATTGATGCGCCTGTTTCGAGGCACAATTGACGCGTTGGCGGATGCCATCGAGACTGACAGCGATCCGATCGACACCATCAATGCATCGGTCGGCTGGGCAAACCTGTTGCGAGCGCGCCAAGAGGTGGCAGAAATAGCGGACACTGCGGATCAGGATCCGCTGATTGTTGCCGCTAACCGATACGCGACATTGCGAAAATTTGCGCCGGCCCTGATCGAGGCGCTTGAGTTCAAGGCCGGAAGAGGCAGCGCGCGGACCGTTTCCGCTGTCAGGGTGCTTAGAGAGGCTCATCGAACGGGAAAACGCGAATTACCTGCCGACGCGCCTATGCCGTTCAAAAAGGATTGGCAGAAGATCGTGGTCGGCGCGGACGGCAAGATCAATCGTAAGCTCTACGAGGTCGCGACACTCGCGCATCTGCGCAATAAGCTGCGGTCGGGCGACGTCTGGGTAGAGCGCTCATCGTCATATCGCCGCTTCGACAGCTATCTCCTGCCTCCGCAAATGGCGGCGCCAGTCGTCAAAGATTTAGGGCTGCCCGCATCTGCTGACGATTGGCTGGAGCAGCGGGGCCGGGAACTGGACTGGCGGCTGAAGCGGTTCTCAAAACGTCTCCAGAAAAATCAGGTTGAAGGCGTCAACTTCGATGGAAGCCGCCTGAGCATCACTCCTTTGAAATCAGTGGTGCCCGCGAGTGCGGAAACTCTGGTCAGCCAAATCGAAGGTATGATGCCGCGCATACGGATCACCGAGTTGCTGCACGAGGTCGCCGGTCAGACCGGCTTCCTTGGAGCGTTTACGAACCTGAGGACGGGACAGACATGCCCGAACGACAGTGCAATGCTGGCCGCAATCCTCGCCGATGCCACCAATCTCGGCCTCTCCCGCATGGCCCGCGCCAGCGAAGGCATCACCCGAGATCAGTTGATATGGACCAAGGACGCCTACATTCGGGACGATACTTATACCGCCGCCTTATCAACGATCATCGATGCGCACCACCAGCTGCCGATCGCGTCGGTCTGGGGCGATGGCACGACTTCAAGCTCAGACGGTCAATTCTTCCGGGGTGGAAAGCGTGCAAAAACCGGCGGTGATGTGAATGCCCGATACGGCGTCGATCCGGGGTTCGGCTTTTATACCCATGTATCGGATCAGCATGGCCCTTACCACGTGAAGGTCATCTCGGCCGCTACGCATGAAGCGCCCTATGTCCTCGACGGTTTGCTGCATCATGGCACGAGTCTCAATATCTCGGAGCACTACACCGACACTGGCGGAGCCACCGATCACGTCTTCGCTCTCTGCACTGCTCTGGGCTTCCGGTTTTGCCCGCGGCTGCGCGATTTCCCGGATCGACGTCTCATTCCGATCGAGCCGACCGGCAGCTATCCGCACCTAGCGCCCCTTCTCGGAAAGAGGGTCCGCGCGGACATCATCCGAGAGCATTGGGATGATGTCCTGCGGCTCGTTGCCTCTCTGAAATCGGGTCACGTCGCACCTTCGGCCATGCTGCGAAAACTTGCTGCGTACGAGCGTCAGAACCAACTCGATGTCGCCCTTCAGGAAATCGGCAAGGTCGAGCGAACCCTGTTCATGCTGGATTGGCTGGAGAATCCGGCACTGCGCCAGCGTTGCCAGGCTGGCCTGAATAAAAGTGAGCAGCGTCATGTCCTTACGCAGGCTATCTGCACGTTCAGGCAGGGCCGTATCATCGATCGCAGCCATGAGGCCCAACAGTACCGCGCGTCCGGCCTTAACCTCGTCATCGCCGCGATCGTGTACTGGAATTCGACCTATATGGCCGACGCCCTTGCGCATATACGTTCGACCGGTAAGATCGTGGATGACGCGATGATGGCACATACCTCACCCGTCGGATGGGAGCATATCGCATTCTCCGGCGACTTCCTCTGGGAGCAGGCCGCCAAAAGCAGGTCCCGGAAAACACTTGTCATCTCTGACGGAGCGCGGGCAGCCTGAGTGTTCTGTCCCTGTTCACGCCAACCGTTGTTCAGCGGGAAACCAACGCGATGCCCTCCAGGAGCTCAACCGCTCCTCCGGCAAGGGCGGTGGTACGATCGGAAGCGGCGTTCTCCCCTCCTCTCTCATGGCTCAGGCCGTAACGAAGGGCGGCGGCACGGCGACGCGGTGATCGAGGATCGCGGCTGGCGTAATCCGCTCGGTTCCGGTGTGGACGGCCTGCACGGCAAGGTCAATCACCATTCGGAATATCGATGCCGTGACGCCGCTATTGACCTCGACCAGGCGTTTGAGCGCGCTGTCCGTAAGCTCGGACGGCAAGCGCAGTGGCAACGACCGCAGAAGGCCTCCTACCAATCCATGAAAGTCGGCGTCGTGCCGCCAAGGTGGCAGGCCATAAGGCTCGAAGCGGCTGTTGAGATGGGCGTCTCCCCGGATCGCATCCCGTGCTTCGTGAGAGCCGAGGCAGATGAGCGGAATGCGCAACTCGTTGCCGAGGAAGCGCAACAGATTAAGCATCCGGCGCTGCTCGCGATAGGTACCGGCAATCAGGTTCTGGACCTCGTCGATGACCAGCATGCAGGGCGCGGTTTCCTGCAGCAGTCGGAGCGCTTGCGTTTCCAGCTGTCCGATCGTGGCTCGTGTCGGCGGCGGGGCGCCGATCACCGAAAGCAGGCGATGATAGAAGCGGCCCTCGTCCGGCGAGGCGACCATCTGCACGGCAATGATGGGCCGATGGTGGATGCCACTACTTTCATCGAAGCTCGGAGGATGCGCGCGGACGAACTTCTCAATGATCATTGTCTTGCCCATGCCAGACGCCCCGAAGATCAGCAGGTTCGGCATGCGGGCACGCTTGGGAAACAAAAGAAGTTCCTCAAGTTTGTCGAGCGCCTGTCGGGCACGCGGATAATCGATCCACCGGTCTACCCTCATATGCTCGATGCGCTCTCGATCCGGCATGCTGGCATGGGCCTGTACAGCGGGATCAAGGTGCGAACAGGCCGTCATTCCCACACCTCCACCGGAAAATGCGGTAAGGCAATCACCGGTTCGTCCATTGGCACGCTTGGCGAGATTGCGGGCCTTTCCTGCAGATGAGCACGCCGCGCACGCCATCTGCGTGTTTGGGTGGTTTCCCGGCTCGCCTGATCGACAAGTGCACGTTGCGCAGCGATAGTCTGGAAAATCGTCTCTTCATCGATCTCGTGGCGGCCGCGGGCTCGCTGCACGCGGATCGCCGCCTTCTGCTCCCACAGCGTGATGGCGGGGCGTCCAGGACTACGCGTTGGCACCATCAGATAGTTGTCGCCCAGCTTGACGAAGACCCGATGGAGATCCCGCGGGTCATATTTGACCAGAACCTTGTCCTCGCACCGGCCGATCCAAGGTGCAAAGCCGTCAGACCAGTAGCAGATGTTGTTGAAGTGGATACCGGTTCGCCGCAGCACACGTGCTTCGAACGGCAGGAAGTCGATCAGGAAAGCAAGCGGGTCAAGGACTTGCCGCCGAGGATAGTCGGATATGGCTTCATTCCAGGCCGCGACTGGCGGTCGGCCAATGCCGCGATGCAGGTCGGAATGGTAGGCGATGATCTCCAACGCCAGCCAGGCCTCAAGCTCCCGCATTGTCATCACCGCCCGCGCCTCGGGATCGTAATCGCCCCGCTCAAGCACATTGGAGAAATGCGTGCCGGGAAGCAGATGTACCGCGCCCATCATCGTGCCGATCAGGCGTTCGATATGTCCGCCAAACCGGGGCGTTCCTGGCGGTCGGTAGGAGACGATGATGTTATGGTCGTCGCAGCCCCGCTTGAACGCGCGCGCATGGAATTCGGCGCCGTTGTCGACATGAATGCATTCTGGCAAGCCGCTTGTGGGCCACTCCAGGGCTATCCCGCGATCCTCCAGCCACCGGGCCTTATCGATGATCGCGTGCGTCAGGCAAAGTGCCACAGATGTCACCGACGGCGCCTCTAAGGAAAGATAGAACCCCAGCACCATTCGCGTGCAAACATCGATGGCAATGCTCAGTATTGGCCGGCCAATCGGCTGCCGTTCAATTGGATCGACTACCGTTACGTCGACCTTCGTGTGATCGATCTGGACCACCTGCAACGGACGCTGAGCTGAAAACTCGCCGGGTAACGCCAGAAACTTCGCATCAGCCCGCGCTTTCCCCTCGCGGCGGCGCGTCATGGCCTCCACATCCAGGGTCGCAAGATAGCCCTTCAGGCGTCTGATCGACGGTGGCGGCAACTGCTCTGCGCGACAGTCGGCAACGATGTGCTTTCGTAGCCGAGTTAACGTCGGCCGTTCCGGCATGGCATAGAACGTCGTAATGTTGCGATCGACGATTGTCTTCAGCGCGGGATCAAAGGCGTCGATGCCCCCGCGTCGCCCCGACTTCCGGTGAATGAGCGCCGCGACACGCTCCTCAGCCCTGAACCGCTTCAGCCAGCGGAACAGGGTCGCACGGCTGACTGCAAGCTCCACCATCGCATCGGCGACGTCCCCGGCCGTGGGACGCTGCGGTAGACGCCGCAGAACGTCCGCATGCCGAAGCACTTTTTGCCATTCGACTTCGTTGAGCTGATCACGTCGCATAGCCTTCACGCGCCTGGCATATCGAGGTAATCTCACCATATCTGAATCGCGTGACAGTTCAGTCTCAACGAAACCGAAACGGTCTCACGAAATCTGAATCGGCTAATCCTTTGGAACCAAATGAACTCCAGTCTCGCGAAAAACGGTCAACTGACAGGATGACCGTAAACGCCTGGTTTTCCGGCCTTCTAGGATGATTTCGGCGAGGATCGGTGGAACATGGACTGTTATAATGGCCGCTCACGGCCACCCTCCCCTCCCGGTCGAACGCAGATTTCTCTGTAATCATTATCTCAGGCGACAGCCTCTTATCCCTCCCTTCCTCCAAACTCCTTAGTTTCAGGCATTTCCGCCACAGATGACCGCCAGGGCGCGTTTCACGCTGGTTACGGCCGGATGCCCGTTCGAGGCCGTGTTTCGAGTCTGGTGGGGCTGCATTTACCCTATAAAACGCGCTTGCAACTGGTCGTTTATCCTTATCCTCTACGTTTGGAAACGCGCTCTTCAACACTCCTCAGGCACTACAAATGGCTGCAAACACCAAGAACAGGGCTTCCCGTCGACCACAGGGCCGGCTGATCGGCTATGCACTCGTCTCTACGGACGAGCAGGCGACGGAAGCCCAGGAAATCGACTTGCGATCGGCGGGGTGCGATATGATCGTCCAAGAACACGGATCCGGGGCCTCGCGTGCCCGCCCTGCTCTCTCCAAACTGCTTCGGGAGATTAGCGCTGGCGACACGCTTGTTGTTGTACGGCTTGATCGGCTGGCGCGCTCGGTCAGTCATCTGCTCGAGGTGATCGAGGATCTGACGGCGAAGGGCGCTCATTTCCGGTCGCTGCGCGATCCCATCGACACGTCGACGCCGCAGGGAATGTTTTCCCTTCAGGTTCTCGGCGCCGTGGCGCAGCTCGAACGCGCGCTCATTTCCGAACGAACGAAGGCGGGTATCCGGGCAGCCAAGTCCAAGGGAAAGCTTTCCGGCAACCCCGGCATCCGGGAAAAACGCCCCGAGGTGTTGGCCAGGATGACCGCGGCCCAGAAAGCGGCATATGGCGATCGCATCCAGGCCTCGGCGAACCAATGGCTTCCGACCGTTCGGCGCATGCGGCCGGATCACACATGGGACGACATCGCACGAGTGCTCAAGCAGCGCGGCCTCGAATGGACGCCAGAACGTCTTCGCCGAGCTGTGAAGTGGATGGTGTCTGAACGCATGGCGGATCCGGCGCTGCTGAAAAAATCTCTGCCCCGTCTTCCCGAAGACCGCCTGATGACGCTTGTGGCTGGCATTCATTCTTCGAACCCGGACCTCAAGCTTCGTGAGATCGCTGTCCAGCTTGAAAGATTGCACGAACGCACGCCGCGCGGTGGATCCAAATGGTCGCCCTCGTCCGTCAAGAACCTGATCGATCGCGCCCGACGTTCCGGGTTGATCACCGAGGTCGACATCGCGGCGGCTGAATAGCGAGGGGATCACCATGATCTCGGCTTTCGCAGGTTTTTCAGCAGCGATTCCGATACGTGGAGGCGGCTGTCATCCTCGACCTCCTGATCAGTTCGCGGCTTTCCAGCGCCGGCTGCATTCTTCTGCTCGTCCAGCTTCGCCCGGAGCAACGCCATGACCATCGGCCAGGTTGAAAACTTTCCGTCCTTGGCCCGATCGGTCAGGCTGCGCAGATAACCGCCTGCGTTGTTGATCTGACCGGCCCGCTGATAGATCGATGCGAGCGTGATCGCCGCGTGTTGCTCACCCATGGTTTCGCGGGCCTCCCGCCAGGCGCTCGGACTAATCCCCAGCATCGGCCGGGCAAGTTCAGCCGCCACCAGTAAGTCGCGCCAATGCCGGATTGTCCCTCCCTGGGCCAGTTCCTGCATTTCGGGGCAGGCATCCAGCACGATTCCCAAAGGCAACTCGCGTTTCGGCAAGCTCCGCACGTTGTCGGTTTCCGCAACGCTGCCGCCCGCGTCTACTTTTTTTCCAGAGCCGTATTCAGATTCAGATTTAGAGTTTGGTTTTGAATTCTGTTTGTGGCGACCGAAATGGGACTCATTGCCGTCCAGTTTCATTGCTTTTGCAAATGATTCCAATACGTCACGTATCTCGGTGCAGAGGTCCTGAAGTTCGTGACCAATACTCTCGACAAGCTGCCGGGGTGCAGAGCGCGGCAAGCGGCCGATGATCCCCTGATAGGTCTGTGTAACTCTTCCCCAGTCTCCGGGAACGCCTTCTTCGACGCCAGTCTCGATCATTTTGACGATGTCGCGGCGAAGTAGAGTCAGCCGTTCCTTGGAGACCCGGAAAGCCTTCTTTTCAGCTTGCACCGCCTGGGCCAAATCTCGGAACTCTTCGGCCCGCGCTACGATCGGCGACAGATCGAAGCCGTAGGCCTGCTCGATCTGCCCTCCCCTTCCCTTGCGGGCGAACCGCTTGCCGTTGGGACTGTCGCGGCGAATGATGAGCCCGCAATCAACCAGTACGGCAAGATGCCGGCGTAGTGTCGTGGCGGGCATGCCGTTGGCGCGAGCCATCAGCTGCTCGTTAGAAGGCCATACGACCAGTTCGGCGCCACCAGTCAAGGCGGTCTCCGGGTAAAACGTCAACAGCGCGTTCAGGATCGCGAGTGAGCGGTCCGTGGCTCCGATCAGTTCCCGGGATTCACGGATGTGCTGGAAGACCTGCCATTTGTTGGCGACAGCGTCTGATGCGACCGCTTTTGCGGCCATCTGGCTTGCAAGATGGCCGAGTGTCATCGGCCGCCGGCCAAAGGACGTCGTTGAGATATGCGTCTGCATTTCCTTTTACCTTTTGTTAGGCAATAGAAATCCGCCCGTCGAAATGACGCTTTCCCTTACGGGACCCTTGACTACGATTTCTGGAAATGCGATTCTCTTAGCTGCGAGACTACAGAGAAGGTCTTCCGGAACGCCGTTTCGGGGGCCTTTTTCTTTTGCGGTGAGAGCCAGTCCATCTCAATCGAGCGAAGCTTTGAATTGGATGAAACCCTGGCTAGTGGTCGCGCTTGCCTCCTCCGGTTGTTTCAATGAATTGGGCGTACAGACTATCCAACTGGTCAGCGACATATTCGCCAAAAGTTGGCACCAGTCTCTCGTCGAAAACCAGAGCCGTTCGTCCGGTTTCTTGTCGGATCGTCGCAGCCTTTTTCCCCTTTGGCGTGCTCCAGGCCCTTACCTTTTTTGGAGCCTTAGCGGGCGGCTTTGAAACGGCGTTGAAAATGAGGGCAAAGCGGGTATCGCTATCGGAGTGCTTGAACTGCTCTGACTCAAGCACCGCTTCGATTGCGTCCGTTGCTTTAGGCTTCCCAAGCCCCTCGGCAAGTGCGACCCAACGCGATCGACCCGCTTTCGATGCTGGACCGATTTGTGTGGCGAGGTTCAGCGGTATGCCCCTGGCTACCGTTATGTAGCGGCTGAGGTCGGCCTTGTCAGTGGAAAGCGCGGCAATGATAGTGGCCCGATCAAAACCCGCATCTTCGAGGCGCAGGGCGAAAAGAGCCTTCTCAATGAACGAGAGGTCAGCACGGTCAAGATTTTCGCGTCCCTGGGCCACGACCAGTTCACGGTCCGTGAGATTTCGGACAATTGCAGAAACCTCTCTGCGCAGATTTACTGCCGCGCGCAGTCGCCGCCTTCCATATACGATTTGATATCGACCGGCAGCCTCAGGATGCGGTCTGACAAGAATCGGCACCTGCTGCCCCTCCTGCGAAATGCTCGCCTCAAGCTGCTCGAATTTCGGATCCACGTCCGCGGGAAGCCGATCCGCGATCGGCGACCCGTCGATCATGGATGGATCCAGGGACACGACGGCTTCGCCCGCAGCCAGTTGATCCTGCAGCCGAGCTGCAGCTTTTGCTCCCTCGGCCATCTCTTGCAAAGACGAACCCATGGCCGAAATCGCTCCGGTACGGACACGAACGGCGGATTTGTCGACTGCTGTTCTATCGGTCGCAGGCTGCTTCTTGAGGAACAAAGTATCGATTGCGTCTTTGCGGCTCATGATATAGGCCTCTTGGGTTTGGCGTCGTGGCGTCGCATTTTTGATTGCAAATGCGCTTGGTTGGGAGCTCCCAACAAGAAAAGACAACTACACCCTGGCCAATTAGCGATGGGCGTGCGTCGTTGTTTCAAATTACCCCGGCTTCTCCAGTGCCCCATGTCCAGGGGGCGACTCAACACCTCTCGGTTGGGAGCTCCCAACAGATCTGTGAGGAACGCTAAGCCTTTCATTAGACCCGCCCCCACGCCATCTTGATCAAAGCCTCGATCTCCGAATTCACCGCATCTAAAGATTCCATCGCCCGGTCGTATGTCGACCGCGTAAGGTTCTCTCGCCCTATCTCATAGAGCGTCTGCTTGGTTAAACCGGCATCAGATACCGCTGCCGACTTGACCATGGGATTTGTAAGGACGTGATCCTCAAACATGTTGCGCAGCAGTGCCGTCACTTTCGTCTGCGGCGCGTCCTGGGGTTCATAGCGCGTCAAGAGATAGCGTATGAAATCGTACTGGAGATTGCCCCCCGCCTCTTTCACGACACCCAGAAGGTCGCGTGTCATGAGGAGAAACTGGCTCATGGAAGCGATATCCAGCATCTGAGGATGTACGGTGATTACCATTGATGTTGCAGCACACAACCCGCTGAGAGTCAGAAACCCAAGCTGAGGAGGGCAGTCGATGACCACGACATCGTAATCGTCGGCGACCTCATCAAAGGCTTGGGCCACGCGAGTGAAGAACAATCCGTCGCGCGTACCTTTGTCAGTCAATGCTTTCGGGGTGGTATGCTCGAACTCCATAAGCTCGAGATTTCCAGGAACAAGGTGAAGACCATCAAAATACGTCGGTCGGATCACATCTCGCAACGGACGACGTGTCTCGTCATACCGAATAGCCGCATAGAGCGTTTCGTTTGCACCGACATCAGTTTCTGGCAGAACGCCGAGGAGTGCTGAAAGACTAGCCTGCGGATCAAGATCCACTGCGAGAACCCTGTAACCTTGCAACGCCAGATACTGTGCAAGATGAGCGGACGTCGTCGTCTTCCCCGATCCACCTTTGAAGTTGGTTACGGCAATGACTTGCAAATGCTCAGAACCGCGACGATGAGGCACAAAATCAATGCTTTCACGTCCTCGAGTCGAGCCGGCAAGCATCTGCCGGATTTCGTTTATCTGACCGAGGGTGTAAAAGCGCCGTCCGTTGCTGGCGAGTTCAGGCTGCGGCCCTTCGCCAGCCAGTGTCATCTTTCGAAGAGTTGAGTCAGATATTTTCATCAAGCGTGCGGCTTCACCCGAGGTGAATTTGCGCAAGCTCTTGTGCGACGTCGGAGGAAACAAAGCCTCGCTCATCGCTTGAAGCTGAGAGCTGAGCTGCTCAGCATGCTCACCAATGGTAATATCTACCGACGGGCGATCATTTCGGGATATGGCAGCGGCTTTGCTCACGGTGTAATCTCTTGTCACGGTTAATTGGCGCGTATTGCCATTTATCCGTGACGATTACCTAACGCGGGTGAGGTTGCAAGACGTTTTTGGTTAATGAAAGGTTACGCCCGTTTCAATCGAAATCACACTAAATGCCGATTCTTCAAATGCTATCTGTGAGTTAGACCGATTCTCTTCTTCTGTGCGACGTGGCACCAAGTGCAGATTTGCACAACCTTGTTGGTGTCTGGCCGGCCTCACCCGCTCGCATTTCGCGCCTTGGAACGCCGACTCGGTAGAATCACCTGAGGTGCAAATCTGCACGTAGGCAAACGCGCCGTGAGATGATTTCTGTCCGCATGACCTGTTCATGCGGAGATCATGATGCGGATACTGACAGTCTCGCCGGACCAATACGAACGTAATCGAAGCTTCCTCAAACAAATGCACCGTCTTCGCGCGACGGTGTTCGGCGTCCGCCTGGAATGGGAGGTCTCCATAACAGCCGAGGAAGAGCGCGACCAGTACGATGGTTACAAGCCGACCTACCTTCTGGCGATTACCGATAGTGGACTTGTCGCAGGTTGCGCCCGTCTTCTTCCGGCTGCCGGCCCCACGATGCTGGAGCGGACTTTTCCCCAACTCCTCGAAACGGGCTCACTCGTCGCGCATTCCGGGATGGTGGAGAGCTCGCGTTTCTGTGTCGATACCGCGCTTGCCTCGCGGAGGGATGCAAGCCAACTGCATCTGGCCACGCTCACCCTGTTCGCCGGCATCATCGAATGGTCGATGGCGAGCGGCTACAGCGAGATCGTCACGGCAACCGATCTTCGTTTCGAGCGCATCCTGAAGCGCGCCGGATGGCCGATGCGACGGCTCGGCCAACCGGTCGCAATCGGCAACACCATCGCCATCGCGGGAAGCCTGCGGGCCGATCGTGCCAGCTTCGAGCATGTTTGCCCACCGGAATATCATTCGATCCCGAGGATCGATGCAGCCTCGATCAGGAGCGTCGCGTGACCCAGTTGCGCTCCCATTCGCGTCTCGTGCGCAAACTGCAGGACGCTCTCGGTGATCAGCTCTGTGTCGCGCTTGATGATGCGACAGTCGTCGAGATCATGCTCAACCCCGATGGCAAGCTCTTCATCGAGCGCCTGGGTCATGGGGTTGCCCCCGCAGGCCACCTCAGCCCCGCCGCAGCGGAAGTGATCATTGGCAGCGTCGCCCACGTACTGCAATCCGAGGCCGACGACCAGCAACCGATCATCTCCGGCGAATTGCCAATCGGCGGCCACCGCTTCGAGGGGCTGCTTCCACCGGTTGTTTCCGGACCGAGTTTCACGATCCGGCGTCGCGCGTCGCGCCTGATCCCGCTCGACGATTATGTGAAGCAAAAGATCATGACCGAGGCGCAGGCCTCGGTTCTGCGCAGCGCAATCGCGTCTCGCATGAACATCATGATTTCGGGAGGCACGGGCTCGGGCAAAACGACGCTCGCCAATGCAGTCATAGCCGAAATCGTCGGGAATGCGCCGGACGATCGGATTGTCATCCTGGAGGACACGGCCGAGATTCAGTGCGCGGCCGAGAACGCCGTGGCGCTCCATACAAGCGACACGATCGATATGGCCCGGCTTCTCAAGAGCACGATGCGCTTGCGGCCCGATCGCATCATCCTCGGAGAGGTCCGCGACGGGGCGGCGCTCACGCTGCTCAAGGCATGGAATACAGGGCATCCCGGCGGGGTCACCACCATTCATTCTAACACGGCGATGTCGGCTCTCCGCCGGCTCGAGCAACTGACCGCGGAAGTGAGCCAACAGCCGATGCAGGAAGTGATCGGCGAGGCAGTGGACCTGATCGTGTCGATAGAACGAACGGGGAAGGGGAGGCGGGTCCGCGAGGTCATCCATGTCGAGGGCTTCACCAACTCCCGCTACCGGACCGAACACTACGCCCAGATCGATGAGGATAGCCATGTCGCATAAGACCAGTATTACTATTGCACTTGCGGCATTCGCCGCCGTCTCCTGCATCGGTTTGGCAGATGCGGCATTCGCCTCTTCGGGCGGTAGTCTGCCGTGGGAATCTCCGCTGCAACAGATCCAGCAATCCATCACCGGGCCGGTTGCCGGCTTCATCGCGCTCGCGGCCGTCGCCATCGCCGGCGGCATGCTGATCTTCGGTGGCGAACTCAACGACTTCGCCAGGAGGCTTTGCTATGTCGCCCTTGTTGGCGGCGTGTTGCTCGGCGCGACCCAGATCGTTGCACTGTTTGGAGCGACCGGCGCTTCTATCGGAGAGATCGAGGCCCGGACCGGGTCTGGGATCGTCGAACTGTGGGCAACACTTCGACCGGAAGGGGAGGGGGCTCATGGCTGAGCCAGGCTCCAACCTTGCCCGTTCGCGGGTGCATCGGGCGCTATCACGCCCGAACCTGCTGATGGGCGCCGACCGCGAACTGGTGTTGCTCACAGGCCTTGCCGCCGCGATCCTGATCTTCGTGGTGCTGACCTGGTACGCCGCGCTGTTCGGTATGGCCCTCTGGCTGGCCGCGGTCGCCGCCCTCCGCATGATGGCGAAGGCCGATCCGCTGATGCGCCGCGTCTATCTGCGGCACGTGTCCTATCGATCCCTCTACCGGCCCACCTCGACGCCGTGGCGCAAGTTCTGAGGGGGTGAACATGGTCGCACTGAAGCCCTTCCGACATTCCGGCCCATCATTCGCCGATCTGGTTCCCTATGCAGGTCTCGTAGACAACGGCGTAATCCTGCTGAAGGACGGCTCGCTGATGGCCGGCTGGTATTTTGCCGGCCCGGACAGCGAAAGCTCGACAGACGTCGAGCGAAACGAGGTCAGCCGGCAGATCAATATGATCCTGTCGCGGCTGGGGTCCGGCTGGATGATACAGGTCGAGGCCCTGCGGGTTCCGACGATCGACTATCCGGAAGAGGACGCTTGCCATTTCCGTGACCCGGTCACGCGCGCGATCGATACCGAGCGCAGGTCTCATTTCGCGCGGGAGAGCGGGCATTTCGAGAGCCGGCACGCGCTAATCCTAACCTGGCGGGCGCCAGAGCCCCGGCGCTCCGGCATGGCGCGCTACGTCTATTCTGACACCGCCAGCCGTTCGGCTACCTATGCCGACACGGCGCTTGAGAGCTTCCGGACCTCGATCCGCGAGGTCGAACAGTACCTCGCCAATGTCGTCTCCATCCGCCGCATGACAACGCGGGAAACCGAAGAACGCGGGGGCTTCAGGGTCGCCCGCTATGACGAGTTGTTCCAGTTCATCCGCTTCTGCATTACCGGCGAGAACCACCCCGTCCGGCTCCCGGATATCCCGATGTACCTCGACTGGCTTGTCACGGCTGAACTTCAGCATGGCCTGACGCCGACGGTCGAGAACCGCTTTCTCGGTGTCGTCGCCATTGACGGCCTAGCCGCGGAGAGCTGGCCGGGGATCCTGAACAGTCTCGACCTGATGCCGCTCACCTATCGGTGGTCCTCGCGCTTCGTCTTTCTCGACGAGCAGGAGGCACGACAGAAACTCGAGCGCACCCGCAAGAAATGGCAGCAGAAGGTCAGGCCGTTTTTCGATCAGCTTTTCCAGACCCAGAGCCGCTCGGTCGACCAGGACGCGATGATGATGGTGGCCGAGACCGAGGACGCAATCGCTCAAGCCGCGTCGCAACTCGTCGCCTATGGCTATTACACGCCGGTTATCGTTCTGTTTGACGACCAGCAACCGCGCCTCCAGGAAAAGTGCGAGGCGATCCGTCGTCTCATCCAGGCAGAAGGGTTCGGCGCCCGGATCGAGACCCTGAACGCGACCGATGCGTATCTGGGCAGCCTGCCGGGCGTCTCCTACGCCAACATCCGCGAGCCGCTCGTCAACACCCGCAATCTCGCCGACCTCATTCCGCTGAACTCGGTCTGGTCCGGAAGCCCCGTCGCACCGTGCCCGTTCTATCCGCCGGGATCGCCGCCGCTCATGCAGGTCGCCAGCGGCTCGACGCCGTTCCGCCTGAACCTGCATGTCGATGATGTCGGGCATGTGCTGGTCTTCGGCCCGACCGGTTCGGGCAAATCAACGCTGCTGGCGCTGATTGCCGCGCAGTTTCGGCGCTATGCGGATGCGCAGATCTTTTCCTTCGACAAGGGGCGGTCGATGTTGCCGCTGACACTCGCCATCGGCGGCGATCACTACGAAATCGGCGGGGACGGAGCCGGAGAAGGGGACGGGGCCTCGCCCCGGCTGGCATTCTGCCCGCTCGCCGAACTCTCGACGGACAGGGATCGCGCCTGGGCTACCGAATGGATCGAGACGCTCGTCGCCCTGCAAGGCGTCACGGTTACACCCGACTATCGCAACGCCATCTCCAGGCAGTTGGCCCTGATGGCGGAATCGCGCGGCCGATCGCTCTCGGACTTCGTCTCGGGCGTGCAGATGCGCGAGATCAAGGATGCGCTGCACCACTACACCGTCGACGGCCCGATGGGTCAGCTGCTTGACGCCGAAGAGGACGGACTGGCGCTCGGCGCCTTCCAGTGCTTCGAGGTCGAGGAGCTGATGAACCTGGGCGAGCGAAATCTCGTGCCCGTCCTGCTCTATATGTTCCGGCGTGTCGAGAAGCGGCTGACGGGGCGCCGAGCCTCATCATTCTCGACGAGGCCTGGCTGATGCTCGGTCACCCGACCTTCCGCGACAAGATCAGGGAATGGCTGAAAGTGCTGCGCAAGGCCAACTGCGCCGTGGTGCTTGCGACCCAGTCGATCTCCGATGCTGAGCGCTCCGGCATCATCGACGTGCTCAAGGAAAGTTGCCCAACCAAGATATGCCTGCCCAACGGTGCGGCCCGCGAGCCGGGGACGCGCGAGTTCTACGAGCGCATCGGCTTCAACGAGCGGCAGATCGAGATCGTCGCGACGGCCTTGCCGAAGCGCGAATATTACGTTGCCTCGCCGGAAGGCCGCAGGCTCTTCGACATGTCGCTCGGTCCTGTGGCGCTCTCCTTCGTCGGCGCGTCCGGCAAGGAGGATCTGAAGCGCATCCGTGCCCTTCATTCCGAATACGGGGCAGATTGGCCCGAACACTGGCTCCAGCAAAGGGGGATCGCCCATGCCGAAACACTTTTCCCGGCCGCTTGAAACGGCGCGCGCCGCTATGATCACGGCCATCATGATCCCGTTCGCTCTTCCGCTTCCGGCATATGCGGGCGGTGTCACCGGGCAGGCCACAGAGTGGACGCAGCTCGCCAACAATGCGGAACTCATCAGTCTCGTCGGCAAGTCGGCCGAGCAGGTGAACAATCAGATCACCCAGATCAGCCAGCTTGCCGAGCAGATCCAGAACCAGATCAACATCTACAAAAACCTGCTGCAGAATACCGCCCAGCTTCCGGATCATATCTGGGGCCAGATCGAGAACGACCTCAACAAGCTCCAGAACATCGTCGCGCAAGGGCAGGGTGTCGCGTTTTCGATGGGCAACATCGACGACGTCCTGAAGCAGCGCTTCCGGAGTTTTGCCGACATGAAGAGCAACCTGCCGGACGGCGCGAGCTTTTCGTCGACCTATCAGAACTGGTCCGACACCAATCGCGACACGATCGCCGGCACACTGAAGGCGGCTAACCTCACGGCCGAGCAGTTTTCCAGCGAGGAATCCACCATGTCCTCGCTGCGCTCGATGTCGGAGAGCGCCGACGGCCAGATGAAGGCCCTGCAGGTGGGGCACCAGATCGCCACCCAGCAGGTGGCGCAGATGCAGAAGCTGCGTGGGTTGGTGTCGCAGCAGACCACGATGATGGGAACATGGTTTCAGTCGGAACAGGCGAGACAAGACCTCGCCCAGGCCCGACGCGAAAAATTCTTCAACGCGCCGACCAATGACATTCGCGGCGGCCAGGCGATGGAGCCGCGCTGGTGAGCCCGCGCATCCTCATCGTCCTCGCCGTCGCGGGTGTGGTCGCCTTTGGAGGCGGCGTGATTGTCTGGGTGGTGGTTCAACCGGATGCTGCGACTGAAACACCGGCCGGGACGTCCGGTTCTGGCGCAGCGCAACGCGAGCACCGGGAGCGCTTCTTCGGCGGCGACCCGGATCGCGACGTGCGTGGCGGGCAGGAAATGAAGCCGCGATGGTAGTCGTCTGCCCGTCCCGCAAGCTCGAAACCGCTCTCATCGTCATCGCGATCCTGACTCTTGCGACAGCGCCGGCGCTTGCCCAACAGGGTTCCGTCCTCACCACGCTGGAGAACCAGGTCGTCACCGCCGCCAAGGGATGGGAGACGACAATCATGAACGCGGCACGGTCCCTGTTCTGGATCCTCGCGGGGATCGAGATCGGTATTGCTGCCGTGTGGCTGGCTATCAATGCGGCAAGCCTCGACGCGTGGTTCGCCGAGCTCGTGCGTCGGATCATGTTCATCGGTCTCTTCGCCTTCATCCTTGATCGCGGCCCGGCGCTCGCGAAGGCGGTGGTGGACAGCCTGTTCCAGATCGGCGCCGGCGGGGGCTCCGCTTCGCCGGCCAACATTTTCGATGCCGGTATCCGCGTAGCCTCCAAAATGTCGGAACAGGCGAAGTTCGGGCTTTGGGAGGATAACGCACTGGCGATCGCCGCCGTCTTTGCAATGATCGTGGTCGTCGTCGCCTTTTCGCTCGTCGCAGCGATCTTCGTCGCCGTCATGGTCGAAATGTATGTAGGACTGCTGGCCGGCATGATCATGCTCGGTTTGGGTGGCAGCTCCTATACCAAGGATTTCGCGGTCCGTTACCTCGTCTACGCCTTCTCCGTCGGCATGAAGCTGATGGCACTGGTCATGATCGCCAAGATCGGTTCCGACATCCTGATCGGGCTGGCCGAAGCGCCGACGGCGACCTCCGACCAGTTCATCACCACAATCGGCATCGCCGGCTCCGTCGTCGTGTTCATCATCGCCATGTATGTCCCGCCGATCATCCAGGGCGTCGTCCAGGGAGCATCGGTCTCGGGCGGCATGGAGGCGATCCGGCATGGCGGGCAGGCGGCTTCGTTCGCGGCTGGCGCCGCCTTCCTCACGGCAGGCGCTGCCAGCAAAGGTTTTCAGGCGGCGAGCGCCGCAAGGGCAGGGGGAGCGTCACTTGGCTCTGCCGCCATGCGCGGCATGGAAGCTGGCATCGGCGGCGCGAGCAGCGCAGTCGGTTCGGCAGCAAGGGAAAAAGCAATCGGATCGCCCGGCGCCTATGCCGGCTCACTGCTCGGTCTTGCAAACGCCAAGCTCGACCAGACCCCGCAAACCGGCAGGCCTTCGACGCCTCCTCCGCCTCCACCCGTCAACGAAAACAAGTAAGAGGCTGACCGCACATGGCCGGACGCACCCCGCCCGACAATCCCTATATCGCTGCGAGAACGGAATGGAACGAGCGCTACGGCTCCTATGTCAAGGCGGCCGCGGCCTGGCGTCTGGTCGGCGTCACCGGGATGACCATGGCGGTGGTCGGCTTCAGCTACGCTCTTTACCAGAGCACGCAGGTCAAGCTGGTGCCCTATATCGTGGAGGTCGACAAGCTCGGCACGGCGTCAAGCGCCGGTTTCCCGCAGCAGATCGAATATGCCGATCCGCGCGTGGTGCGCGCCACGCTTGGCAGTTTCGTTTCGAACTTCCGGTCGGTGTCGCCGGATGCGGTCGTGCAGAAACAATATATCGACCGCACCTATGCACTGCTTCGGACCTCGGATCCTGCGACAGAAAAGGTCAACGCCTGGTTTCGCTCCTCCTCTCCATTCGAGAAAGCAAAGAACGCAACGGTTGCCGTCGAGGTCAACAACATCGTCGCGCTGTCGAACCAGAGCTACCAGATCGACTGGACCGAATCCGAGCGAGACCGCCGCGGCAAGGAGACAGCCACGCGCCGGTTCCGCGGGATTGCTACCGTCACACTGACGCCACCGCAGGACGAGGGCGTCATCCGGCTTAACCCAATCGGACTCTATCTCCGGGATCTCGACTGGACCGCGCAGCTTTGAAAGGCATGGCCCCGAACATGAACATTCGACTGAGACGTTTTTCGGCCAGGCTGACTGCCGCCGCGATCGTTGCGGCAATCGTGCCGTTTTCGGCTTCCGTTTCCTCCCGCGCGCTCGCAGCCGATGGCGTCACCGCCAATGAAGCGAAGGGGATGGGGATTTCCACCCAGTGGCGCGGATCACGCGGACTTGTCACGAAAGGACCGGACGGAAAGGTGATCTTTCTCTACGGCGAGGTGCAGCCCTCCGTGGTTTGCTCGCCCTTGCAGGTCTGCGATATCGAGCTCCAGGGCGGCGAGGTGGTTCGCGACGTGCTGGTCGGAGACACCGTGAGATGGAAAGTGGAGCCGGCGACGTCAGGTGCTGCGGGCGGGCAGGCGATCCACCTGATCGTCAAGCCATCGGAGTCGAACCTCGTCACCTCGATGGTCGTGACGACCTCGCGCCGCACCTATCATATCCAGCTCAAGTCGCATGCAAACCAATACATGGCCCGCGTCGGCTTCGAATATCCGGAAGACGTTTCCACCAAGCTCGCCGACATCAACGCGCGAATGGAGGCGAGCACCATTCCGGGCGCCGGCGTTCCGGCCGAGCAGTTGAATTTCTCCTATTCCGTCTCCGGCAATGCCGGCTGGCGACCGACGCGCGTCTATAGCGATGGGGAAAAGACTTACGTCCAGTTCCCGCGCTCGATCTCCGGCCGGGATGCGCCGGTGCTGTTTGTCGTCTCCGGTGGGCAGAACCGCATCGTCAACTACCGGATGAAGGGCGACATGATGGTGGTCGACTATCACGTCGATCGCGCGGTTCTTGTTTCCGGCGTCGGCTGGAAACAGGAAAAGGTGACGATCCGGCGGGGAGGGCGGTGATGCGAAGCTTGCCCTCCCGCCCACGCCCTTTGCGCCCCCTCCGCAGCCTAGCGGCAACCTGCGCCCTAGCCCTCCTCCTTTCCGGATGCCAGTCGCTCGGAACGGATGCATTGACCTCCAGCAACGCGCCGACTGAGATCTCCAACCCGGCCGCGAGCGCCATCGCCGGCGACATGGTGAGCAGGCTCGCCGAGCAGATCGGCCCCCGAACCGCGACTGTCTCGCTGAAGCAGGACAGCTCGCCCTTCGGGCAAGCACTGGAAGCGGCTCTGAGAGGTTGGGGTTATGCGGTAGTGACCGACCAGAAGACGGATGGTGCCGCGCGCACCGTGCCGCTTGCCTATGTCGTCATTCCCTTTGAGGGCCAGGTGCTCGCGCGGCTGTCGACCAATAGTGTCGAGCTCGGCCGCGCCTTTACCGTCACAACAACGGGGGCGCAGCCGGCGAGCGCGCTCTCGGTCATGAAGCGCGGTTAGGGGAGGGCGGTCATGGTTCAATCGCTCAAGCTCGGCGGCGCCAAGAACGAGGAGACGGGCTCCGGTATGCGCCGGATCAACCGTCTGCCGATCATCGTCGTGGTCGTGCTGGTCGTCGCCTTCCTCGCCGTCATCTTCTTCGGTCTGACGTCGCGCGGGCTTTATTTCCGCGACGCCGGACCGGACACAAGCTCCGGCAATCCGGCGTCAACCTTCGCCGATCAGATCAAGCGCGGCGTTTCGGACGGCATCATCGGCGAGCCGCAGCAGGTGACGACGCTGCAGCCGACGCCGGTCGAGACGCAGGAAGAGAAGCGCTCCGTCAATCCGTTCACCCCGCAGCACGGTCAAAGGGAAGAGGCACGGCCGGAACAGCAACTGGAATCTGAACAAGCCTGGCGCGCCCGTTTGCAGCGCGAGCAGGAAGAGCAATATCTTCGTGAGCGGCAGCGCCAGAGAATGGCCCGGCTGCAGGCCAATGATGCCGCCTATGACTCACCGATCGCTGTCGACCGCGGCAAGTTCGACAGGCAGGGAGCAAATACAAATGACACCGCCGCGACGACGAACGGGGTTTCCACGGCAACGACACCTGGCGCATCCGACCTCTACGCCGCAGCTCTTCGCGCGGGTCTCGGTGGACAGAACGGTGATCCGAACGGCCAGAAATCCAAGGAGGATTTCTTCAATGCAGACCTCAAGGAACTCGGCTACCTTCCCAACCGTGTTGTCCCCCAACAGTCGCTCTACGAACTCAAGCGTGGCTCTGTTATCCCCGCGACATTGATCACAGGGATCAATTCCGACCTTCCCGGCCGGATCACCGCCCAGGTCAGCCAGCACGTCTTTGACTCAGCAACAGGACATCGGCTTTTAATGCCGCAGGGGACGAAGCTGTTTGGCCGCTATGACAGCAAGGTCTCGTTCGGTCAAAGCCGTGTGCTCGTCGTCTGGACCGATATTATCTTTCCGAACGGCTCGACCCTCCAGATCGGTGGCATGGCTGGGACGGACGCTGAAGGTTATGGCGGCTTCAAGGACAAGGTGAACAACCACTACCTCAAGACCTTCGGTTCAGCCGCGCTGATAGCGTTGATCGGCACGGGGATCGATATGGCGGTGCCGCAGAGTTCGACGCTGGCGACCCAGGGCACCGCCTCGGATGCGGCGCGGCGCAACTTCGCAGAAACCTTCGGCCGCGTCGCAGATCGAACCATCCAGAGAAACATGGACGTGCAGCCGACACTCGAGATCCGGCCCGGCTACAAGTTCAACGTCCTGGTCGATCAGGACATTGTTTTCCCGGGGACGTATCGATGAGACACGCACTGTTCTCGAGAACTCTCCTGTGTCCGTGACTAAAGCTCGACGTGCCGGCCTGTCAGCATATTATGTTTCCGCGGCGGATGGATCTGCGCCAGTCTAGCCTTCTTGGCGCGCTGCATTCAGAGTGTACTGGCAAATGCATCTTTAATATGCGCAACCAGCCGACGTTCGGTTTCGCTGAGTGGATTGTCAGTGGAAAAAATCGCCCAAAGACGTCTTCTAGGGACGATATGATCGAGCGGAAAGGCTACAACCAAGTCTTCCTCGAGTTCCTTACGCACGACAGAGGCGGGTAATATAGTCCCAAATGGCGAGCGCCGTATGACCGAAACAATCAACGGGATCGAGCCAAGTCGCATAACCGGTTCGAGTTGCACCGTCGCCTTGGCAAGTGCCGTGATCAAAGTTTGATGCATCGTCACTTGTGCCGGCGCTAGGATGAGCGGAATTCCTCGCAGCTCGTCGGCAGACACGCGTTTGGCCTGGGGACAAAACCCCACTTTCTTGTTCACGATCAACGAAATGTCTTCGCTGGCACCGATGGGGAGACTCCCGACTTGAAGATCAACTCTCCCTACAACAGCTATATTGAGTTGCCCGTTTCGTACTCCTCCATGTAGAGCGTCACGCGGACCTTCAACGACTTCAATCCGGCAATCTGGAAACTCACGGTGAAACACGCTCAAAGCCTCGGCCATGCATTCAGACGTGCGCGAGTCGCTACTCCAGCTCGGTGGTAGGCCAATGCGGATAGACTGTCGGAACTCCGCGGCGACCTTGCTGCTCTTAGCTAGAGCGTCATTGAAGCTTTGCTCAATCCCAAGGCAGATAGGATGAAGCTTCAGGCCGGAACCCGTTGCGGCAGACCCCCCGCGACCTTTGACAATCAACGGAGTTTCCAGGGCCGTTTCAAGGAGCGCGATCTGCGTTGGGACCATCGGAGCTGTCAGGCCAACAGCGCGAGCAGCGGCAGCCATACTGCCAGTTTTCACGACGAGGTTGAACGTTGATATCTGTTTCAGTGTCGCCGCTGGACTGAAGGGTTGGGAGCCGCCGCTGGACAAATCGGCTGTTGAAAGAGCCCGCTGCAACTCTGCCAGGAATGTTTGCATAACGGGGTCCATTCCCGACTCTCGCGCATGGATGGCGCATGGTGGGCCATCAGGCACGGTGTACATTCGTGGTGCAATAGCTGCAACGCGAGCAGGTATAAGCGGACGCGGTAATAGAAGGTCGTGACTGGATAAGAGGAGCGCCATGCCGAAGTAGTCTTGAAGGCTAACAGCAGCTGTCGTCACTTTATGTGACAACCGGGGCCAATTAGGGTGTCGCGCAATGTCGTCGCTCAATGTTCCCGGAAGTTCGAGAACAATCATGTCTCTGAGCGCGTCCTTATCGATCTGCGGATCGACTGCCCCTTCGCCTACTGCCATCCATGTGTCCACAGACATTACGGAAGGTTCGTTTGAACCGTTGCTTCCTTTGGCACAGCGGACTGACAACTCCAGTATTGACGTGGAGTTCGAAATCATTGGCTGCTGATCGGCGTTTGATTCGAATGACGATTGACGCGATAGAATAAGATCCAAGAAGCAATCCTGCTGGATGGAATGCACGCGACGGATCGCGTCTTGGACCGCACGCGCCATATATGTTCCTGTGTATGCTTCGTCCAGACGGATGATAACGCTTCGAATAGTTTCTTCGGCGCCCGAGCGAACGCGCTGTCGCAGAAATTCCTCCGCCAGCAAAAGGCGAACACTACGATTATACAGCCAAACAGCTGAGGGTAGCGGCCACATGTTCCGACCGTGGCGAGCGAAGAGTTTCAACCCAAGCCGCGTTTCGAGCCCGTGCAGTCGCGCGCTGAAGGCAGAGGTTGTGAGTCCAATCGCATCTGCCGCTTGCGACATGCTGACACTATCGCAGGCGATGACAAAAGCTGCCAGATGTGAGAGGTCTATTTTTGGCGTGGTCATCCTGGCCTAGCTCCTCACGCTCTGGACGCATTGACTGTTAATGTACGTCCCCTCGCTAATTCTGAAACGCCTGACGATGCCCGCCCGCTGGAGCGCTACTACGGAAGGTGCGGATTCACTTAGCCAAAACCCTATTGTCGAAACGGCACTTCCAGCAAGAGTTGTTGAAAAATCATGGCCGCAAGAGATCGACAAATTGGGACCGTTTACCCATTTCTTGCAGTCCCGCAAAAAGCGCTTCAGGATGCACTGGCCTAGCTTTCCTGGCGCGCGCCAAGCCGTCCCGGAGCTTTCCGATGACATCGTCCCAGGTTGGCGGATCTTCCGGGGCTCCGCGGGGAATTTTCCGGTGTGTGGTAAAGCGCCTCCCATCTTTAAGAACCACTTCCACCCCTCCAGACTCTTTCTCGTCGGAAGGAACTACCATACGCACTTTAGGTACAAGCATCGCGACCTCGTCGCGAGAGATCGCAGTAGTCTCGAAATCTCCGAGTGTCACTTTGCCGTGGCTTAGTGCCACGGCCACGGTGTAGTTCATACTGAACTTTGCCTCGATGCCGGTTTTCGGGTTCGGAAAGCGCAGATAGTGCGTACACTCCTCCCGCACCGTACACGTTATTTGTTCAATGGTTTTTGGATCGGGAGCATGTAGTTGTCGGAGATCAATCGCCCCGTCGATCGCCCGATGAGTGCAACTGCAGCAGGGATAAAGCTTCACTGCGAGGCCAGGCGCAACTAAATCCCAGACTTTACCAAGTTCGGTCACATCGATTTCGGAGAGTGATCGGTCGGTAAACGTGTCCAGAAAACCGGCTTCGGTTTCGAGAATGTCGGCACCGCTCGTGAAACCCTCGCTGGCGAGCGCCGAAGCCATATAGCCGGCCTGCGCGGCACGACCACAATGAAGGCTCTTCGTCATCGTTCCCGTATTGCCTAAAATGCCCCCCGCAAACGAGCAGGCTATCGCGAGCGCTCGCTCCGTTTGGGCGAAGTCCAGCCCCCGGAGGTTGGCCGTCGCTGCGGTTGCGCCGAGGGTCCCGAGCGTCGATATCGTGTGCCAACCGCGGCGTGTGTGCCCAGCCCCAATAGCACTTCCGAGCTTGCATGCCACCTCGATGCCGACTGCATATGCGCGAACAACGTCTGCGCCAGTTGCTCCCACCATATACGCCGTCGGTATGAGTGCGCTGACAATGGGCGCACTTGGGTGTCCGTTCATTGTGTGCTCGCTGGTGTCATCGAAATCGTCGGCATGCGCGCACACGCCGATGAGCATCGCCGCGATTGCCGGGTCATTCCAGCGACCCAGACCAGGAACGATTATCTTTGCGGTTTCGTCTGGTCGAGCGCAAATCCTCATCAGCAGCGCTGCGGCTTGTGAAGCCGAGCCAGCGAAAATGCATGCCAGAGTGTCGGCGATGTGGAGCATCGCTTTTTCGGAAACCGGTGGTGGCAACTTCCGTGTGTTCGAGATAAACCCTGCTAGCTGGGCAGTTGCGGAAATGGCCATGCGGTTCGCTCCATTGCATTTGGTTCGTGCGTCGGCAAATTTTGCGTGGTCGCCGGGAGCCTTGGATGTTGTTCCGCGGTCTTCTGCCTTGTGACAATGACGGCGTGACCACAACGGCGTTCACCACTTCCAGCGAGTTCAGGTAATACGCTCCAGGAAAGAAGCTGTGCGCGCGCTCTTAGGGTGAGAGAAAATCTGATCCGGCGGCCCTTTTTCAATGATTGAGCCCTTGTCCATGACAACGACACGGTCCGCAACTTCGCGCGCGAAACCCATCTCGTGCGTCACAACGATCATGGTCATGCCCTTCTCTGCGAGTTCTTTCATGACGGCAAGCACCTCACCAACCATCTCCGGATCGAGCGCACTGGTTGGCTCATCGAATAGGACGATCTCTGGCTTCATGGCGAGGACACGGGCAATCGCCACGCGTTGCTGCTGCCCACCCGACAGCTGAGCCGGATACTGATCACGCTTGTCTGCCAATCCAACACGATCGAGCAGAGCAAGAGCGTGTTCGGTCGCTTCACGCTTTGTCTGCTTCAGCACGTGTACGGGTGCTTCGATGATATTTTGAAGTGCTGTGAGATGGGGGAAAAGATTGAACCGCTGAAAGACCATTCCCACATTACGACGGATGGAAGCCTTCTCTTTCTCGCTCAACTCCATCTTCTTGCCGCCGACCAATTTGGAGCTCACTAGGGCACCATTCAAGAAGATTTCTCCGCTCTGGATGGCTTCGAGATGATTTATGCATCTGATGAGCGTCGTCTTCCCCGATCCCGAAGGTCCGATAACAACAACCGTTTCTTTTGGGTTTACAGTCAGCGAAACGTGTTCAAATACCATCAAATTGCCAAACGATTTGCTGACGTTGCGGAGCTCTACGGCTGGTGGAGCGGCACTAAGTTTTCGTTCGGCCATATCAGTTTTCCATTTCGAATAATGTTGCGGATCTAATATCGGTCGTCTGCGCCGCTGTGCGGGGACTCCAAGAGAGCTTCCGTTCGACCCATTGCTGGAACAATGTCCAGAGACCAGTAAGAAGCAGATAATAGATCGAGATCACGGCATAGGGTTCAAACGTCTTGAAGGTGACTGCGCGCAGACTGTCTGCGAAGTGCACCAATTCCGGCACTGCGATGATGCTCAAGAAAGCGGTGGTCTTGAACATTATATTGCATTGGTTGCCCAGAGGGGGAACGATAATGCGGATTGCTTGGGGAAGAATTATCCGGCGCATGGCAAGTGCTGGGGACATTCCCAGTGCCTGGGCTGCCTCGCTTTGTCCTCGATCAATTGAACTTATCCCCGCACGGGTTATCTCACTCATATAGGCGGCCTCGTGCAGGCTAAATGCTGCAATACCCGCCAATATGGCCCCGCTAATCGAAAAGAGCGGCGTGTTCAATGTCGATGGGAAAAGATCAAAGCCTGCCAAGGCAGGCAGCCCGTAGTAGATTAAGAACATCTGTACAAGCACCGGCGTTCCACGGAAAAACCACACGTAGACCCCGTTGAACCCTCTAAGGGTTCTGTTTCGGCTGATCCCAAGCAGCGCTAACGCCAGACCGACGACAATCCCAACGATCATTGACACGAAAGTCACCGAGACGGTAATCCAAACCGCATAGAGCAACGAGCGCGGAGGGGTCAGAATGAGCTCAAGGAAATACTGTGAGTCGAAATTCACTTGTGCCCTCCCACAGTAAACGTGTCGGCAACGGCGAGTGTTCTTTCAGGTGATGGGGATGTGTACTTCATATCGACATAAACCCCTTCGAATAACGCCTCTCCAGGTCTCTTTGAACAAAGCCCCAAGCCGTCGTGAGCGCGAGGTAATAGACGGAGACGCCGAGGTAAACCTCAAACGTCTTGTAAGTCACTGAATTGACGGCATCCGCAATGAACATCATCTCGGGAACCGCGATCAGGTACAAAAGAGAAGTTGCTTTGAACATTCCGTTGACCTGATTGCCCAACGGCGGAAGCATAGTTCGGACTGCTTGAGGCAGAATGATGCGCTTCATCAGCAGGGCTGGTGGCATTCCAACCGCCTTGCCGGCATCCCGCTGCCCGTCGTCAACCGCCGCAATTGATGCTCGCGCGATTTCGCTGATATAAGCGGCTTCATGTAAGACGAACGCGACGACACCGGCGACAATCGCTCCTTTGACTGAGAAGAGGCCAAATACCTGCACAGTCTGGGGAAAAAGATCCAAGTTGATGAGATAGGGAAGGCCAAAGTAGATTAGGATGACCTGCACCAGAAGAGGCGTACCGCGAAAAACGAAGATGTAAGTGGCATTGAACCAGCGGAGAGGTCGAAATCGGGACAAGCCGCACAGCGAAAGTGGCAGCCCCAAAAACATGCCGAATGCCATCGACACAGCCGTTGTGGAAATAGTGGTCAGCAATCCGAGTAGCAACGCCGGTCGCGGATTGAAGACAAAACTGAGGAAAAATGACACATCGAACTGCATTTCGATAGCGTTCCCGTTATTGTGGCGGGCTCGTTGGGTGGTCCCGCATTTCAGCGCTTCGGAGCCTGCGCTTCAGAATAAACGCGCGGGCCCCGAGTCACGCCGTGAACTACGATCGTTTTAAAGAACCCTTTACCGTCACGGGCAGGGCGCTTCGGCACCGCAGAAGTCCACCAGACCTTTCATGCCCCAAGCCTCCGCTGACTTCTCGATGAAGCCGTTCTTATAGAGCGCGGCATAGGCCTTTTGTACTGCGTCACGCATTTGAGGGTCGTCCTTTCGCATCACTATACCGATGGTCAGCGGATCGATAGGCATGCCGCCGACTTCGAACTTGTCCCCTGCGATGCTGACAAAATACCCGATCGACATCGCATCGCCGATGAAGGCATCGACACGACCGAGTTCAAGTTGACGGGCTCCTGTCGTGTACTGGGGATAGGACTGGATCTCGATCGGCTTCTTGCCCTCAGCGACAGCCTTCTCACTCGCGGCCTTCAAAAGGCGTTCTGTCGTGCTGGAGACGAGGACCGCGGCGCGACGACCGGAGAGGTCTCCGAAGGTTTTGAGGGCGAGCGGGTTGCCCTTTGGCACCATCAGTCCGAGCCGCATCGTCATGTACTCGACGAAGTTATACTTTTCGATGCGGGCGGGAGTTTTGGCGCTGTTTGCCATTACCGCGTCGCACTTTCCCGTTTCGAGCGCTGCGAAGATACTGGCGAACGGATAGTTCACCACTTCACTTTTGATCCCCATCACAGGACCGATTGCGGACATGACATCGACGTTGAAGCCTTTTGGGGTCGCGCCATCCTCAGCCAGGAACGCACCGGGCGGATTTCCCAATTCCGTGCACAGGACGATCTTCCCGGCCTTGGCGAGCTTTTCCGACGGTTCAACGCTCTTCGCGAGCTCAGTTGGAACCTTGACCTCGTAAGCCTTGCCTTCTCCTGCCTCTTCAGCCCAGGCCGATGTCGTTATGTTCGCCCCGACGATGAGCGATAGGGTTAGCAACAATGCAGCTGAATGGATATTCATGGTATTCCCCTTTTCTTTTGGTGAGCTCTAAATCGACTTGTTCGAAACTTTCCCATTTTCGAACGTCGGTCAGCTTTCATTTGTAGTTTTCTGTAGTTCTATTCTTCCCTTCTATGTCATGGTCGCCTCCATCAAGCAGGCGCAGCCGCGCTGGGCTGCGCTCAACGCTGTCTACATTTGCATTCGCCTGTTTTCGTCGGCTAGCGCTTCGGGGATGGTCTCTATCGTCGCCTTCTCATTCTTATCGAGGAAGCGCGAGACAGTATTCCGCACCAGGATTGGCCTTACCGAGGCGTCGTATGCAAAGCTTCCGACCGCCAGTGCCGCACGAACGTCGACTGGCCAGATCGCGTCGAAGTGGCGCCGTGTTTCGCAAAACGAGAAACGCCCATCAGGCGAGGATGAGGCAAGCCGAGCTGCATTTGTAGCGAGTTCGTCGACCGAGAAATCGTCGCGAACGACAACCCCATAAGCTGTTTTGGCCCATTCGATCGAAACCAGACCGCGCTTCACGTCACTGGCGACCAACTTGGGATCCCTTTGCGAAGCAGGGCCAAATCCGCCGCCAGCGGGAGTGATTAGGCGGACGATATCACCGCGCTTAAAGTGCAGAACGTCGATCTTGCCGATATCACGCGCATCGTCGGTATCAGGATTCATGATCACTCGCGCGAGCGATCCAGCTTGCCCGCCCTCCATGCCCCACGGCGCGATTTTGAGGCGGTCCATTCCTCGAACGGTCATGACCGCCTCGACATCGGTGTTCTCAAGGTCAAGAACGACGGCTGCTCCACTACGCCAGCGGCCAGGCGCCTGGCTGTCCGGCAAGAGACCGTAGCGCCGCACACGCATAATCGTTTCGACTTCGATGGTCTCGGCCGGCACGGTCAAGAGCGAACCGGATCGGTTGTCGATGCCGTCGATGCCGTCCTGCCCCAGCCGCCCGCCGCCGCCGCCACAAATCGGATTGATAACGCTGACGCGCTTGCCGCCATGCAAGCGGTCGCGGCCAGTCACGACGATGATGCCGGACATGCCCGGCCCTGCGGCCGTCAAACCACCGGGAATTGCCGCATTGAGGCAACCGAGAACAACATCGTAGACGCGCGTCGACGCCGTGACACGCGATCCGCCGGCTGCGGGGAAGTTAGCATTAATGATGGTGCCACGAGGCGCGACAATCTTGACGGGCCGAAGGAGGCCACGGTTTCTAGGTGCGTCCGGGGCCTTCGTCAGGATGTAGTAGATTAGTGATTGCAATGTGTAAGGATGGGTTGTGGTACCTGTCACATAATTGAAGGCTGCCAGAACCTGCGGATCCGTACCCGTGAAATCGAAGAGCAGGTTGCTCCCATCAACGGTCATCTGAGCATGGATATTGATGAATTCATCCGATCGCATGCCTTCGATGTAATCAGCGAATTCGTAAGTCCCATCCGGGATGGCAGAGATCACTTCGCGGGCACGGGTCTCCGAGAGCGCGAGGGTCGCGTCCATTCCCTTCAGGACCTCGTCGGTCGAATAGCGGTCGCACAACTGGCCCAGCCGGACATCCATGCTTTTCAATGCCGAGAGCATCGCCTGGATATCACCCCAGAGTTCGCTGGAGATGCGACTATTGTCCAGGAGGATGTTCTTCACAGATTCATTGAGGACACCTTCCCGATAGAGTAGGACCGGGCGAAGTCGCAGCCCCTCCTGAAAGACCTCGGTCAGGGTCGGAGCAATGCTCCCCGGCACAGCACCGCCAATATCGGACGCATGTACGAACGCCCATGCCAATGCGATCAATTGGCCGTCCCGGAAGATCGGTCGGACAAGCGACACATCCATCATGTGAGTAACCATGCCGTCACTGGAGAACGGATCATTTGTGATAATGCAATCACCGGGCTTGAGCGAAGAGAGTGGAATATCCCCAAGCCCGCCCTTCACCGACAGACCTATGAACGCGCTGACGCCGGTATTGATCGGGTAGGCAAATGCTTCTCCATCCGCATTGGCGAGCGCGCATTGAAAGTCCTGGACGAGCTTCACGAAGGTCGTGTGCGCCGTGCGCTGCAGCGTCGACGACGCTTCTTCGACAATTGCGTTGAAGCGATTTGCCATGATGGCGGTTTGAACGGGATCCATGTTTTAGCCCCTTCGATCCAGAGAAATAGCACCGGAGCTGATTGCTTCGGCCGTGTAGGCAGGCGGGACAAGGATCGTTGAGTCATCCTCTTCGATGATGCATGGCCCCTCGACCCTGCTTCCTCTTTCGAGGTCACTGCGGGCATAGATCGGAGTATTTGGATAAAGCCGCCCGGCGATACGGAGGTCTCGCCTCGCGATGGCGGAGACCTCGCCCCTCCTGGAGCTCCCCTCGATATTCACCTGCGAGGGAGAGGGCAGGCTTCCGCGGATGCGAACGCGCAACTCTACAAATTCGACGGCAGCATTTCGGTCGCAATGGGCATAAAGCCTGTTGTGCTCGTCATGGAAGCGATCGGAAATCGTTGCCAGATCCGGGAAGCTGCCATCGGCTTTGGTCGGGACGACGACCGGAACCTGGAATGACTGCCCTTTATATCGTAGTTCCGCCCAAAATTCGTGATCGATCGACGTCAGGCGATCGAGTTCCACCTGCTGCTTGAGCCAGTCGACCGTCTCCGATGCGAGGTGCCTGAATGCGTCAGAGAGCGATTCATGCGTTATCGTCGTGCCTTGAATGACGTTGACGACATCGTGGGTGAGGGTCGTGACCACGCCGCCACAGGCGCAGAAAACCGAAGGCGCGGCAGGCACGATGACCGAATTTATTCCAACCTCGTCCGCAAGCAGTGGTCCATGCAGAGCTCCGTTTCCGCCGAATGTCACAAGCGTCACGTTCTGCGGGTCGAGTCCGTGCGCAGCGAGATAGGGCAGAATCCTGCTGACCATCGTCGAGGTTGTCACGGAAAGGCAGGCATCGGCAGCTTCCGCAGTCGTCACGCTGAGCCGGCCGGCAATACTGTCATATGCTGTCGCAGCGCGGATCACATCCAGCGGCATGGCGCCGCCAAGGAAATTGCCGGCATTGAGATAGCCGCACAGAAGATAAGCGTCGGTCACTGTTGGGCGGACGCCACCCCTCCCGAAGGCTGCCGGGCCAGGATAGGCGCCAGCGCTTTCAGGGCCGATCCGCATCGCGGGTCCCTCGAGATGGACCAGGGAGCCGCCGCCGGCGCCAATCGCTTCAATCTCGGTTACGGGCAAGGTAATGGGAAAGTCGCCTACTGCTCCCTGCGAGGTGACCGTCGGGTTGCCCTGACGGACCAGCGACACATCTGTGCTCGTGCCGCCCATATCAAAGGTGAGCAAGTATTCATGCTTGCTGAGCGAAGAGACAGTCTGTGCGGCGGTCACCCCGGACGCCGGCCCCGACAACAGCGTGTGAACCGGAAACTTCGCCGCGTCCGCAAGCCCAAGCGCACCACCATTGGAACGCGTCACAAACAGCCGGACAGATGAAAGCCTGTTAGTGACGTAGCGCTCAATCTCCTGCAGATATGCCTGGACGCGGGGTTTGACATAGGCGTTTAAAGTTGCATTGACAGCACGCTCGTATTCCCCGATGCGCGGCCAGATTTCACTCGAAATACAGACGTCCATTTCCGGGTCGATCTCATTGATCAAGCCACGGATCTCGCGCTCGTGCTTAGGATTTCGAAAGCTGTGAAGAAAAACGACGGCGATTGCTTTGACACCGGTGGCCTTAACGCCAGCCACTGCCCGGCGAACTGCTTCGGCGTCGATCGGTGTGAGCACCTCGCCATCGGCATTGAGACGTTCCGGGATCTCGAAAACGAGGTCCCGAGCTACAAGCGGAATTGCGCGGGAGGAGAATAAATCTACGGGATTCTTGAGACGTAGGCGCTGGAGCTCAAGGATGTCGCGGAAACCCTCCGTCACGAAAAGCGCGATGGGTTCTGCGGATCGTTCGATCACCGTATTTGTGCTAACCGTCGTACCGTGCATGACAACGACTTCGTCATCATCCGAAATTCGCAGCTGGTCGAGAAGCGGCTCAAACCCGTCCTTGAACCCTTCCGCAAAGTGCGGAGGCGTAGAGGGTACCTTCAGACGAGTAATTCCCTGGGAGCTGTCAGAACGCCAACCGACAAAGTCGGTGAACGTTCCGCCGATATCCACTCCTATGCGGACGAGAGCCATCAAACACTTCCTATCTTGACCTTTGCAACGGCAACAAACGACCGTCCCCGGGCGAAGCGCTCGGGCGAATTAGTTTGTTGCAATCGGCTTTGATGAAGATGATGTTACGTCGGAATGGCTGCGCGTTTATAGTGGGGTTTCATTGAATTGAGCGAATAGTTTCTTCGAAACACTTAGGCTGAATCGCCGCCTGTTTCGTGGTGCGTAAGAGATTCTGGGGTCTGCCCCCTTTTGGGGAACGCTTTTAGTCGCGTGGTAGGCGCGGCGAAGCCGCCGGAAAACCTCGGCAGCTTCGCTAACCCACACCAAACGAAATATTGCCGATCGGCCGACGATGCGCTTTAGGAAACGGCCGGTTGCGCTGACGGCTTGAAGCGCACCACGAAGCGGTGGCGGTCTCCAGGATAAATAAGACGGACGAAGGTAATCAGCACTCCATCCTGCCAGGTCCGGCGAGCGATGGAGATGCAAGCTGTACGTTCAACCACTTGCAGTCGGCGAGCAAGTATGGCGTCGGCCGACACCGCTCGTATCGAGTGTTCTCCGTCTGTGAACGGAACGTTGTGAAGGAGCCAGCTACCGGGCGGTTCGTCTTTGAACTGAAGCCTCTCCACCTGCGGAACCGCGTCGAGATTGATTTGGCGGGTTTCCATGGTGAACGGGAGATTGTCAGCGTAGTGCATGACCTCAAGGGTCAAAAGACGAGTCCCCACAGGAACGCCGACATGACGCGCATCAAGAGGGTCGGTCGCTTTTCGGATGCTCCGATCCGTGATCTCGAACGTGTAGGTCCGGTCAATCGCCATGACCTCGGCCCGGATGTCCTGAATGTGCATCAACGGCTCTTCGATCCGCGGCGGAGCTACGAAGGACCCGGATCGACGTTTCCGGGTAATCATTCCCGAAGCAGCCAGGCTCGATAGAGCCTTATTCACCGTCATACGAGAGCAGTTATAGATGTCGACCAACTCCCGTTCCGGAGGGATCCGGGCACCCGGTCCCCACTCACCCGTGGCAATCTTGTTCTCGATGTCGCGCTGGATCTCCGAGTATCGCGACGAGGCATGCTTTTCTGTTGCAAGATCATCCATGGGCAAGCGACGCTGCCTTGGAAGTATTGGAATTGCTCACGACCGTACCTCTTTCACCATCCGTAAAAACCGTATCAATGGTCTATAACATATGGTTGATTAACCGTACACCAAACGAAGGCCACCTCGCGATTGCTGAGGCCCATGGAAAGAGGGTTTTCGACCGAAATATGAAAATTTGTGGCGGCTAGACTTACAAAGCCGCCACCCGGGTATTGTCACCGGCGATCAGAGAACCGGCAGCAGCCCTTCGGTCAATGGAGCAATCAAGCGACCGCTCGCGACAAGTTCGGTTGCGCGCTTGAGATCGTCAGCCATGTAGCGGTCATCTTCGAGCTTGGGTATTACGGCGCGGATTCCCTTGCGGACCGTATCAAGCGCCGGGCTCGAGGAAAGAGGAGCCCTGAGATCAATGCCCTGAGCGGCGCTGATAGCTTCGATCCCCACGATAGAGAACAGGTTTTCGGTCATCTGAAGGAGACGCCTGGCACCATGGCAAGCCATGGACACGTGGTCCTCCTGGTTTGCAGAAGTCGGCGTTGAGTCAACCGAAGCAGGATGCGACATCTGCTTGTTTTCCGACATGAGAGCAGCAGAGGTCACCTCGGCGATCATGAAGCCGGAGTTCAGACCTGGTCTGGGTGTCAGAAATGCGGGGAGACCGTAGCTAAGAACCGGATCCACCAGCAGGGCGATACGTCGCTGTGCGATTGCACCGATCTCGCAGATGGCGATGGCAATCTGATCTGCGGCAAAGGCTACGGGCTCGGCGTGGAAGTTGCCGCCAGAGACGATCGTTCCATCGGAGAGCACGAGGGGATTGTCGGTGGCAGCGTTCGCCTCGATCATCAAAGTGTTGGCAGCCTGACGCAGGAGGTCCAGGCAGGCTCCTGCCACCTGTGGCTGGCATCGCAGGCAGTACGGGTCCTGAACCCGCTCATCGCCTTCTTCATGACTTGCGCGGATTTCGGAGCCATCCATGAGCGAGCGCAGCGCCTGTGCAGCGTCGATCTGACCCTGATGGCCGCGAAGAGTGTGGATCTCCGGGTGGAAAGGCGCGGTCGATCCCATCGCGGCGTCGGTTGAGAGCGCACCGGATACCAGCGACGATACCAGTGCCCTGTGAGCCCGAAAGAGGCCAACAAGTGCGAGGGCGGTTGAGGTTTGAGTACCGTTGATCATCGCCAGGCCTTCCTTGGCCTTCAGCGTAATCGGGGTGATACCAGCTTTGGCCAATGCTTGCTTTGCCGACATGACTTCGCCATCGAACTTGGCGTCGCCCTCACCGATCACAGCCGCCGTCATGTGAGCGAGTGGCGCGAGGTCGCCCGATGCGCCCACAGATCCCTTTTCGGGAATGATCGGAAGGACATTCTTCTCGAGCATGGCGGCGAGCACGTGAATGACTTGCGGCCTGACGCCCGAAGCGCCCCGTCCTAGCGAAATCAGCTTCAACGTCATGATGAGGCGTACGATGCCGTCGGCGAGTGGAGCGCCGACACCGCAGCAATGAGAAAGGATCAGATTCCGTTGCAAGGTTTCGACGTCGTCGGCGGGAATGCGCACGCTCGCCAGCTTTCCGAAGCCGGTATTGATCCCGTAATGCGCCTCATCTCCTCCCGCAATCTCGGCCACCCTGTCGGCGGATGCCTGTACCCTTTTCAGGGAGTCCGCATCCAGCTTTGGGATCAATGCGTTCTCGTAGACGGCTGCCAATGTTTCGAGCGTTACTTTTCCTGGGACGAGCGTGTTGGGCATATTCAAACCTTTAGGATGAGGGAGGGGCAGACATATTCGCGTTGTGGCCCCATATTTGTATATACCATACCAAATCTGCCTCTGTGTAAAGCTCCATCCCAAAAAATGGAGCGGGCGACCACGTCGAAATGGGCCGCCCGGAGGAATGGATATATTCTATGAGATTGATTAGTTTGGCTTAATCTGGTTGAATCGACCGGGAAATTCCTGACCGTTCACTGCGCGCCCATAAAACATCCCAAGGTACCAGGGGAAGTAATGATATGACCAGGCGCATAGCCGATTGCCATACATAATGAAGGTTCGCAGCAGCGTGCGGAGCTCTTCCTTGTCGTCAGTCTCACGGATGGCGGCACGCAGCTTGTTGGAGAAGTCGAGCAGCGTGTTCAGTCCGGAGTAGCCAAGATATTCCGAATAGGCAGGATCAAACGCCTCGACCACCGCCACAAAATCCTCATGCGAGAGTGTGTCGATCAGCTTCAGAAGTGGATACGCAGTGTACATGATGTAGTCGCGGAGCATGCCGTTGGCGAAGTCCCACGCGGTGAAATACTGACCATACGTTCCAGTGTCACCAATCTCACCCGTCCGTATGCGACGCAAGTCCTCCGGTTCGTCCGTCTGGATCCTTTTGGCTTCCGCATAAAATACCGCAGCAGCGCCCTTCAGATTTGCAAACCTGCCTTCGCCTTTGAACGCCTGTGACACGTCGTGCGGCCTCACCTCCACGAAGATCTTTTCCTTTGCGAAAAACAGGTTGTTCCAGATCGCCTTGCCGACGACTGGCAGCAGATGATGATATTCCTCCAGGACCTTTCCGAGGACGGGCTGAGCGAGCGGCTCAAGTCCCTTGCCGTACTGGATCGAAAACTTGTTGCCGGTGGCTTGGGAGTATCTCAGGTCACCGATTGCGCAATCGACAATGCGTCGGCGCAGCCGAACTGGTGCCGTGCTGATCGTTGGCGTCCACGCATAAAGTGACTCTCCCGACACGACCGGATGCGCCTGCATGACCTTGAATGGCAGGTCCTGCCAAAACTCCTCGCAGAGTTCGGGATTTTCCTCGTCTGCGAGCTCGGCCACCACGACGATGTCGAGCTCTGGCCACGCGATATCAACCAATCTTCCCATTTCGCTTCCCCTTTTGGAATTTTTTCAGGTCAAACCGAAAGCCATAACCTGAATAGGTATAGACCATACTTGTTTAATCGCCGATCTCAAGCCGAAATGATGATGAAAATAGTCGTTCGCGCAGATTTATGCTATACAAAATGCTATATTTGTCTACTCATCCCTCATTTTTGACCGTTTATGGAAAATATTTCTCCCCAAGCAGTAACCGAGAGGACATCGACCTAGAGCGTCCGGCGGGGCTTCATGGCACTTATGTTCGCCGTACGTTCCTATTTCGGGAAGCGAATAGCCTCATCGTCCAAACCAGAATGGATAAATGGTCTATACAAAACGGCATTATTGGATATGCTTATCCCCCGTGCGGCCTCGTAGCCGCACGATCAACGATAGGGATCTGCGAAATGTCGTATAATAGCTTGAGTGACGTCGTTAAGGCGGTGAAGGAGGCGACCCGTGCTTATGAAAGCACCGAGCCGAAGGAACTTCACGATATCCGCACCGGGACCTTCGCGGTCGGCACAAACAACCAGTACTTCACCAACCTGGACTTCGTGAACGGCATGCTTCGCGACCAGTCGATGTACACATGGTACCCCCTCCTGCTCACGTTCCAGGACGAGCGCTTCACCCTCGAGCAGTGCTGCGCACTGGCTCATCGCTTTGATTACGCATACAGCAACTACCTGCGTTATAGCGGCCTACAGGAAATGGGCGCCTTCGCCGAAGCGATCACGAAGCACCTGCCGACAACTTCCAGCCGCGAGGAAGCGGTTGAGGCGGTCAAGGCGTTCCTCGGATATCTCAACCGACTGGCTGCCTGGTCCTTCCACTATTTCCCCTGGAGCATCGGCAAGCATCTCACCTACGAGACCCCCGAAGGTTCTATCGCGGCACTGGCCGATCTCTCGCGGCGCGTTAAGATCAACGAAGGCCAGAAGGTACGCCTCACATGGCAGCCACTCGGCATAAGCGTCATTGCCTATCTTGCTACGAAGGAAAACCCGGAACTCTGCAATGACCTCATCGAGGCTTTGCCGTTCACCGTCGTTCAGGACCACGCTGTTGTCAGCGGTGAATCCATGTACGCCTGGGCTCCCGTGGTCAGCACTTCGCCGGTTCATGTGAAGGAACGTCAGTGTGACGCTCCGGTCGGCCGTATCCGCTATTCGCAGGGCACCGGCAACAAGGTCATCGTGCAATACGGCGAAGTAACCGAAGACATCGCAACGCCGGTGCTCGGTGAGATCCTGCCGCAATACGCCGAAGACCTCGCCAAAGTTGGCCAGGCCGTCCTAGAAAGCAACTTTGGCGACAAAACGCCCATCATGTTGACGGTTGAACTCGCGTAAATGCGTTCAACCGTGCGGCCCCCGATAGCGGGGCCGCCTTACGTTTAGGCCTGCATAAAAATTGGCTTGATTGGCCATGCCAATCTGTTAATATGTATAGACCAAACCGCAGCAAAAAATGCGGAAAGAGGAGAACAGGAAATGGCATTCTGGTTCGAATTCGAAATGATCAATGATGTTCCGAACAAGACGCTGAGGACCGGACTAATTGCCGGCGATCCGCGGGCGTCCGGGCATGTATCGAGTTTGACAATCCACTCGATCTGGAATGGTCTCGAAAGACTTTTGAGCTTCAGGGCTCATGCAGGACTTGCCCGACCACGCTGATTATCGCCCGTCGCCGGCAACAGACGCCTCGAGCGAGCCGCTCGTTTGCGAGTTGACGCGCCCCAGGAGGGGCCAGTCATGAAATCCGAACTCAACTGAGTGTCTGCGCGCGGCAAAGATTCCGGCGCGGAGCGGTTTGTCTCGTCTTAGAGCGGGTCGAACTTCAACCAAAGGGGAACTGATATGAAATGGCATTTTGGTAGAGCCATCGCCAGTGGCATGTTGATGGTTGCAGCCTGCGCGTTGAGCTCGGCAGCTCTCGCGCAACAGAAAGAGCTTATCCTTAGCGGCTTCGGCGGCGCCTATGACGAGGCGATGGCCGCGAGTGTCAAGTCCTTCGAGCAGGAAAACGGGGTGAAGGTAGCGATCGTTGCCGGTTCCGGCGCCAGCAACATCGCACGAGTCCGCAACAAGGAAGTGGATGTGATCGTTTCCGATCCGGTCTTCGCCCTCAGGATGGAGGCTGAGAAGGCGTTTGCGCCGCTCGACCCGAAGCTGGTTCCCAACCTCGAAAACATCTATCCGAAGGCAATCTACTCCGATGCGGTCGTTGCTGCGAATTTCGGAGCATATGTCATCGCGTACAATCCCGCCGAAGTTAAGGCCCCAGAATCCTGGTACGATCTCGCAAAGCCGGAATATAAGGGCAGGATCGCGCTGCGTGGATTCCGCCCCGAAAATATCGACCTGATCACCCTCTTCGCAAAGCTGGCCGGCGGCAGTGAGCGCAATCCGGATGCCGGCTTCGCTGAAATGGCGAAAATTGCTCAGAACATCGATGTCTGGGTCGATTCCCATGCCAACCATCTTGAGCTGTACCGCAATGACCAGATTTCCATGAGCATGTGGACCGATGGTCGAATTGCTTGGGCGCGTGACACTGAAGGCCTGAAGATCCAGGGTGCTATCCCGAAAGAAGGCTTCTTCGCGCTCTCATCGACACTCAGTGTCGTTGCTGGACGCCCGAACGCGGATCTCGCCCAGAAGCTGGTGAACGTACTGCTGAGCCCTGAAGCCGGTGTCATCATGGCGCAGAAGCTTGGTTACTTCCCAACAAACAAAGAAGCCAAGCTGCCGCAGGATGTTCAGGCTAAGATTATGATCACGCCGGACAACGTCAATGACCTTCAAAGTGCGGACTGGAAGTACATTGTGTCCGTCTATGATCAATGGCAGCAGCGCTGGGAACGGGAAATTCAACGCTAATGGCTGAAAATTTTGACATTGAGCTTTCGCATTGCCGCAAGGCTTACGGCGACGTCATCGTTCTCGATGACGTTTCTCTCCAGGTCAAGAACGGTGAGTTCATCACCGTTCTTGGTCCCAGCGGCTGCGGCAAGACGACAACGCTGCGCATGATCGGTGGGTTCATCATCCCCGATAGCGGTCGCGTGTCGATCAGAGGCAGAGAAGTAACCCATCTGCCTCCATACAAACGCAACATCGGCGTGGTTTTCCAGAATTACGCCCTGTGGCCCCATATGACGGTCGCGGAGATACTTTCGTTTGGTCTTCGCATCCGCAAACTACCCAGAGAAGAAATTGTTCGTCGTGTAGATCGGGCGCTTGGCATGGTGCAATTGACCGGGTTGAAGGATCGCTATCCGCGCGAATTGAGCGGAGGCCAACAGCAGCGCGTCGCAATGGCGCGCGCCCTTGCCATTGATCCGGAGGTCATCATTCTCGATGAGCCGTTATCCAATCTGGATAGGCGGCTGCGTGAAGAACTCCGCATTGAACTGAAGCGGCTGCAACGGTCTCTTGGCGTGACGATGCTATTCGTCACCCACGACCAGGAAGAAGCGCTCTCGATGTCCGATCAGGTCGTCGTCATGCAATCCGGCAAAATTCAGCAGATAGCAGACCCACGGACCGTATACGAACGACCAGCGAACCGTTTCGTCGCGGGCTTCCTTGGAAGCGCCAATTTCATGAACGGCGAACTGGTGCAGAATACTCAGGAGAGCAAAGCCGAGATCAAGCTTGGCAATGGTGCGATCGTGACCGCGCATGCGCCTGCGGCAAAGCCGACAGGCGAGAAGGTTACCGTCATCGTTCGACCCGAGTGGCTTGTGCTTGAGCGGCAGGGAACCGATCTGACTGCAAACCAGCTCGAAGGCACCGTCAGTGACGTGGTCTATGAGGGATCGGCGATCCGTTACGGTATCCATCTCACGCACAACCCCGAGGCGCCGATCTTCCTTCAGGAGCGATCGAACGCCGATATTTTGAACCCCGGAGATAAGGTCAGGATCAATGTCACCAATGCCGTCATTGCCGCAGACTGACGATCAGGGCGGCCTGCGGGGGCGGGTAGTTGCCTGGGCCGCGCGTGCACCGCTATTCGTGCCGTTCATCTTCGTCATCCTGTTCTTTTTTGTCCCCATGGGCTGGCTTGTCGGAACAAGCATGTCCACGCATGAGGTTGGCAGTGCGCCTGTATTTACCGGCACACTCGAGCATTATGCGCGGTTCTGGACAGATCCCTTCTATCTGGAAACAGCGCTTTGGACGACCGTGAGGCTGTCGGTTGTCTCCACGGTCTTTGCTTTGCTTATCGGCTATGTGCTTGCCTACTATATCGCTGAACTCCCCCCGCATCGCAGAGGTCTTCTTACCAGCATGGTGGTCGTCTCGCTTTCGGTAAACATTGTCATTCGGATTTTCGGCTTGAATGTGCTTCTGATGAGCGGCGGACTTGTCGACAGCGCCCTGACCTTTATCGGCATGCCAAAGGTTCGCATTATGTATACCGAGCTTGGCGTCTTGATCGGCTTGATCCAGATTGCCGTGCCTTACGTTGTTTTGCCCCTTATCGGCGTAATCGCCGCGATCGACCCGGCGCTCAAAGAGGCGGCAGAGAGCGTCGGTGCGAACAAGTACAGGACTTTTTGGGCCGTGACATTTCCGCTCTCGCTGCCGGGAGTGGTTGCGGGCACCCTGATTGCTTTCACGCTAAACGCTGCAGCATTCGCCATCCCGTCCCTGATGGGGGGTGGTCGAGTGAGAATGATGGGGATGATGGCCTACGAACAGGCAACCGTGCAGGGCAATTTTCCCTTCGCCGCCGCGATCGGGATTAGCCTGACAATCCTGAGCATTCTGATTACCGCAATCTATCTGTTCGCCATCAATCGAACATTCCGAACGGCGAGGAGAGCAGCATGAGCACCATCTTAATAGCTCCAGGCAGGAAATTGCGGTTACCGCTTCCTTCGGCACTGGGAATTGGCGCATTTTGTGCATTTGTCTTTGTTATCGCCCCGCTTATCGTGGTCGCGGGCGCAGCCTTGAACGCGGAAGCGATGTTTTTCCCACCGCGACAGTTGACCTTGCACTGGATGACTGCGGCGCTGACCGACGGCAGCTTCGTTAATGGTGCGCTCATCAGTTTTGTCGTCGCATCGGTGGCAGCTTCTGTCTCGACGCTCTTTGCCCTTCCCGTCGCGTTGCAATTGCGAAAAGCCCCGCCGACGGTGGCGAAAATCCTGACCTTGTCGTTCATGGGACCGTTGCTGGTGCCCTCGGTGATCTTCGCCTTGTCCCTTTATTCCGTGATGATCTACGTGTTCGGTGTGACGAATCTGTTCATCCTCATGATTGGCCACGTGATAATCACCATGCCGTATCCGGTTCGTACCATCACGGCGGTTACCGAGCATCTTGATCCTGCGCTGGAGGATGCAGCCAGCAGCGTCGGGGCAAATCCATGGCGGACTTTCGTTTCGGTGACACTGCCCTTGATCAAACCCGGAGTCATTGCCGGCTTCCTGTTTGCGTTCATAACGTCATGGAACGACTTTTCGATCTCCGTGTTTCTCACGCCGCGCGAATTACAGCCGTTGCCCATCAAGATCTACGAATATCTCTTGTACCAATATAGACCGCTGATTGCTGCCGTCTCCACCTGGTCGGTCATTGGCTCGGCAATTGTCGTTCTGATCATCGACCGCCTTGTAGGCCTGAATGTCTTTACCGGCCGGCGCAACTAGATCGACGGATCAACATAACAGACAAAAGGGGCGCTCGACGCCCCTTTTGCAGTTGATGCTGCCAAGGGGTTATGTTCTGGACGCTGGCCAAATATCCTCGCAGCGTTACCGGAAGTGTTTCCGGCGCTCGCACTTGCAGCCCGCTATCGACGAAGCAACTTATGCATCGTGGCGAGGAAGCGGCGATTGATTTCGTCGCGAGCGACATGGTGTCCCGCAACGACTTGTCTGCGGCCGCGAGCCCAGACGCTGTCGATCGTCACCTCGTCGGCAAATATCCAGTGGTCCAGAATTTCATCTCTCTCAAGGAAGGGGACGGCACTGACATCGAGCGACAGCAGATCCGCAGAGTTGCCGGACTCGATGCCAATTTCCGATCCCAAAGCCACAGCGCCACCGCGGCGTGCTGACTCAAGAAGGTGACGGCCTGTGAATTCGTTCGGCGCCGCCAGTACGTTTCTCATCTGACGTCCCAGCCTCTGCGAATATTCGAGTTGCCGCAATTCACCGGCGAGGGAGATCAGGATGTTCGAGTCCGATCCGATACCGATCCTGCCTCCCTCCTCAACGAATGCATGGCCGGGAAATATGCCATCCCCGAGATTGGCCTCGGTTATCGGGCAAAGACCCGCAACCGCACCACTACGCGCAACTCTACACGTTTCGGTTTCGGTCATATGGGTCGCATGAATGAGGCACCAGCGCTGGTCGACCGGCGCATTGTCCAGCAACCATTCGACCGGGCGGGCGGAGGACCAGGCGAGACAATCTGTGACCTCCTTCATTTGCTCGGCAATGTGAATGTGGATCGGCCCTCTGGCCCACCTTTCAGTGATCTGAAGCAACTCTTGCGGCGTGACGGCTCTCAGGCTGTGGGGCGCCACGCCGAGTTCGGCGCCAGCAATTTTCCCGACTAGCGATTGGCACTCGCTCATCAGTTGGTCGTAACTGTCGAGCGAGTTGATGAACCGCCGTTGCCCCTCGACCGGAGCAAGGCCACCAAACCCCGAGTGAGCGTAAAAGACCGGCAGTAATGTCAGACTTATTCCTGTGGCGCTGGCCGCCGCGATAATGCGTTCCGCCATCTCGGCAATATTTGAGTAGTGGCTGCCATCTGGGCTGTGATGCAGGTAGTGAAACTCACCGACACGGCTGTAGCCAGCTTCAAGCATCTCCATGTATAGCTGCGAAGCGACGGCCTCGACATCATCGGGGCTCATTGTCAAAGCGAACCGGTACATCACATTTCGCCAGCTCCAAAAGCTGTCATCGGTTGGTCCGCGTGTTTCGGCCAAGCCTGCCATGGCGCGCTGAAAGGCATGGCTATGAAGATTGCCCATCGCGGGCAAGATGAGGTTGTGGCGCTCGTCGGCCGGCGTTGCCGCCGTACCTGTTTCGACGGACGCGATAAAGCCGCCCTCGATCCGCAGCAGAACGTTCTTATGCCAACCGGTGGGCAAAAGGGCGCTCTTCGCAAATAGTGTGGTTCGATCCAACTCTCCCATAATCTCTTCTCCGAGCTTGATGCGATCGCCAAAACGATCAACTTGGTTCTTGCAATTTACGCCATTGGTATATACAAAATACAGATAAGGAAAGACAAATCCAATTGATGGGGGGATCGCGATGTCTGAGGCAAAACCCACATCCGATGAGGAGATCGTCATCTGGAGGAATGCGCGACTGGCAACCGTCGCGGAGGGAACGGATGGCCTTGGCGTCATCGACGGTGGCGTAGTCATCGTCAAAGGCGAGCAGATTTCTTATGTCGGCACAGACAATGATCTCCCCTCCTCCCTGACAAAGGGAGCGATCGAGGTTGATTTGGGAGGTCGGTGGGTAACGCCCGCCCTGATCGACTGCCATACACATCTGGTTTTCGGCGGCGACAGGGCGTTGGAATTCGAGATGAGGCTTTCGGGCGCAACCTATGAAGAGATTGCGAGAGCCGGCGGCGGCATTGTCTCCTCTGTCAAGGCGACTAACGCGCTTTCGGAGGACGAATTGGTTCTTCAGGCACTTCCCCGATTGGACGCTCTCCTCTCCGAAGGAGTCGGCACCGTGGAGATCAAGTCGGGCTACGGCCTTAATGTCGCAACGGAATTGAAGATGCTTCGAGCTGCGAGGCGGCTCGCGGCGTTACGCCCTGTGCGGATCGTAACGAGCTATCTGGCAGCGCACGCGACGCCGGAAGCTTATCGTGGTAACAACGGTGGGTACATCGAAGATGTTGTTATTCCTGGCCTCGAGGCAGCCAGACGAGAAGGGCTGATTGATGCTGTCGACGGTTTCTGTGAGGGTATTGCCTTTTCTCCTGACGAAATGTCTCGGGTTTTCGACGCTGCCAAAAGGCATGGATTGCCTATCAAATTGCATGCCGAGCAGTTGAGCAATCTCGGTGGAGCAAAACTCGCGGCTTCTCGCGGGGCGCTTTCGGCAGACCATCTAGAATATCTCGATGAACATGGCGCCAGGGCTTTGGCTGCGTCTGGGACCGTTGCCGTCCTCCTGCCCGGAGCTTTCTACACCCTGCGGGAAAAGCGGCTACCACCGGTTCAGGCGCTGAGGGACGCAGGTGCCAGCATCGCCATCGCGACAGATTGCAATCCAGGAACCTCGCCTCTGACGTCCATGCTGCTGGCCATGAACATGTCGGCCACGCTTTTCGGATTGAGTGTCGACGAATGCGTTGCTGGGGCGACCCGGGAAGCTGCGCGTGCACTCGGCTTGGTCACGACCACAGGCACGCTTGAAGTTGGTAAATCCGCCGATTTCGCTGTGTGGAATATCGGGCGACCGGCCGAACTCGTTTATCGCATCGGGTTCAATCCGCTGCATGCCCGAATATTCAAAGGCCGCAGATTGCGGCCCTGAAATCAAAAACCATGACTACTCGTGCGTCGCGATCAGCACCCCACGAGTCGTCTTTTGCAATAGAGAGCAATCGATGAGCGTTTTTGAAGTCCAACAAGGTACTTCCCCCATCATTCTTGGTATGCCGCATACCGGAACTGATGTTCCAGGTGATATATGGCACAAACTGAACGACAATGGTCGACGGCTTGCTGACACCGATTGGCATATACATAATCTGTACGATGGCTTGCTGGAAAACGCTACTGTCGTTCGAGCAACCTTCCATCGCTACGTCATCGACGCTAATCGCGATCCGGCTGGGACGTCCTTATACCCAGGCCAGAATACGACCGGACTCGTTCCGACGACAGATTTCGACGGCAATCCTATCTGGACTATCGGCGCCGAGCCTAGCGCCGAGGATGTGGCCGCACGTGTCGCCAGCTTCCACGAACCTTATCACGCCGCTCTGCTGGCGGAGATAAAACGGATCAAGGCGATCCATGGTATCGCCATCATCTATGACTGCCACTCAATCCGATCACATATCCCCTTTCTGTTCGAAGGCAGGCTTCCGGATTTCAACATCGGTACTGACGGAGGTGTGACCTGCGATCCGCGGATCGAAGAGGCCACAGTGGACGTCGTTGCGTCGGCCAAAGGCTTTAGTGGCAACCTCAACGGCCGCTTCAAGGGCGGGTGGACGACGCGCCACTATGGCAGGCCGGAGACGGGCGTGCATGCGATCCAGATGGAGCTTGCCCAGTCGACGCATCTCCAGACCGAAGCGGCGCCCTTCGCCTACGACCCGGCGAAGGCAGAACGCCTTCGTGTCCATCTGAATGAAATACTGACGCGCCTGGAGCGCGTTGCAGCTGATCTCAAGAACGAAGCGAGGAGCTAAAAACTAGATGACCAACCCACGCCATAACATCCGCGAAATCCGCGCGCCGCGCGGCCCGGAGCTCAACGCCAAGAGCTGGATGACCGAAGCGCCGCTCAGGATGCTGATGAACAATCTTGATCCGGATGTCGCGGAAAACCCAAACGAACTGGTCGTCTATGGCGGCATCGGCCGCGCCGCCCGCACCTGGGAGGATTTCGACCGTATCGCCGCGACGTTGAAGACGCTCACCGAGGAAGAGACGCTGCTGGTGCAGTCCGGCAAGCCGGTCGGCGTGTTCCGCACCCACAAGGATGCGCCGCGCGTGCTCATCGCCAATTCCAACCTCGTGCCGCATTGGGCGACCTGGGATCACTTCAACGAGCTGGATAAGAAGGGTCTCGCCATGTACGGCCAGATGACCGCCGGTTCGTGGATCTATATCGGCACGCAGGGCATTGTGCAGGGCACTTATGAAACCTTCGTAGAAGCTGGCCGTCAGCATTATAACGGCAGCCTCAAGGGCAAGTGGATCCTGACCGGCGGGCTCGGCGGCATGGGCGGCGCGCAGCCGCTGGCGGCCGTCATGGCCGGCGCCTGCTGCCTTGCCGTCGAAAGCGACGAGACCCGCATCGATTTCCGCCTGCGCACCCGCTATGTCGACGAGAAGGCGACGACGCTCGACGAAGCGCTCGCGATGATCGACCGCTGGACCAAGGCCGGAGAAGCGAAGTCGGTGGGCCTGCTCGGCAATGCCGCCGAAATCTTCCCGGAACTGGTCAAGCGCATGAAGGCCGGGCGGCCCACGCCCCGACATCGTCACCGACCAGACCTCCGCGCATGATCCGCTCAACGGCTATCTGCCGCTCGGCTGGACAGTCGCCGAAGCCAAGGCGAAGCGCGAGAGCGATCCGAAGGCTGTGGAAGCCGCAGCTCGCGCCTCGATGAAGGTGCATGTCGAAGCCATGGTCGCCTTCTGGGACGCCGGCGTGCCGACGCTCGACTATGGCAACAATATCCGCCAGGTTGCCAAGGACGAGGGCCTGGAAAATGCCTTCGCCTTCCCCGGCTTCGTGCCGGCCTATATCCTACCGCTGTTCTGCCGCGGCATCGGCCCCTTCCGCTGGGCGGCACTGTCGGGCGATCCGGAGGATATCTACAAGACCGACGCCAAGGTGAAGGAACTCACCCCCGGCAACACCCATCTGCACAACTGGCTGGACATGGCGCGCGAGCGCATCGCCTTCCAGGGCCTGCCGGCGCGCATTTGCTGGGTCGGCCTTGGCGACCGCGAACGTCTCGGCCTTGCCTTCAACGAAATGGTCAAGAACGGCGAGCTGAAGGCTCCCGTCGTCATCGGCCGCGACCACCTCGATTCCGGCTCCGTCGCCTCGCCGAACCGCGAGACGGAAGCGATGAAGGACGGATCGGACGCCGTTTCCGACTGGCCGCTCTTGAACGCGCTGCTCAACACCGCGTCCGGCGCCACCTGGGTGTCGCTGCATCACGGCGGCGGTGTCGGCATGGGCTTCTCGCAGCACTCCGGCATGGTTATTTGCGCCGACGGCACCGACGACGCGGCACGCCGCATCGAGCGCGTGCTGTGGAACGACCCGGCGACAGGCGTTATGCGCCACGCCGATGCGGGCTACGACATCGCCATCGATTGCGCCAAGGAGAAGGGGTTGCGGTTGCCTGGGATTCTTGGAAATTGAAGGCCGCCAGCGGGGAGGTCGCCAACCCCGGCCCTCCGCGAAGCCAGGAGATGCAGCATGCAAATTGTCCGAAAGAGCGACTTTTGTTCCATGCCATGGAAGAATGGCGGCGGTGAGACGCTGGAGGTTGCCGTCCATCCTTCAGAAGCCTCAGTAAACGATTTCGATTGGCGTGTCAGCATCGCTAAAGTGGCGTCTGATGGCCCCTTCTCTATTTTTCCGGAGATCGAGCGGACACTCAGCGTGCTTGATGGTGACGGTATCGAGTTTGCATCCAAAACGGGATCAACTAGAACACTACAACGCGGCAGTGAACCGTTTTCTTTTCCTGCGGATCAACCAATTGATGCTCGCCTTTTGAATGGGCCGATCACTGACCTGAATGTAATGAGCAGAAGAGGGCGCTTTACGCACCGAGTGCAACGCCGCGTCATCGACAATACTGTTTCGATCCCGGCATGCGTAGGCGCCACTTTGATCATTGGCAACTCATCGTGGGTTGTCCTTCAACCAAAGGCCGAAATGCAACCTTTCGATCTCGTCATATTGACAGGCAGCGAAATTAAAGTGCGGCCGCATAATCGGTTCGCGGTTATTTTCGTTGTCGACTTCATCCCTGTTACGAATGACTCACGACGGGGTCCCGGTAGGGGCGATGGCGCAACCATCGTCGTCCCTACCGGGATCACTCACGGCGCTCTCACGAAAAGAGCTCCACAAAGCCGATCAATGATGAAACAGGCGTCCCCTCATGCGCCATCAGGCAATGGGTTGAAGATAACGCAGCATGATAACACGTAAAAAAGCGGGCAAATCGGTCGGGCTCTCCAAGCGGATCGCTTGTCTTCTAAACATCCGGAAAGCGGGCCTCTCACTGCCAACTACGGGCCGGTCGGCATCAAGGCGGTCATCGCAGCTTGCCTTGCCGCGAAGACAACGGAAAGCTGCTCTTCAATGTGGCATAAGGCAAGCAATTCCCGACCATCGTCCGCTCTGGAACGAACAGGGCAGCATGGGGAGCGATCTCCTCGCCCGGCTTTCCTGGATACAGGAGCCTGAAGCGTCTTATTCTGAGCGATAACGCAACAACAATTCGGATTTGAAGATCGGATGACTTCGTTTCTACGACCCTGAAGAATATCGCGCACTCCACCTCCGTGATCAAATAGCTCACGTCTAATCGTAATTTACCAACGCCATCGTCCATCTTATTTGAACTTTTGAACTTTTGAACTTTTGAACTTTTGAACTTTTGAACTTTTGAACTTTTGAACTTTTGAACTTTTGAAGTTGACTCTATAATATATCCTGTCAACGCCGTACTTGTGGATTTTTCGTGGACTAATAACTGAGTCATTTCCTTTCACCGCTATATTTGACGAATATAGAAACTTTCCATCTCCTCAAATAAATAATTTTTTCACGCCGGTCCCATCCAACGTCCACACCACATCGATCTCTACTAAAGGAGCAACCTCCGCTTTTCCTTGAGCTCGCAATTATTGAACGAAGCAACAAGTCCCCAATCACCTCTTCCCAAATTGAAATTTGGCCGGCTCCATTTTTCCGTCAACTTTATGGCCAATGTACCATATGCGAATCTCTCTGCGGTTTTAACCGCCATAAAGGGGAAAACGACGGCTATCGAGAGCACCGAGCCGAAGGAACTTCACGATATCCGCACCGGGACCTTCGCGGTCGGCACAAACAACCAGTACTTCACCAACCTGGACTTCGTGAACGGCATGCTTCGCGACCAGTCGATGTACACATGGTACCCCCTCCTGCTCACGTTCCAGGACGAGCGCTTCACCCTCGAGCAGTGCTGCGCACTGGTTCATCGCTTTGATTACGCATACAGCAACTACCTGCGTTATAGCGGCCTACAGGAAATGGGCGCCTTCGCCGAAGCGATCACGAAGCACCTGCCGACAACTTCCAGCCGCGAGGAAGCGGTTGAGGCGGTCAAGGCGTTCCTCGGATATCTCAACCGACTGGCTGCCTGGTCCTTCCACTATTTCCCCTGGAGCATCGGCAAGCATCTCACCTACGAGACCCCCGAAGGTTCTATCGCGGCACTGGCCGATCTCTCGCGGCGCGTTAAGATCAACGAAGGCCAGAAGGTACGCCTCACATGGCAGCCACTCGGCATAAGCGTCATTGCCTATCTTGCTACGAAGGAAAACCCGGAACTCTGCAATGACCTCATCGAGGCTTTGCCGTTCACCGTCGTTCAGGACCACGCTGTTGTCAGCGGTGAATCCATGTACGCCTGGGCTCCCGTGGTCAGCACTTCGCCGGTTCATGTGAAGGAACGTCAGTGTGACGCTCCGGTCGGCCGTATCCGCTATTCGCAGGGCACCGGCAACAAGGTCATCGTGCAATACGGCGAAGTAACCGAAGACATCGCAACGCCGGTGCTCGGTGAGATCCTGCCGCAATACGCCGAAGACCTCGCCAAAGTTGGCCAGGCCGTCCTAGAAAGCACCTTCGAGACAAAAGCCGTTATCACCTTCACAGCAGAAATTCTCGAATAGAAGCGGAACCCAGCCCTGATAAAATTGCAATACTGTATTCTAATATCCGGATACTATGATTTTCCGTCCACCTTTACATTTTCTGTATTTTTGCTTTATTTAATAAAACGACGCCCGTGATTATTGTCGAATAATTTCGTCCTTCGATGCATACAGACATCGCCCATAACTTTTAGTTGCGTGGTTGTTAATGGTTACCTTGCAATAAATTTCAGTCTTCAGTAATAAGAAAAATCGCAATTTGACACCTATTAGAATAATGATTTCGACGGCTATCGATGGGCATTTAAACAGGCCATGATATCAAGTGTTAAATTACTAAAATATTTTGGATATTTTGCGGTTTCTTTCGTCGGGGGGAAATTCCATATTTTGTGACAAACACCTCGCAAATCAGGCAACGCAATAATAAAATGACAATCCATTGGAACTTAGGGCATAGAAGTACTTTTTATCTATTTTTTACAAAAAAGCGTTGATAGGACTATTAATACATCACGACATCCAGATTAATTTGAAACAAACACCGTTTTCATTACAGAATTATTAAAGTAGAAAATTCGAACTAGCCATCAGTCATCTGGATCCGGAGGATCAAGAGCAGCCTCAGGAAGAAAAGATGAGCGACCCACAGCAATTAGATCGTAGGGTAGCAGCTCACCAGCGTGCTGAACGTTCCTTTTCCACACCGCCTTGGTAACGCCAGGTCCGTCCTGGATGGCCCCGACCTCCTCAAACTCGTTGCTGGCCTGTATCATCAAAAAGTATGAGCAAGACAGTTCATTTGCAGCGTAGTTAATCACACCGTCGCCGCAGAAAGCCTGCAACTGTTCTCTCACTTGCCGGTAGGTATAACTCTCAGAGTGCGGCTCCAGTGCTGTAGCAAGCACTCCATCGCCCGCGTTTGGAACAAGAACGTTCTTCTCTCGGCATTTTTTGTAATTCTCTTCATCTAGGTAAACATAGAGAAAATCTCCTTTAGGATCTACGATTTCGCCAGACGGAGCACGCAGGGCGGCTTGGAACTGCCGCCGATAAGCTTTTCCTATCTTACGAAGATCACCCACTAGTTTATTATCTTCGCCATGAGTAAAGCCTGGAACAAACCAACCCCTTCGAGCCATTTGCATTTGGCGATACGGGAGCCAATCGGCACAAGTAAACCTATAACAAACCAATCGAAAATTTGCCGCAACTTTGTAAGCGCGGTCTCCGCCCCATTGGATTGGGTGTATTTTGAGGCTTGCTGCGTATGCGAGAAGGTTTCCAGTTTTATCTGGAGATTTGCATGGCAGATGATGGATTTGTTGGTCGCTACGAAGTTGTCGAGCCGCGCCGCGGTAACCGGCGTTGGCCGGATGATGTGAAGGCGCGGATCGTGGCGGAAAGCTTTGAGCCTGGTGTTCGTGTTGTGGATGTCGCGCGCCGTCACGGCGTTATAGCAAACCAGCTTTCCGATTGGCGACGTCAAGTGCGTGACGGCATTCTGGTGCTGCCGTTTGCGGCGGCAACGACGCCGTCGGAGCACGATGGTGTCGAGCCGTCATTTGTTCCTCTGGCAATCGCTGCGGAGCCGCCTGAGCCTGTCAATCGTTTGCCGCTGCCGAAGCTGGCCTCCGACGGGCCGAGTGTGCAGGTTTTGACGTTGGAGATTGGCTCAGACGTTGTGATGCGGGTTCCTAATAATGTGCCCGTTGAACGGGTCGCCGCTCTGGTTCACGCTGTGCGAGGAGCGTCATGATCGTCGCGGGCCAACGACTGCCGATCCTGATCGCAACCCGTCCGGTTGACTTCCGCTGTGGGCATCAGGCGCTGGCTTTGATGGTGCAGACCGAGTTGAAGCTGGACCCGCATTCCGGGGTGACGGTGATCTTCCGGTCGAAGCGCGGGGATCGTCTGAAGATCCTGGTGTGGGATGGCACAGGAATGGTGCTAACTTACAAAATTCTTGAACATGGAAGCTTTGCCTGGCCCAAGGTTCAGGATGGGACGATGCGTCTTTCCAGGGGTCAATATGAGGCTTTGTTCGAAGGTCTTGACTGGCGGCGGGTGATGGCGCAACGGGTGACCGCGCCGTCGGCGGCAGGATGATTGTTCGGCCGTCTTTCTATTGTTTTATTTGGATTTTTTGAGCTGCTTTGCTATAAAGCGGCATGTCGCAACCTATTGATCTCAGCCTGTTTCCGGACCTTCCGCCAGAGGTAGTCAAAGCCTTTGCGGCGATGCAGTTCGAACTGTCGGTCGAGCGTGCGGCACGCCAGCATGAGCAGGCGGTCGTTGCCGAAAAGGACGCGTTCATCACTGAGCTGAAGGAACTGATCGAGAAGCTTGAGGGGCAGGTTCACGACTACAGGCGCACGAAGTTCGGGCCAAAATCGGAAAAGCTCGATCCGGCGCAGATGGAACTGGCACTGGAAGACCTTGAAACGGCGATTGCCGAAACACAGGCGCGGATCGCCGCCGTCGAGAAGAAGATCGAAGCCAGCGCAGATGATCCCGAAAAGGCTGGCAATTCTGGAGAGGTTGGCGATCCGGACAAGGCCGTTTCTCGCAAGGAGCGCAAGGCCCGTGCACTGCCCGAACACCTGCCGCGGGTCGAGCGCGTGATCGAGCCCGATAGCATCGTTTGTCCCTGCGGTTGCGGCAACATGGTCCGGATCGGCGAGGACCGGACGGAACGGCTCGACCGGATCCCGGCGCGCTACGAGGTGATCGTCACGATCCGCCCGAAATACGCATGCCCCAAGGGTCGAACCGGCGTCGTCCAGGCCAGAGCGCCGGCGCATCTTCTGGAAGGGAGCTGGCCGACGGAGGCCCTTCTGGCGGAGATTGCCGTCTCCAAGCATTCCGAACACATGCCCCTCAACCGTCAGGCCGAGGTCATGGCGCGACACGGCGTGCCAATCGACCGCACGGTGCTGGCCGATTGGATGGGGCGCACGGGTAGCGAAATCGCACCGGTGGTCGACCACATGGCCAAACGGCTGCTGTGGGAAAGCACGCGCCTCTATGTCGACGAAACGACCGCCCCGGTGCTGGATCCTGGGCGAGGCAAGACAAAGACCGGCTATCTCTGGGCCGTGCTGCGTGACGACCGCGGCTGGAATGGTTCTGCTCCGTCAGGTGTGGTGTTCCATTATCGGCCCGGGCGTAAAGGAGAATATGCCGCTGAGATCCTTGACGGGTTCAACGGCACAATCCAAGTGGATGCCTACGGCGGTTACTCTCATCTCGCTACGTCCGATCGTATCGGCGGCGCTCCGCTGAAGTTGGCTTTCTGTTGGGCACACGGGCGCAGAAAGCTGATCAAGGCCACGCCAAAGAGCGGATCGCCCATCGTCGACGAGGCGTTGGTGCGGATCGCCGCGCTCTACAAGATCGAAGACAGTATCCGAGGCTCAGACCCCGAACATCGCCGGGCAGTTCGACAGGACCTGTCCCTCCCGCTGGTGGAGGAGTTCTTCACCTGGCTGGCAGCCCAGGCCGCGCGCGTCTCACGCAAATCTGACCTCGGAAAAGCCCTGGCCTATATGCTGACGCGACAGGACGGATTCCGGCTGTTCCTGGACGATGGCCATGTCGATATCGACTCCAACCTGGTGGAAAACGCGATCCGCCGCCCGGCCATGAACCGCCGCAATGCGCTCTTTGCGGGGCACGATGAAGGGGGCCGCAATTGGGCTCGGTTTGCCAGTCTTATCGGCACTTGCAAAATGAACGGCGTTGAACCTTACGCCTATCTTTGCGACCTCTTCACCCGCCTCGCAAACGGCCACCTCGTGAAAGACATCGATGCCCTGATGCCTTGGGCCTATGCCACCCGCATCAAGGCCTCACAATGAGCTCGTCAGATACTCATCGGTGAGCTCACATCCGGCCCCCAGGCAAAACTATCAAGCCGCTGCAACTGAAAAATCAATGGGGCGTGGACGCCGCATACAATTTATCGACAATCCATTCGAGCGTGGGGGATGCGGATGAAAGTTCAGTGGCACGTCACACTTGGAATCGCTTCTACAAAACTCACAGAAACAATCAAACAAACATACACAGCGATTTATTCACACGAACCCGAATTACAACGGTATATATCCTGTCAGCCAGCACCAAAACATCAAAAAATAGTCCGTAATGCCATGAAACTTAAGCCTTCGCAATTGAGGTCTACGAGCCTAATTCGCCCTCAGCCGAACCATATCACTCTCGGGTGCGACGCACCCATAGTACGTTGAGGTGGAAATTAATGATCCGTATTGAGACCTACACGCCTACACCTGACTGTATGCTCAAAGGTCCACCAAAAACGTAAGCGCTTACGTATATGGTCCACAAGAAAAGGCAATTTGCAGATATAAACATCCAACGTCGCTTTCATGGATCGTTTTTCCAAATTTCGACAACCCATCCACATCGATGATGGGCAGAGAAGTCATGGGATTGTCGTAAGTCAATACTTGTCCATTCATTAATCTATTTAAAGGTGCGGGCTAAGTGATGATCACCAAACGGTTCAATTTAGAATCTACCAAATGGCTAAAGTGGCAATTTTGGGTGCCGGGAACTTAGCTCTCACTCTTGCAGGTGATCTCGCCCGGAGGCTCGGCCAGACACCCTCGATCTGGGCGCCAATCTCTAACAGGAGCAGCTTCAATGATGTGAGGTGCCTTGGCTCCTTGGAGCTAGTAGGGCCGGACTACGGAGGCGACTTCCAGCCGCGATTGGAGGATGATCTTGGAACCGCGATTTCGGGCGCGGCGTTCATTTTTCTTACGGTTCCAACCCTAGGCCAGCAAGGGATTCTGCGCGAGTTGGCGAAGTTCAATCTGAGCAACTCAGTGCTCGTGGCCTTGCCCGGTAGCGCAACGTCTCTGGCTTGCAAGCAAACTCTAGTTCCAACTTTCGCGCCGATCGCAGTCATCGAATCAACAACGTCTCCTTATGCATGCCGCCGTGTCAAGGCACGTGTGCTAATGCTCGGTGTGAAGGCAACGTTCGAAGTTGCGACAACTCAGCCTTTGAGCGAGGAGGTTAAGGGGCGCTTCGAGGTTCTCTTTCCAAATCCGCCTCAGTGGTATCAACATCCCGCGTCGATATTTTTTTCAAATACCAACCCTGTTGCTCATCCTGCTGGAATTCTAGCTGCAAGAGATTCCATCGAGCAAGGGATATTGCCGGTCCCAAAATTCTACCGGCAGTTTGTCCCACAAGCCATCACGCGTGTTATCGCAATAGACGAGGAACGTCTTTCGATTGTTGATGCGCTTGGACTCGAGTCCGAGACGGATTTCTCATATTCCAAAAAATGGTATGGTGGGCATGCCTGCAACGCAAGAGAATTCTATGAGACCTACGAAGGCTATGCTGAAATCGAAACTCCCAAGACCATGAACCATCGCTACCTTACTGAGGATGTGAAGCACATTCTGGTGCTCTGGGTTGAGATAGCTGAAGCGATCGGTGTGCAAGTTCCAGAAATGAAATCTGTAGTGCAGGAGGCAAGCGACGTGCTGAACGAGAACCTTCTTCGCACTGGTAGGGGGCTATCGTCCCTCAACCTAGGAGGCGCAAACGCGAATGCCATCGTCAGGGCTCTCAACGGGGTTTGAATCAAAACTCCGAGCTGCTTTAATGTAATATGCGAGACGCCTATGAGCGCACGATCTATGCTTTCACTTCTGTTGTGTACGTTTGAATAAACCTGAGCATGTATTTAGTGTAGCTCAGATCCTTACCGCTTGTTTCGGTTCATGCTAATGTATAATTCACCCCGTACCTCTTACGCAAATTAAGTATAATGTTCATCAATCGTATTTTTATTAACAGATAATCTTTGGTCAATTTATTGATTAGATATTAATAATTATATATACAATATTAACATCAAATAAATATATGGGTTTTAATATGTTAATAACGAATATTTATGTATGGCGCTACAATAACAAACCATTACGTTTTATTCTTACAAAATCCAAGCTTATAAACCAGCAGAACAGGTCAAACCTAAGAGACTGATTACAAAAATCTTATTCAAATGTCAAAAAGTGCCCCAGGGGGCTAGTATCTACCACACACCGAACAGCGAACCAACCACGCTCACTGAAGGGAACTCCAGTTCCCCGCCGGCGCGCATGGGTGAGATACCCCTGAAGTTGAGCAACATTGGCCGTTCGCTCTATCGAAAGTTACGGGCAACATTCAACCCGGTCCAGCGCGATGGCGGGGTAACCGATTTGCTGCCCCGAGAATTATGCAGCAGTTTTTCGGTGCGGGCCCACAAATGTGGTGCAGGTCAAAGCTTGACAAGTGACGACAAATAGTTAGGCGGGCCTAGAGGGACTTTTGCGACAGCGTGTCGTGGCTCAGCTGAAAATTCAAACACACTAATTAATGCTGTCAAATCCGCTGTGTATTCACATGGCATCAAATGGTCACCAATGACGTCATGGGCTTCCTTTTCTCCAGTATAAAACAAATGGCTCAGGCCTATCTGCGGCAGATATTTTGAAGTAAATACAAAGCTATCACTCTCTTAAGATGACGGTAGCCAATTGGCAGGTTCGAGATTTCACACGCATCCTGAACGCCGGCGAGCTCCAGGGCCGCTTGGAACAGGCGCGAACCGATTTCGGCGCTTTACTGGCCGAAATTGTTTACTTCCACCCTCCGGGGGCTACGCCTGAGGAGGGTGATGATGAGTACATCCTCACTGGTCAAGGGCTGGTTTATGTTTACCTTAGTGAACAAACTGCTCGCCAATGCGCCTTAAATCGGCTCCTACCGTCCAACTCCTCCAACTTTGGAACAGTGGTAACTGCAATACCGCCATGGTTGATGGATACACAAACGCTGAATCTCACTCTTCAGGAGCGGTGCGATCAAGGTGGGATCGTCAACTACTATCATGGCTCGCGTACGAATGAGTTCTTTTTAGCGATCATGCTGAGCAACTGCTTTGTTCGGTTTGGAACCGACGAGATCAACGGTGCAAGCTACGGATTCTATGCCCGGCGCGGAAATTACACCGAGGAAGGAGAAGATGACGACAATGAGATTGGCGATGAAGGCGAAGCTGGTGGAGCCGAAATAAGAGATTACCAGTTCGGAGACCTTGTCAATTATCCAATCGTTGCCCTAGGGTCAAGCCGTCTTTCGGCATAGTTCGCGTCGGCAGCAGCTAGTAAAGTCGGATAATCTATGAGAGCGGCCCATGGATCTTTGTTATTTTCACGTTTCCAATATCATCTAGTAACGAAATAAAAAAATTCCTTCTCGTCTAAAATTAGAGAACTTTTTCGGCAAACGCCATCACCCAACATGGGTGTTGCTCACAGTGCTCGAAGCTAGATTAGGAGCAAGCTACACGGCATTCTATTTCAAACCGCACCAATCGATTCTACGCTGCATTGTTTTGATAAACAACTTAACGATATTAATCTTGAACAAGAAAGAGGTATATATCTACGCTTACCAGCTAAAATTGAATATATTATGAGAGTTTCAAGTGCCAAACCAATAATTTAGAAAATAATACTAAATTTAAAAGTTTTAACAGATATTTGCTGAAATAATAATGAATTTTACAAGAACATCTTGTATCGCACAACTAAAATTACATAGATTTCGAAACACGACAACTTAAAACTACACAGAACTATCTGACTCCACGTCATCAAGAGCAGCTACCACAGACAGTAAAGGGCAATTAGCGAAGCGTAAAATATAAAGACACGATGAATTATCTCAAACACGCCCCCCTACCACAACAGGATAAACTTAATAACGATTGAGAACATCTTATTCAAATGAAGACAAGTGTGACGCAAGGCTGGTGTAAACTAGTACGCTCCGAATGGTGGGCCTTCAAATCCTTCGAAAGCTGCCGCGCTCACCGGCGGGAATTCGTGTTCCTGCCGACGCGCATGGATGAGATACTCCTGAGCGATCCCATGAATCAACTTACCCTCCATATCTGCGTCAAGCTGCAATAGCATATCGGGCGTGATCCGATTCTGGCTAGCAAACAACATGGCATATCGATATCCATCGATCGATGTCTTGTTGGCTTTCGACTCTGATCAAGCTGCAGTGAGACTCGCGCACTACGTCAAGGAGGATACAATGATCAAAGCTAAACGCCCTCACCTAAAGTTCGCTGCGGTCACCAGATGCTACGACTTCGCGGCCTTACTGAATTCCGGCGAGAGGGCTGAGTTCTCAATCGACATTAACACAGGCAGGGCTCGACCTCATGAGACAGACGAGCGGAAACACATACGTTGGAGAAAAGGAACACCAGGAAATTCTGCAACGATTGCGGACTGGGTAATCTCAGATCGATCTGAAGATGAAATGGCTATCTGGGAATGGCGAAATCAGGGCATCGATCGTGAAGTTTCTCATCTAAGCCCCCATCTGGATGTCGATGTAGGAACGTCGGAATAAAAATATCGAAACCAGAATAATTTGTTTATTAGGTTTAGCAAATCAATGTGTTTTTTCGAAATGTATCTGTTTATTTCCCAATGTAATGAAACTGTGCTTCACATATATTTCCACTTTACACTAAATAGATAGAATTGTTTTAATTATATTCAAATTTTATCATCATATTCATTGGCGATCCGTCTATAATTCTCGAGACTGGATACATTTACAATTCAATATATCCTGCCGCCGCCGCGTCGCTGTGAGCGATGGGGTGGACGCTCCCACTCAACGGCATCTGGACACCTCTAAAAACCTCCCCATTTTCCGCGTTTCATGATTCAATCCGGCCAGTGTGATTTTCTGGGAGCGGATGATGCGTGGGCAACCGGGCTTTTGGGATTTGGATGATCGTTACGAACGGCTGAGTGCCGTCGGCGATCCGCTGGAGAAGCTCAACAGCATCATTCCATGGGCGATATTTGAAAAACCTTTAGCGAAGGCGCTGAAGCGGTCCGACGGATCGAAGGGTGGACGTCCACCATTTCCGTCGGTTCTGATGTTTAAAATCCTGGTGCTGCAAGCGCTTTATAATCTCTCCGACGACCAAGCAGAGTTTGTTATCCAGGACCGGCTGTCGTTTATGCGTTTCCTTGGCCTTTCCCTTTCGCAGAAGGTGCCGGATGCCAAGACGATCTGGCTGTTCCGAGAGAGTTTGGTGCGTGCAGGTGCCATTGATAATCTGTTTGCCCGTTTCGACAAGCATCTCTCACGTTCCGGATATCTGGCCAAAGGCGGGCAGATCGTTGACGCCACGATCATCCAGGCTCCCAAGCAACATAACAGCCAGGACGAGAAAGACGCGATCAAGGCCGGCGAAATCCCTGAGGACTGGAAGGATAAACCCGCCAGGCTGGCCCAGAAGGACCGCGACGCGCGATGGACAGTGAAGTATTCCAAGGCGAAACGGCCAACGGAGACGCCGACGTCGACGACGACTGGCCAGCACGATATTGCCATTCCAATGTTTGGTTACAAAAACCATGCAGGCATCGACCGAGCCCATGGCTTTATCCGGGGATGGACGGTGACGAGTGCGAGCGCCCATGACGGAGCCCAGCTTCGAAACGTAGTGACCAAAGACAATACCGCGTCGACGGTCTGGGCCGATACGGCCTATCGCTCCAAGACCAACGAGGAATGGTTGCAGGACAATGGCCTAAAGTCCGACATCCATCAGAAGAAGCCAAAGGGCAAACCCATGCCGGAGGCGATGTCGCGCGCCAACGGCCGTCGTTCGAAGGTCCGCTCCGCCATCGAACATGTCTTTGCGCGGCAGAAGGACAAGATGAAGCTCTTCGTGCGCACCATCGGAATCAGCCGAGCGAGGGTGAAGATCGGCATGGCCAATATCACCTACAACATGCTTCGCTATGTCTGGCTGACTGGAAAACCACGGACCGCATAACGCGCAGCTGGCCGGAAGGCCGAAATGCATGCCGCAGATGCGGCAATCATCACAAAAAATGGGCGATCATCCGCGCGAGTTCATCGCGGAAATACATCCACGGCACCATCTTGCCAACTGCGACCGGTAAATCGAGGTGTCCATCTTCGTGCCAGAATGGTTGTGTTGGAAACCATTACAAAGGAGAGCGTCCATGGAAAAGGTTAGCATAATCGGCTTGGATTTGGCCAAAAGCATAATTCAAATCCATGCGGCCAGCGTAGACGGCTCGGTGCTTTTTCGGCGGAAGATTTCGAGCAAGAAGTTGCTTTCCTTCCTATCGGAGGTCGATCCTTGCGTTGTGGCGATGGAAGCATGTGCCGGAAGCCACCATTGGGGCCGCGAGATTGCCAAACTTGGGCATCGAGTGAAGCTGATTGCGCCCATTTACGTCAAGCCGTTCGTCAAGCGCCAGAAGAACGATGCAGCCGATGCGGAAGCTATCTGCGAGGCGGCTATGCGACCAACTATGCGTTTCGTCGCAGTCAAAAGTGAGGAGAAGCAGGCTGCGGCGACGGTATTCAAAGTACGTGACCTTCTCGTGCGGCAAAAGACCCAGATTATCAATGCGCTGCGTGGTCTAATGGCAGAGTTTGGAATTACCGTTCCACAAGGGCCCTCACATGTCGGAGTTCTGATCAATCACGTTGAAGATGATAGCTCAAGCTTGACGGAGGCAGCACGCGCACCCTGTTTGGCACTGGTTTTGACGCTGCGGGCACTCATTGATAAGGTTCGGGAACTTGATCTGGAGATTGGTCGGAGGGCTCGGCATGATGATGTTGCCAAGCGGCTCATGAGCATTCCCGGAATTGGCCCTGTCATCGCAACGGCGCTCGAAGCCTTAGCGCCGCCAGTTGAGACATTTACACGAGGTCGAGATTTCTCCGCGTGGATGGGTTTGACACCGCGGCAGCATTCGTCTGGCGGCAAGCCACGGCTCGGCAAGACCTCGAAGATGGGGCAGCGAGATCTTCGACGACTGTTGATCATAGGGGCATCAGCCGTTGTTCGCTGGGCGTCAAGGCGCGGGGCGGTTGAAGGGTCCTGGTTGTCGCGCATGATCGGCAAAAAGCCGCCGATGCTGATCACCGTTGCACTCGCCAACCGTATGGGGCGTATTGCCTGGGCGCTTATGACAAACGGAGGCCGCTACGAGGAAAAGAGGATCGCAGCATAAGATCAGCTCTGGCGGAGAGGATTTCTAATCCGCCATTGCGAGTGTAGGCAGGTCGAACGAAGGATATGGACAAACGGTCAAGAGACGGGATTAGGAAAACCAGTTCTGCCGGACGGCACCTCGAGTGCGCGTGAGCGTGTTGGACCTGATCTGCGAACTCCCATATGGGCCCGCGACGTACTACGGTCGCAACGAGAGGCCGGACACACGTCAGCACCCGAACAACGTTCAAGACTGAGTGAAGATTTTGCTTGCATTCGAGGGAGCGTCCACACACGTCCGGTGAGCGGATTTTGCTGATCGGGCAAATCAGGCGATGTTCTGGCATTCGAACCAGCATTAGTGCTGACATTAATACCAGAACAAAGAGGTTTCATGGCTCGCATGGAGATCATGTCCGGTACCGAGCGCAGGCGGCGCTGGTCGGACGAGGCGAAGCTGAGGATACTGGCGGAAGCTGATGAACCCGGTGCTCGCATTGGTGAGGTGGCGCGCCGGCATGACGTTCATCCTGGCCAGATCCGCTTGTGGCGGAGGTCGTTCATCCGAAAAGACTTGCCTGAGTCCATGATCCTTGAGTACCCGCTCAAGGTCCGTCAGCGCTTGTAGCGATACCTGCGGCTCTCCCAGCTTCATCGCGGCACAGATCGCGCGGTCGAGCATCCACCGCTCCACGGCCGTCGTCACTCCAGGTTCGTGCTCAACAACGACGACTGCCGATCCGCGGCGATGTTCGCCGTAGTAACGGCGGACATGCCGACCGTAAAACGCATGCCAGCGGTAATGGATCTCGACTTCTGCCCCGATATGGGGATATGGGCAGAATGTTCGGTAGATGTGCCTCGGCAGAAAAAACTCTTATGACCATTATCAAGGCTTGAGACGCACTTTAAAACACCGCCTGCAAAGCAGGCAGCACATAGCACGGTGTCACGGTCGGGATGGGTCAGAGCGCCAGGAATACTCGACGGTTGCTCAAACTCTTGTCCTGGGATTGGCTACCCAATGGTGACGATGCGTCGGAAGGCTGCCTCGATCTGGCTGCGGACATAGGACAAACCCGTCCAAATTTTTGCCCGAGGATTCCTTCTCCGCTCCCGACGCTCTGACCATTCCCGATCGCTGATGATGGGATAGCTGCTCAAGCAGCAGATGACATTGTCTCGCTTTCAGTTTTGCGAGCGACATCCCATAGGAAGCCGACAAGCTCACGAGCGACTGCGGTGATGGCCACGTTGCTCTTTTTACCTGATCCGACCAATTTGCGGTATCGAGCGCTCAGTCGCACTTGGGCTTTCCAAGCGATGTCATTAATGGCCTGGGGGACGTCAGGGCGTCGCTTATGCATCCAGTTCCCAATCTTGGCCTGAACGCGATAGGACCAGGCAGCTTCGAAGAGCAAGGCGCGAAGGGCCGAGTTGCCGGTCTTCGTTATGCCGCGTGGCCGAACGGACCCGCCGCTTGAGTGCTCTCCAGGGACCAATCCAAGGTATGCCATGAGCTTCCTGGGACTGTCGAAGCGAGAAAATATTCCAACCTCAGCCACCAGTGTTGCGGCAATTACCAAGCCTATGCCTTTGAATGCCTGCAGGTTCATCACTGTACGTGCCAGGGACCATGTTTGAGAAATGACAGCGATCTGGTCCTCCAACTCCTTTTTGCGGGCCTCTGCCTGTTCCAATCGATTTAGATAGCTTTGAAACGCGATCTGCTGCGCATGATGTTGGAAATGTCGGTTACGTAGCCAGGTTCGATGCCTCGAAGTCCATGACTTGGCTGAATATCGGAGGTCGTGCTTCAACAAAAACAGTTGGATCAATGTTCGTGCTTTCCGCGCATCGTGAGAGGCGACAGACCGGGCTCGAACTAGATCACGCATCGCCTCGTGCACGACATCAGGAACCCAAACGAAGGTCAGCTTCTCCGGCGCGCAACAGCCTTGCAAGCATCACAGCGTCGCGTGTGTCGTTCTTCTGCCGATTGCCCGGTCGGACAGGGGTATGGCTTGGCGCAACTACCCGGCAGACAAACCCCAACGCCTCAATTTGCCGAAAGACGTTGTAACCACACGGCCCTGCCTCATAAACGAACTCTACCCGTCCGTGCTTGCTCGAAAGTTTCTTTACAAGTTTGCAGATCGCGTCTGGCTCATTCGCAATTGCCCCGAATAGACGGACCTCGCCAGAACGGCCAGCGTCCGCGATGGCAACGGAGATCGAGTCTTTGTGGACGTCCAACCCAATATATGCATCGTAGTCAGTCATGACGAATCCATCCTCCAATCGGCCGAAATGGCACCAGCCTATGCCGCGCTCAACGAACAACATCGCAAGGAGGAATGGTCATAGCATCTGGTTATTCGCAGGCTCGGACAAGGGCGGTGAGCGCATCGCCAACATCCTGACCATCATCGAAACGGTCAAACTGCACGGCCATAATCCGGAGCTCTACCTGACAGATGTCCTGACCCGGATCCAGGATCACCCCAAAGACCGATTTGAAGATCTGCTGCCCTGGAACTGGATGCCAGCAAAAGCTCGATGCGAGGCCGCCTGATGGCTCGCTCGAGGTTCATCTATACGCTCAGCCAAGTCGCCGGCATGATCGGCGAAAACCTCGAACTGATCGAAGAAGTAACCGCAAACCCGGACAACATCTCCGAGGGCGAACTGGTTTACGTCAGCGATGGCAGTGAAGATGGCCCGAAGGGTCTGACCGGGAATGGCATCGAAGAACTTCAAAGCCTACTTGCCGACATCAGGACGTGGGACGGCGGTATCCGCGAGTTCCTCATCGACACACAGTGCGATCCTGAAATAATCGACCGCGTCATGGCCGATGAAATGAAACGCGGCTCGTAGCTTCCATCTCTCACACCCGAAAACGCTTTCGCCGGACGTGTGTGGACGCTCCCTCGAATGCAAGCAAAATCTTCACTCAGTCTTGAACGTTGTTCGGGTGCTGACGTGTGTCCGGCCTCTCGTTGCGACCGTAGTACGTCGCGGGCCCATATGGGAGTTCGCAGATCAGGTCCAACACGCTCACGCGCACTCGAGGTGCCGTCCGGCAGAACTGGTTTTCCTAATCCCGTCTCTTGACCGTTTGTCCATATCCTTCGTTCGACCTGCCTACACTCGCAATGGCGGATTAGAAATCCTCTCCGCCAGAGCTGATCTTATGCTGCGATCCTCTTTTCCTCGTAGCGGCCTCCGTTTGTCATAAGCGCCCAGGCAATACGCCCCATACGGTTGGCGAGTGCAACGGTGATCAGCATCGGCGGCTTTTTGCCGATCATGCGCGACAACCAGGACCCTTCAACCGCCCCGCGCCTTGACGCCCAGCGAACAACGGCTGATGCCCCTATGATCAACAGTCGTCGAAGATCTCGCTGCCCCATCTTCGAGGTCTTGCCGAGCCGTGGCTTGCCGCCAGACGAATGCTGCCGCGGTGTCAAACCCATCCACGCGGAGAAATCTCGACCTCGTGTAAATGTCTCAACTGGCGGCGCTAAGGCTTCGAGCGCCGTTGCGATGACAGGGCCAATTCCGGGAATGCTCATGAGCCGCTTGGCAACATCATCATGCCGAGCCCTCCGACCAATCTCCAGATCAAGTTCCCGAACCTTATCAATGAGTGCCCGCAGCGTCAAAACCAGTGCCAAACAGGGTGCGCGTGCTGCCTCCGTCAAGCTTGAGCTATCATCTTCAACGTGATTGATCAGAACTCCGACATGTGAGGGCCCTTGTGGAACGGTAATTCCAAACTCTGCCATTAGACCACGCAGCGCATTGATAATCTGGGTCTTTTGCCGCACGAGAAGGTCACGTACTTTGAATACCGTCGCCGCAGCCTGCTTCTCCTCACTTTTGACTGCGACGAAACGCATAGTTGGTCGCATAGCCGCCTCGCAGATAGCTTCCGCATCGGCTGCATCGTTCTTCTGGCGCTTGACGAACGGCTTGACGTAAATGGGCGCAATCAGCTTCACTCGATGCCCAAGTTTGGCAATCTCGCGGCCCCAATGGTGGCTTCCGGCACATGCTTCCATCGCCACAACGCAAGGATCGACCTCCGATAGGAAGGAAAGCAACTTCTTGCTCGAAATCTTCCGCCGAAAAAGCACCGAGCCGTCTACGCTGGCCGCATGGATTTGAATTATGCTTTTGGCCAAATCCAAGCCGATTATGCTAACCTTTTCCATGGACGCTCTCCTTTGTAATGGTTTCCAACACAACCATTCTGGCACGAAGATGCCGTTGAGTGGGAGCGTCCACCCCATCGCTCACGCGTCGCTTGCGTCCGGTGAAGCTTCCTTGCAGATCCCGAGGCAATCTGCCCCGGAAGGCGAAGACTGCTCCCGCCGTCACAGGTACGACGCCGTGAACGGTACAAAGTCGACGCATAAGACATCAGCCGCAATCGGCGCTCGCCGTATGGTTCAAGCAGCGAATGGCGCAAACGGGCGGCCGACATAAGCAGCCAGCGATTGTCGCTCTTGCCCGCAAGCTACTCGTTGCCCTATGGAAATATATCACCGCAGGCGTGGTCATCGAGGGGGCTATCGTGCAGCCTGCCTGATCGTCCACCGTTCAAATTCCGCCATCCTCCAGGATGTGATCAGTCCTGGAAGACCCCAGGTGGGGCGAGCCGATCCACTGTTTGGCATTCAAAACGCCGATATTTATGTATGGTATCGTCCACCTGAACCCTGTCCGTCGAAAGCAGGATGTTGGTGCTGCTGCTCATCACAGCGACCGTATATAAGCTGGATCCGGCTAGCTCAAAAGCCGCGTCACGCAAGGGTTCACATCTGGAGCAGTCTATCGGAGAAGCCAAGATGCCTCCCTAATCAACACCCTGATTGACAAACCTCATATAAACAGTGGAAAGGCCAGCTCCTTGAGGGGGCGACATGCGTTTTCCGCGATAGACCCGGCAGCGGAATGCAAAAAAACAATTTTGACTCCCCATCTGCGATTAGAAAGACCCATCTGTTCAGTGTAATGGTGGACGCCGAGTTGATGGGCACCGGTGTTGACCCGGTGAACCCGGACGAAATCAACCTGCTCTACTACATGCCGCTCTTCAGCTTGGTCGCATGGAAGAACCGCGTACGGATCATGGTGGCGACCAAGGCCCTTATCGCATCAAGCCTGGCAAGGCGGTCTCAGCCCGCAGCTCCGCTGGCGGAAGGCTCGAGCTGCTTGGTATGTGAATCCGTCTAGAGTGAAAAACCTCGTGACGCCGAGCGTTCTCGACTCCGCGAATTTTCAGGAGTGTTGAGCTCCCGCGGTTCGACCGTCTGCGAAGAAACAGGTAGCGGTATACCAAGCAACTCATTCAGCAACGCTTCCTGTTCCGAGCCTGTCAGGTGGTCGACTCGCGAGGGAGATGCTGGTCTAAATTCTGAAAGGCGCGACAATTCCGGTTCGCCGAATAATGCTTGTGGATCGATGGAGGCGTTAGTCAAGCGATCACGTCCCACATGCCCCTCCGAAGGTTCATGGACCAAGCTCTCCGCCACAGAGCTTTCTGGCAAGGATGTACCAGGGTTATCGTACCCAAGCCCGTCGCCATTATGTGCTGGCAGAGTCGGGACTGGCACACTCTGCAGGAGGTTCAACAGCTCCTGGTGTCCTTGATCTAACGCATGACTGTTCGGCACTAACGGCACCGACTGGCCCTGAGAATCCACCTTTTTTGCCGGTTCTCGCACACCGGATAACACGTGTGACGATGCCTCGAGTTTGCCCTGCCCCTCTATTCCCTCCAACTGAAGAGGAGCCGGAACCTTTGATTCCGGATAAGTTGGCGAGAACTGATGTTCCACAGGCTCCGACAGGCTTGTTCCCGCTTGCACTCCGGTTTGATTGTGGTGCGGGAGAATGTGCAACGCTCGGCTATCGTCCAAAGTCACCACTCTCGCTTGACGATCTGGAGTCGGGAATTTGGAAGCAGCCTCGCGCTCCTGCCAAGCCTGCTTATGACGGACGGACTCTGACGCGCGCAGTGTCTGGGCGTCGTGTTCTTGCTCATTTAGCCCCCGCAGCCTCCGTTGAACTGTCACGCCAAGTATTTTTTTCGAAACTTTAATCACCTGATCGCTCAGGTATTCGGCTTCATTTTTATAAAGCTTGCCGAAAGTATGTTTAGTGCCTTTCAGTTCCCCTGTGGCGTCGTCGTAGATCGCCGATCTCTTATTGAACAGCCGCCGGTGACTTAAGATATCTCGGCCCAGTTCATTACCTTCCTTGTCCAGGAGAGATCTATAAGATTTGCTGAAAGTGCCCCCAAGTTTCCGAATCTTTGTATATGAGGTATTGTGATCTTCCGATTTTGTTGAATTCTTGGAAAAACCAAGTCCTTTGCGAGCGATAAGTTCAAGATTACCTTTGTCGTCCCGCTCAAATGTTTCCCGTTTGGAACCTACTTGTCGGGTTAGTTTGCGATAAAGTCTGTTCTCTCGTCCACTGCGGTAAGGCGCAGTCATCTCTTCGGACGTGGCCTGAAACAGCCGCCGGTTGAGCCTGCCTCGGTTGACATACCGTGTACGGATCAGGGTGTCGTTTTCGTCCCGCTCCCATTTTTCCTCAAAACGTCCGTCTCTATGTTTTACATGCTTTGTACGAAGAGTGCCGTCCTCACCGTATTGATGCCTGGTAACACTTGCCCACGTCTTCCTTTCGTGAAGACTCAAATAAAACGCTCCTGTCTCCAGGTTACGCTTCAAAACTTTCATGTTTTTTCTTAGTAGGCCGTGCTCGCGCGTCAATTCTCTTGCGTTGTCAACTCGCAGCCTTTTATTTCCGAGAAGTTTATAGCTGATTTCACCCCGAAAGCTGGCGCCCAACTTGTCGACGAGCCGAATATCCGCAGCGTATTTTTGCTTCTTCTGCGGAGCTTCGAACCGCCCGCGCCGCTTCATTGCCTTCTCTTCCGTAAGCACCGCGTTGCGCATTTGCTCAACCAGGCGCTGAGTAGCGCGGCGCATGTCGATTGTAGGGGATTTCGCGACCGTTTTCTTTGTGATGTTGACCATGACTAAGCTCTTTCAATCAGATGCTTGTGACGTGACAAGTCTCATTGCCGGCGCGGCAGTAGCAAAGTCACAGGCTGTTTTCAGTTTGGCCCCGCGGCCGACTTTCGTAGCTCCGACGGCTATCAATGATCGGTCGGGAAGTGGGCTCTGGGCGGACAAAATCACGTGAATACTTATCGGCGGGACCGCCAAGCAGTTGGGCAGCGTCCTCTGGCAGCTTCATCATAAGGCGCTTATATTCCGCAGCGCTCGTATAGGTGCCGGTCCGCTGGCTTTTTTCATTGCGATCCGCAATGAGCACATCTTTATCCGTCAGCTGCTGCACTTTGTCCGGAGAGAGGTCTCGAATGTCGCGTAGATCCGCGCCATTCGAAGCAATCACCGCTGCCTGCTCGGTAAACCGTTCAAACTTGACGGTGTTCGCATGGCTTTGTCGGCCCATCGAAAGGGGCAATCCGACTCGGCCCATCAACTGCGTGAAGTGTTCGGGATCGGAATATTCCAGTCTGGGAGGTGTCATATAACGGTTTCCGTCGCGAGCAAGGACTTGAACGCGATCCCATAATTCTCCCTTTTTCAACGCTAGCGCCCAGGGGGAATTGGGTGCGTTGTGCATCAGGAAACCAACACTAACCAAGCGATCGCGAGTCATCCCGCCGCTCCCGTCTGGCTGCCGTCCCATATTGACCGTCGCGAGCGGCAATTGTTTGTTGTGGGCTCGATTCTCTCCTGCAAACTCGGCAAAGCGTACATCCGCGCTGCCTTTTTCCCATGCTTCCAAGTATTTGGAATCATGCATAATACCTGACTTCGACCTAAGCTTGATCTCGGTGTCGTTGCCATATTGGGCCTTTATGGTGCGTTGGAATTCATCGAAGGGTTTATTCGCATAGTTGTCACCTGCGAACCTGTAGACGAAATGGATATCGTTTTGCGGAGTCTTGATCAGAATGTCAGGGAGCAGCGATCCTGCCTGGAATTCGTGTTCATAGCGCTTTTGAACTTCTCTGCGGCCATATTTCTCTGTTTGTATATACCGATCTTCTGGCTTCAATCTGTAGTTTTGATCAAGCTTTATATTTTTATCTGTCTGATAAAAAATATTGGTACCCGTGATACCCATCTCGGCATGAGCGCGATTCCACACTTCCAGCTTGTGTTGAAAACGCGATTTTGTATCGAGTTCCTGCGGAGCGGCAATCCTTTCAAATGCGAGCGGCGGCGGAAAGTAGTTGCCTGCTCCGTCCCTGTAGAGACGGCAGCTCGCATTAAATTCCGCCTTGGTCGGTAGATGTTCGAGGTTACCTTTAGTGACACCGGCGACCGCGTCACCTCCGGTTTGTCGGACAAGAATATACTCATCTGGCCGCCGGTCGTGACCCGGCAATGCCATGTTTGCAAACAAGCTGGATAAATCATTGTGTGTGTCAGCTTGCGTAAGGTGGGAGCTCGTCTCATGCAGACGGGACTCGAGGCTTTCAGTCTGAGCGGAGCTGCTGCCGTGGTCGCCAAACTCGTGGGTTTCTTGGCTACTCACCATCTCGAAATCGTTGGTCGTGTCGGAATTGACTATCTTCTGCCGCTTGGTGGAACCGTCATTGGCAGTTTCGATGCTGTGCACGCCCACTACGACGCTGTTTTCATCACTGCCTTCACTGTTCGGATTCATTATCGAACTCCTTTCAGTCAGCCAGGTCTTCGTTGGGAAGCGGGCACTGATGAACAAAATTCTCCAGCTCGATCATGTCGAGGTCCAACTGTGTGAAACCGCTTGGTTCGTGATTATCGGTCTTTTTCTGTTGGATTTCTCGATGTGTCTCGGGCGACGAGGAATTGCTGCTATTGCTGGGATTGAGTTTGACTATCGCCATTTTTGTTCTCCTGCAGGGCAGAGCCCGGCTCCTGTTGATTGCTGCTCCAGTCAATCACGGTCATTCGTGAACGGTTGCTCTACGTGGCGGTGCCGATTAACTCAGCGACACGGGGCGCGAGTCGTCCGATGGCCAGTCGTGACAGCCTGTTGATCTCTCCGGATTCCTGTGCCAGCAGGTCTTTCCTGCAGCATAATTCAGAGTCCGGATGGAAATCGACAACATGTCGAAACTACCATCCGGGACCAAATTGTTGAACGGGTTTATCGTTTCATCTGTAACCCTCGTTCAGCTTTGCGCGATCTGGTAGTTCTCATGCGAAAAGGGCAAACGGCCAAGCACAGATATCTTCGACGCGATTTTCCGGAGAGGATCGGCACGCGGTGGCCTGCAGATATCGGTTGGTCATTCCTGTACCACCGTCAGCGCTGAAAGAGGCTTCGTCGGCCTCGCTCGCGCGGATCATACTCCCGCCGTTCGTCTGGCAACTCAGCCGTATTATAGTGTTCCGCGCTTTGCGACTGAGCTTTCAAAGGCGCCGCCCCTATCAAACTGGCGGTTCGGTCCAACGCGGAGACGAGTTCCTTTCTCTTTTGCCGTACACTGAGCGAGCTGGTCTCAAGTTTCATCTTGAAATCGTACAGGGCCAGGAACTCTCCATAGACTTCACGTTCACGATCGCGCGTTGGCCATTGTCCGGTCAGTGCAGTCTCGCGCGCGAGTACAGCTTCTGTCTGCCCACGAGGCCCAAGATGAAGCACTGGCGGCTCTTGCTCTTTGCTGGGAGGTGACAGCAGGGGATCACGGCTTACCGTATAATTGTAGCTGGTTGTTGCGACACGAATTGGCATAGTAACGCTGTCGGACGATACGCTTTGCAGGCCATCCTTGGCGAGTTGGTGTGCGTAACCCAGTTGATTCAACTGATATCCGTTTGAAGCCGCTGCACCTTCAGCAGACGCGACAGGGTCTGACAAGGTTGCTCGTTGATCTGAGCGATAACTGGAATCATCTGTCCATCCACGCCCAACTAGCCCGCTTCGCCTCCATCCAGTTCCAACATGCTGCCGATGAAGCTCTTTACATTCAAGATAGGCAGGCATTGGCCTTTCGAGACGACGGCCTTCTTTCGTTCTGCGTAAAACTTCGTGGACCACCTTAAAGCCAAAAATGTGCTCCGACTCGAATTGTCCAGTCTCGGTAGCGAGCCGCGCCCGTTCGTTCCTACGACTTCCGTATGTGCCGATATTATCGCCTCTCGGGCAACTGGATCGGACTGGCGGAACAACTTGTCCGCCTTCGTCGGACGCTGTTCCTTTCGTACCGGGATTCAGCCCTTGGAGAGCCCCGTTTCCAGTCAAGTGGCTTTTGAAGCCGAGCCTCTTTATCTTGCCTCCGCCATTGAGAGCATGGCCACTGGCAATTGTGTTCTCCCGACACGCGTTCAGTCCAGAAAGTTCAACATGAGCTGCGCTCCGCATCTCCGACCGTAGGCACGTCCCGGGCCCTGTCTGACACGTTTCTTTTGAAGTTTTTTCACATCTGTGGGCCGGTCGATTGAGATCAAGCTTACCCAAAGTGCGCTTGGCCTCACTTGGGGAAGTCGATCGCGAAGGCGAGTTGAGCTCCTCGACTTCCTCAAATGGGTCATGTTCATCGCGAATCCAAGCCGAAGGGTCAAGTTCCAACAAACGCGCGTTCACCACCAAATTCTGCCACCGCGGTTGAGCAGGCTGCCTCCACCTTGCGTATGCCCGGAGTTCCGCGTTTCCCAGCGCAATCCCGTCATAAAAGAAAGCTGAGTTGGTTTCTTCTCCAGGCGCCAAACTTGAGATCGAGGAATCCTGTACCGCAGCGAGGCGGGCATCCAGGATTAGATCTTCCCATGAGGGTCGTTCGGGCTTGTCCCAGTTCTCGTACACGTCACGCTCGGGCGCTCCGAGTGTCACTCCATCATACACAAAGGATGCACGAGCGTCCTGCGCACCGTCAATTGGGGAGCCCAACATGCCCTCCAATTCGTCAGGTGGAAGTTCCTTTCCTGCTTCAAGACTTTCGTTCTCACACGAGGTCCGATCAGACTGGTTTAATTCAGCAACGCGTGCGTTCACGACGAGATCTTCCCATCCGGGCTGCGCGGGCTCCAGCCACCTTTCATATGCCAGGCGTTCCCCCTCACCCAGCGGGATCCCTTCGTACTCAAAGACCGAAGCGCCTCCCGATTCATGGAACCAGGCGGACCTGTCAATAGCATCAAGACGCGCGTCTATTATCAGGTCTCTCCACGAAGGTGGTTCCGGTTTGCTCCAGTTGTCATATACTTCGCGCTCGGGTGAGCTGAGCCTCATCCCATCATAGTAAAATGATGCAGGGACACTCTCGTCTTGGTCTATTGAGCCTTTCCGCTTGCGCTTGGGCGCATCGGACCGGAACTCCGTGCTTCTTTCAGGGGGATCGCGCTCATGCGAAACTGAAGCAGACGGGTGTAGTTCTGCAATGCGAGCGTTCACAACGAGCTCTTGCCACCCCGGCTGTCCGGGCTCCGGCCATTCCTCGTAGACACGTCGTTCTCCTTCCCCCAGAGGAACACCCTCATAGACAAAAACCGACGAGGTCGTTTGTCTGCCATCGAAATTCCAAGCGGAACTGTCGATATCATTAAGACGGGCACTCAGCACGAGGTCTTTCCACGTCGGTCGGCCCGTTTCATTCCAGGCCTCGTATGCCGACCGCTCTGCAGCGCCCAGTCTCATTCCATCGTAAAAGAAAGATGCAGATGATTCTTCCCAGCGATCCGTTTGACTGCCAGATGAGGAGCCAGCACAACGGTTCCTGAACTCCTTGGGACGAAGGACAGGGTTAACTCCGGAGTGAACGTCGGGCGAGGATCTAGCCGACGCGGTGAGCCCAATTTTTGAATTTCCCGGCGGGTTCATGGCGATGTTTCATCAATCTGCAAACTTCGTTGGTCATGAATTCACGAACTGGCATCTAACGGCGCTCACAAGGCTCGATCGGAAATGTCGTCACAACGCATTTCAAGTGTCAGGCGCAATTTCACCGCGTCGCTGGAGCGAAATGATCTGCTCGAGGAGCTCGCGTTGCGCCAATAGTGCTGGAGCTATTTCCGGAGGCATCTCGGACACAGGTTCGGCGGCGGCGGAACCGCTGCACTCGCCAATGTCACCAACTTCGTTTGACCCAGGGTAAACCTCCATCCCAATTGCGACACTATCCTCTCCATCAACCATGGTTTTACTCAGGGAAGTATCGGCTTCTCCATAGTCTGTCGGTTCGATCTGCACCGCCTCTAGCATAGTGGTGCCAGTTGCTCGTTGACTGAGATTGTCGCCAAAGAGATTCGTGTCTTCCGGGAGCATCAAAGATGCGGGCTCGGGAAGGGAACCCGCTTGGCTTTCGAAAATCCGCTTCAACATGAAATCGGAATAATATCGCACCTTCCGGAGTTTGAGAGGAGGCTGGCCCTTGATAAGGACTATTTCGTAGTTGTCGTCGAGCAGGCGGACTTGTTCGGGTCGCAAAAGAGGAGCACCCTGATCGGAGATCTGGATGTTATGATCAAACATGCGAGCTTGGCTGTATGACGTTGAGCGAGCCTGGAACGTGTATTCGCCGATAGCTTTAGAAATGTAGGTTGGTGTCTCGTCGTCAGCCGTAGCCATGAATACCTGCACGCCCGTATTGCTGAGGAAATTTTGCTTGCCGGCCTCATCATAAGTTCCGGTCAAGGCCGACAGACTCTGTATAATAAACATGAAGCGGCCCTTATAACCGGCAATCGTGGTGATTGCCGTTTCCACCGCTTCCAGCTTGCCCAAATGCTTGAACTCGTCGAGGAGAAACAGGACCTCATGCCGTTCATCCTTAACAGGCAGCGTTCGCTGAAGGATTGACACAACCTGCTGAAAGAGGAGGCGCATCAACGGCGCTACGACCTCAAGATCATTTGGGCTGACACAAAGATAAATGCAGGTCCTCTTCCGACGTAGGTCGTAAACGGAAAAATCGGATTGACTTGTCGCTGCTTTGACCAGCGGATCGGCCCAAAGATTGAGCCCGCCGTCGCCGAGCACCGATGTATAGGATGTCAGAATTTTGGTGTCATTTCCTGCCATGTTGTCGAATATGCGCTGAGCCTCTTTGTTTTGGGTTTCCTCCGCGAGTTTAGCAAAAAGCTTGTATTTCTCGCCCGGCTGAGCAAATAGGTCGTAAACGGAACCGATTGTGGGTGTGCCGCGCTCAATGCAGCTCAGGATGCCTGCAACGAAAAGATCCCTTGCGCCGTCAATGAAACCTTCTGCTCCCTTGCCCTTGGCTGTGATAAGATTGGCGGCGAGGCGGCGCGTTTCGGTAAAGCGCCGCTCGGGTGGCAACGCGGCGATATCCAGTACAGGATTGTAGCAGTGCGTTCGCCGCTCTGGATCTAACGGTGAGAACTTGAAAACCGCGTCGCCGCTCGATTTACGCGCTCGCGACGTGAGTTCAAAAAGCTCACCCTTCACATCCAAAGCAATCACCGAGCCCTGAAAGGTTAGCAATGTCGGAATAACGACGCCAACGCCCTTACCGGCGCGGGTTGGCGCGACAATAAGGCTGTGAGGTTGGTCTCCATTGGTTAGATAGCTTCCGAACCAGCGCGGCCCACATATCTTTCCGAAGATGGGGCCCTTGATGCGACTGTATCGCTGGAGGTAGCCGGCGTATCGCATTTCGCCAACCCCGGCCCAGCGAGCAGTTCCGTGATGCTCGGGATCGCGCATCGATAGGAATAGTTGGCACAGCAGTATGAACGCGGAGGTGGCAAATATAATCGCCAATCCGTGATAGAAGATGGGGCTTGCGTATCCCAAATAAGGTGGTGCCTCGTACAAGAACGCGAAAACGCTGAACGTCATCATCGCTTCGCCAGTAAAGCCATGGCGGAATGTTGCATAGAGACTTGCCGCGCAAAACCCAGCGACCAGTGAACATACTATGCTTATAGCTAGGCGTATTGGCGTGTACTTGCCTGAATTCATCACGTGACCACGCTTCGATCCCCTATCGGAAAGGGCAACTTGTTGTGCGGATAGCTGAAACTACCGCCCATAGTCTTCACGCATACGGGATTCCCTCGTATCAAGCGGCGCGTCGCGGCTGTGTCCGCTGCGACCCACGGATTGCGCCCCGGTGCGATCGGTAGGTTGCGCGCGATTTGCGCCGGGCATGATGTCGCGGACATTTTTTACGCTTGAAGTTTCAGGGTTATCGGCGTGGTCGAAGACATGAGCGGGATGTATGAACTTGGCAAAAAGGTCTTCGGCGCCATCCGCCGCTCTGGAATTATACGTCGCCGGCGTCATGTAAGCGTTGTCTGGTGATTTGAGCCAAACATTCTCCGTGCCATACGTGTTCGTCACAGTGGCAAGTTTTTCCAGCCTGAGGAGCTTTGGCCAAAACGCAAAGAAGGTTCCACCACGATGCTGAACCATCACCTCCGGATTGTGCACACCTGCCTGTAGCGGGAACTCATAGTCATGATCGCTGACTCGTGGTCCAGCAGGTGTATTATAGTGATATTGCCTATCGGTCTTCAGCCTGCTGAAAGTGTTCTCGGAAAGACCGAGCGCCTTCATTCGTTCGAGATACTTTTGGGGACCGAGATGCAAAAGAAGCTGATTTCGGGGCATATAAGATGTTTGTGCGCCATCCACTTTTTTGACCAGGATCACACTGTTGTCCAAGTCCTCCGCAATGGGCCACTTCCCTTTTCTTTCAAATATTTGTCGGCATGTCTCAAAGAGCACGACATGCTCCCACGGATGGGGCCACGGGGGAACTGGCTCGTTCCCGATCAGCAGGTTATCACCAATATGTTCAGCATCAAAAATCGTATGGGTTGACGGGTGCCGCGGCTGGTAAGCTTGGGACGTGCTGAGGTCTGGCCGAACCTCATCTCCTAACGCGACCTTTTGTTTCCCCTTTTCAAAAGCTATGTTAACACGCGATGCTTCGCTGATATGCGAGGGCTCTACGGTGCTCAAGCCAGGAAGGTCCTTGCGGATCGCTTGTGATGATCCAGGCGCGCGTTCGATGCTCGTTTCCGGGGCAATAGTGGGCGAACCCACTTTCTCGAAAGCCTCATTCAAGCTGACCCCATGGAAATCGCCTGTAACATCCCGCGCGGAGCGAGGTCTCTTGGAATGCGTTTCAGATAGTGCGTCGATTCTAGCCAGTTCCTCGTCGGTCAAATCGGGGAAGTCATCGGATTTTGCTTCTGGTGGGCTAAATTCAAGCCGAGAACCCTCCCGATGGACCGCAGGGCTTGCACGCAGCTCGTCGGCACCCGCAGCAAAATCCACTCGCGAGAGAACATTATCCGGCATGACCGGATGAATATTGGGTGCAACATCCCGTTTCGAAGTGGTGCGAGGTTCAGATAGTGCGTCGATTCTCGCCAGTTCCTCATCGGTCAAATCGGGGAAGTCATCGAACTTTCCTTCTGGTGGGTTCAACTCGAGCCGAGAACCCTCCCGATGGACCGCAGGGATTGCACGCAGCTCGTCGGCACCCACAGCAAAATCCACTCGCGAGAGAACATTATCCGGCATGACCGCATGAATATCGGATGCAGAATTCCCCTTCGAAGTGGTGCGAGTTTCAGATAGTGCGTCGATTCTAGCCAGTTCCTCGTCGGTCAAATCGGGGAAGTCATCGAAGCGCTCTTGCCGCGGCCTCACAGCTTGAACCGAACTTTCATGGATCGATCCTGAAACTGTTTGGCCATCGAGCTCGTTCCGCTCGTCGGAATCGTCAGTGTTAACGTCTTCGAGGATTTGGGTGCTTGCAATGCTGGGGGACCCTGCGTCAGTGCTTGAATCCCCAGCGGCTATGTTAGCAGGAAAACTCTGAGTACTGTGTCCATAAGGCGAAGCACTATCGTCAAACTCATGAAGGTCATCTAACCCCGGCCATGAGGAAAGTTGTGGAGTCGACGGAACGCTGTTAGCCGCCCCCTCATTATCCCTGTCGTCTTCGATCGCGTATGGCGCAGCGTCGAATGTTTCTTCAGGTTGCCCCTCTCCTGCAATGACGGTGTCCAGACTTGAAACCAACGTGGTTGTGTCAACAGGAAGCGTCGAAATTTCATGTTGAGGTTCCGAATAACTCTCTTCAATCTCCTCGAGATCATCCAGCCCCATCACAGACGCGTGCGACCCTTGCGACCTGGGCGCCGTAGTCGCGCCTTCCTCCACAGTCAGAGGTCTTGCAATCATATTGATCTCGTTTTCTGAGGGGGCGCGCTGCTTCGCAACGGATTCACTATCGTCACCAGACTGCTCATCTTCGCGTGATCGCTTTGTTCCTCCTTTGCGAAAACGTGACGATGGAGTCGCTTCGCGGCGGCCTTCGGCGGCGTATTCCTGTTCAGTCTCACGCAAGTATTGCCTTGTCGCACGAAGATACCGTTCGCTCATCGGTAAATCTGCAGGTCCGCCCGCGGGAGCCTCGGTTGATCTCAGTGGGATTCCGGCATGGGTATTCCGGACATGGGCTGCTGGCCCCTGATTTGCGGTTGAAGTACCCGGAAGGTCGGGTAGGCCGCCAGAAATTGGTGATCGTGAGAAACCAGTTGTTGTCATGGGGTCCGTGCCGTCTTGTCGGACAGCGGTCGATCGTGGTGTGAGCGGGACTGGTACAGTTCTGGCTCCTGGGCTATTCGAAGTCACGGGAGCGGAGCTGCTGAAGTCTCGACGGAACTCTTCGTCTGCCATAATTTAGTTCCTTTCCACCTTCGATGTCTCATCCATCCTGGCTGCGCCCATCTCTTGCACGCTTGCGAACGCTCGGTTCGGCGTCATCATCGCGTGGACGCTTAGAATTTGGTTCTCCCTGCCGCGGCCGATCGGCTGGAGGCGGCAACAGGTCTGCTGCGCTGTTGGTCTGTCCAGGGGCCCGCAGAGGAGTTGATTCAACAGGCTCTATCGGCGATGTATCCGGATCGTCCCGGTCCTCCCCTACGCCGGTGTGGGCCCTCCCCGCCTCAAGATTGTTCACCCTAATGCGCTTTGCGCCGCTCTGCTCTTCCTCGTCACGGCGAGACCGTTTTGGATGAAGCCGTTGCCGATCGTCACGTTTGCTTGTTGTGCGCGTGACGGGTTCTATTGCCAGGCGGCGAGGACCAGAACGCCCCTCAAGGTTCCGCCCGGTGTCTCCGGCGACACTGGGAGAGCCGTTCTTCAAATTGTGATCGCGCCCATCGGCTTCAGAGCTGCGCGGTTGAGCATCGTAGCCAGACGCCGACTGCAGACGCCCGTTTCGTGCCGAGCCTTCTGGCATATTTGGGAGTGGCTCACCGTGCGAAGAATCGAAAGATCGTTTCAGTTCCCGGTGAGTTCCTCCCGGCGACCACGATTCGACATCAAAATCCTCGAAACGAACTTGTTCGGGCTGTTCGCGCTCGATACGGCGATATTCTGCATACGTGATTGGCCGCTCGGTAATGCCACGTTCTGCTCGCGAGGTTGCGTCAAGAACAATGCCGTGGCGAAGCGATATCTCTGCCATCCTGACACGCAATGCGTCGTAATTGAGGTGGGGGTGGCGTCGGGATATTTTCAGCCATTCCCGCCCAAAAAGCTCCCGTCGGTTGACCACGACATGCAGATGCGGATGATCGCGATCTGTATGAAAGCTTGTAAGATAGTTGTAGCGGCCGCCACCATTGCCTGACCCAAACATGTCGGCCGCCCATTCGCGGCTTGCTGCATGAGCCGACGTAGGATCCGTACCTGGGGGGAAGCTTACGATAATGTGCGTGGTTAAGTCCTGTTGCCTTTGCTCGTCCGGCAGGCTCTCGTCATAATTTCCGGTCTCCAGAACCCAGCTCCGAGCAAACCTGGTAATATGATCAGGCGGTAGCGGAATATCGAGGTGCCGGGCTGAGAGCCGGAGCTCCAACTTGCCCTTCCTGGAGAGATATTCCCACTGATTAATAACCTGCTGAATGGTTTTAGTTCCGCCCCTAGGCACAATTCGAATGACAACCTGAGCTGGAGCGGCCATCCCGCACCCTCCTAAGCAGGCGCAACATCAATGCTGCGGAGCATCTTTAAGCATTGAGCACCCATCTATCCGTCGTCGTGATACGGATAAGATGGAACGGAGCAAGCCATCGAGATCAGCGAAAGCCATACCGAAAGCGATGCGTTCATCTCGCAGAGCCTCCAAATCCATTTCCGGACGTTCGGCATAGGCGGAAAGCAGCGCCGAGATATTGTTTGAAAGCGTTCCTATTGAATGAAGTATTGCCTCCATTTTCTGACGGGTCTCGGCTTCAATTTCGAGGAAGCCGCCAATGCGGCGTACCGCGACTCGTATGGCCATACTGTCGGAGAGCCCGAGCAACCGTGCCTGGCTGGAAAAACTCTCGTACTCGGCCAATCGCAAACGCGCGCTCACGACTTTGAAGCTCTCAATCTTCACACTTTCATACGAGGCGGTGGCGACGCCATTCGAGGTGGGCGTGCTGTTTTGCGACATAGCTTCCTCCACTGAAGGATGGAAAGATCTAGTTTTTTCGCGGAACCACCGCGTTGGCAAAGTCAATAACTAGTGCTCAAAACGATCGCAATCAAGAATAAAAGAGGAATACTGCATAGTCTATCGTTACATCTGCAATTTATATGAAACGAATCTGAAATATAAAATCGCGTGAACCAGCATACCTTTCATGCTATTCGTGCGAATACATGAACCAACAGAAATACAATTTGTCATCACCCGCGATACGGCAGGAATCACATGAAACTACTTACATTTTGCTCATTCAAGGGAGGCGCTGGCAAAACGACTGCGCTTATGGGTCTCTGTGCCGCCTTTGCAAACAGCGGTCGACGAGTGGCTCTATTGGACGCGGACGAGAACCGACCACTCAGGCGATGGAAGGAAAATGCTATACGAAGCAACACTTGGGATCCTCTCTGTGAAGTTTATAGCGCAGAGGAAATGTCGCTTCTCGAAGCGGGATATGAGGAGGCCGAGCGCCAGGGTTTCGACTATGCGCTAGCGGATACACATGGTGGTTCGAGCGAACTCAACAATACGATTATCGCTAGCTCAGACATGCTTTTGATCCCGACTATGTTAACGCCGCTTGATGTTGATGAAGCACTTTCAACTTATCGCTATGTGATCGAGACTCTTGTTGAGCGAGAACCTGACGATTCCAACGGCCGTGTTACGCCAGCGCATGCCGGTCGGCCGCCTCACCGCCTCGCAACGGGCAATGTCAGACATGCTAGAGAACCTCCCCGTCGTTCAGTCGCCCATGCACGAGAGAGATGCATTCGCGGCGATGAAAGAACGGGGCATGTTGCATCTAACGCTGCTGAATACGAAAACCGATCCAACGATGCGCCTCATCGAGCGGAACCTCAGGATCGCAATGGATGAACTCGTCGTCCTTTCACACTTGATCGGCGATGCCTTGGAGACCTGAAAATGGGAATTCGCAAACCCGTTTTGTCGGTAGAGAAGGCTAGGCAGCTTGCTGTTGCTCGAACCGAGACAGTACGGCCTCTCCTGCCGATAGCAGCCCCCAACTTGGCCGTTTCGCAGTTTTCCACCGATATCGATCTGGCGCCGCGTCAAAGTCGGCCAGCCGCAACCAGACATGATCATCCCGATCAGCATCCAACGCCTACGGTCGATGCCCTTAGCGCGCCTGCAGGTTCCGAGAAGGTACAAGTGTTTCTTTCGGCCCGTCCGCCTGCGCCAGATGTATCGGCGGTTTATGACAACCTTATCCGTCAATACAGCCCTTGCAAATCGCTGCAAATGATCTTGCGCCGAGCGCTCAGCGATTTCGAGATAATGCTGGCCGATGGATCGTTTCGTGCCGCGCCGAAAAGCTATCCGGTCCGTGATATCACCCCTGAAAAGTCCATCCTTGTTCAGACCTCCCGTATGTTCCCGGTGTCGCTGCTCCAAGTCGCTCGCAGTCATTTTGATCCCGTGGGACTAGAGACCGCGCGGGCCTTCGGACAGAAGCTCGCCACTGCGGCGCTGGCATCCTTCTTTGCTGGCGAAAAGACCCGCCGTTGACCTCTTAAGAATGACGCGACAGGCCGCCCGAAGGCGGATCGTTTGCAGGTGTGGCCAGGAAAGTTTGTCCCTGGCAGTCGGATCAACCAAGCGAATTGTGACACACTACGATAACGCGAAAATTCGGGTCCGTCAGGCGGCGATTACCCCGCCGTAAGAGATATTCACATCCGCGTCAAAAAAATAGCCGGCACCCCGCGCTGTTTTGATCAACTTTGGGTTTGTCGAATCCCGCTCAAGTTTCCGGCGCAGCCTCAATATGAGAACATCAATGCTCCTGTCATATACTTCCTCCTCACGCACGCGACACGCGATGAGAAGCTGCTCACGGGACAGGACATCACCTGGCTTTTCAAGGAAAGCGACGAGAAGATTGAACTCCCCTGCGGTAAGTTTCACCTCGCTACCCTGTGTGGACATCAAACGGCGTTGCCTGAGACTAAGTGTCCAGTCAGCGAAACAAAACAAGCGCCGGTCTTTGGTTCGCACCACATTGGGTCGCACGCGCAACGCAACACGGAGGCGCGCCAGGAACTCGCGTGTTCCAAAAGGTTTTGCGATAAAATCGGTTGCCCCCAGTTCGAGCGCAACAACTTTGTCTGCCTCCTCAAGGCGATCGCCGCTGATGATTATAATCGGAACATCGGATTTTGTGGCCAGACTGCGGACGATCTCAAGTCCGTCTTCACGCCCTAAATTGAGATCGACGACGACCACGTCGACCGTCTCAGACGACATTACGCGGTTGAATTGTTGACTGTCTGATACGGCAGTGACCTTCAACGCGTGGACCGTAAGACACTCAGTGATAAGATGGCGCATGGCGGCATCGTCATCGATGACAAGAACGTGTTTCAACAGTTTACCTTTCAATTCCCGATTCTGTGGAACTCACAGTATCTAGACAAGCAAAGGCTGTACGCATCGTACCGCTCGTCAATTTTCTCTCGCTATACGGATACTTCGGCAAATTTTCGGCTAAACCGCGCATGACAATGCTAACGGCTTGTTTCAGTTTGATGACAAAGGTTGCTCCGACTTGACGCTGCAAAAGGCGGAGCCAGGATTTTGGCATGGATATCTAGTGCTGGTTTAGAAGATCTCCTATCGTTTCGCCGCGCCGGCGGGCATCGGCCGCGAGCCATATTTCGCCAACTTCGTAGACATCGCAGTAGGCGCGGAACGGGACGATGACATCAATTGCCGTTGCGAGCATGTCGATTAGCGTGCGATCTTCCAAGCTGGCCCCCTGGGCGCTGCTCTTCACCAGCGAAAACAGCTTTTTGAAGCCTTGGACGGGATTTGCCCCATGTATGGTTGAAATCGACCCGGGATGTCCTGAGACGACTTCACTCAGGTAGGCCCACGCGGCATCGTCACGCATCTCACCCAGCAGTATTCGATCAGGCCGCATCCGAAGACTTGCCTGGAGCAGTTGTTCCGCAGTCACAGCACCCAGTCCGACCCCATTCTTGGAGTAGAGCAGCCTGACATGATTCTCATGGGGAATGACGAGTTCGAGCGTATCTTCAATGGTGATCAGCCTTTCTTGCGGCGGAATAGCACTGATCAAGGTCTTGCTCATTGTTGTCTTGCCACTTCCAGTGGGACCGCAAAGCAACATTGTCAACTTACCGACGACGCATGCACGCAAGAATGATTCCAGATCGCCGCTGTCGTAGTGTCGAAGAATATCTTCGTCTTGTCGATCTTGGCACGTTTTCCGCATCCGCCACTTGTTCCACTGGCGAGCATCGTAACGAGACGAGACTTCGCCCAGTCCCGAAACGCGAATGCTTGGCCGTCGAATCGTCAAGCTCACCGTGTCCGATGGGACCGTTGGCGGCAAACAAATTTGTATTCGTTCGCCGCCGGGGAGTTCAGCGGCGCAAAGAGGATTGCGCGGGCCGACATCTTGTTTGCGCGATGCGCCCGCTAAAATGGCGATATCTTCGAGATCATCATAAGAGAGGGGTAAAGAGAACTTAGTGAAAACCCCTGCCTGGCGTACAAATGCTTCCCCAGGCCGATTTATCGCCACTTCTTCAGTCTTCGGATCATCGAGCCATTTCAAGACGGGATTGAGAAGGAAGCGCAATTGCGGATTTACTGCCATGTGTGCATCTCCGATGCTTTGGCTATCTGAGAATTAACGCCGATGCCAACTCTTCGCCAATCCACCAGTTATGTGAAGCTGGTAGATGTCTGAGAAATCCAGGTCCCGTGCTACGAAGATGGAGACGGTATCACCCTGATTCTTCTTCAAGGTTGGGGGAATGTTTATGGTCGCCCTCAGGGCTGTGTCGGCCGCTTGTTCACCGTTATTTTGAAAACTGTTGAAGCTGGTCCCGCCATCCGAACTGCCAGCGTAATGACTTGCCGCTTGCACGGCGCCCTGGACGACGCTCAGGAGCATAGCCCCACCGAAACGCTTCCAGAAGTGGTTGTCGACCGTGCCTGGCAGTCCGGATCGGCCAAGTTCGTCAGCACCCGGAGAAAAAGAGAAACGACGGCGTGAGCCGGCGTCTCGGCGCGATTCCAGAGAACAAAAACACGGGCATCTCCCTGTTGCAGCCCATGCTGGATTTCGCCCACCACGGTCGTGCCGCGATCCAGGAGCACAACATTGCCGGTTGCTCCGCGTATGTCCCCGGGCAGCACACATTTTACATAGCCTGCCAGGTTTGTATCAATGGCTGTTTGCAGTATGCAGGGAATGATCGTCCCTTGCGTAACTGTGAAATCGGGGTGCGGCAAAAGCGCAGCACGGCTGGGTTCCAACACGGTGGGGTTCATGCGGATTGAAAGATCGTTTTCAGCAGACGCCTCAGACTCCGGTAATGAGCTGGATTTCCTATTATCCTCCCCGTCGCTGTGAATATCGGCGTTCCGCGTAGGTTTGTCACTCTGATCACTTCCGCTATAGGCAAAGATTGGTGTTTCTTCCGGCCGCACTTCGTTGTGTTCTCGCTGATGTTGATCGGGCGGAGAGGTTGCCTCAGTGGTTGGCTGGGAAGCCGTAGGGTTTGAGGGGATGTCAATCGGCGCCGGCCGAAAAGGCTTGGTGTTGGCGTCGATCATTGTGTCTGGGGGAGAGGGCTCGGTCTTTTTCTTTGGACGCGCACCAAGCCAAATCAGACCCAACGACAGTACGAGAACCAGACCGGCAACAACAAGCTTCTGCGATCCCGAAAGACGTCGGCGATGAGGATCGGAGACCAGAGATGCCGATGCATCTATAGCTGCTCCAGGTTGAGAGTTGACTTCATTCATCGCCTCGCCCCCTTCAGCACGCGCATTACATCGGGTCTGACCGTACCAGTCCCAGTCTTTCGTCCGATGGCGTCATATGCTTTATTCCAGATGCACAGCACGGTATGACCGTCCCGCAGACGCCACTCCCGGGCGACCGAGGCGACCTCCACGTAGTCTCCTTTAACTGAGTAGTTGGCAGTGGCTTCCTTCCCATCTGGATTGACGACGTAGATCGAAGGTACACGCACGTTTCCGGGAAAGCGGAATGTCGTGGTAGATCCGTTGTCGAAGACCTCGAGCGGCCCCAGCGAACGGTTTCCTTGGGCAACATAGTTCCAATTTTTTGCACCCGGGACGCCGGTTGCTGTCGGCTGATCCAACAAGTCCTGTGCTCGATGCTGGTATTGTGTTTGCGCTCTTAGCCTGCCCGCCAGCTCTCTCTGTTCTGTCTCTTTTCGGCGAGCAGCGGTAGCATCGGCGGGATAAGTGAATTGCACGCTGTAGTAGAGATCGGGCGTCTCTTTATCGAGACGAGACATCGTCTTTGTCGTGAGGCTGAAAACATAGCGCCGCATTCCTGCGTCGCTTGCAGTCAGCACTATGACGGGCTGTGGCTGGAGGACCTTGCTTGCCTTGAAGAACAGATAATTGCCGCGGGGCAGAGCCGCGAGGTCCTTGCTGTTGGAAACGGCGACGGCTGTCACGGTCTCGTTGGCACCGAATGTTACGACCACGGTGGCCCCAACAGCGGTTGAAAGGTGCACAACCTGATCAGGGTTGTAGGCGAGATAGCGCATTCGTGGATCTTGGGTGCCGACCGCTGGCGTGTCTTCCGCCTTCGCCCCGCTCGTAACAAAAAGCACACAGGCCAGTGCCAAAAACAGAAGCTTGGTCATTGCTGGCTCCGCGTCGCGTTCGAAACCGTATCTTCCGAGGTTTGATAGGAGGTGACAATTAAACCGCCTGGATTGGTCAGCCTCAGTCGGCTTGGCAAGTTCGTCAGTTTTTCATAGCGGACTGTTGCGGTCCAGGTGGTTACTATGGGAGTCTGCCCGTCTATGAGGAGGGCGCGTTTGTAACGGATCTGCTGCACACCCGGCATGATCTCATTTGAGCCGATATGGTCGACTTCCAGCTTTCCGCGCTTGCCGATTATGGTTTGGGGCGAGCTTGGATTGGGATAGTTGAAGAATTGCTGATAATCTTGGCGCACAGTTGGAGCACTGAAGTCCGAGACCAGATCATAGGCATATTGGGCTGTATCCGCCGTATAGCCTTCGCGCAGACGGACATACTCCCACAAAGATGCATTAATAACTGCTTGCTCCTGCGTTGCAGGCAAGCGCGAAATAGACACTTCACTGTCAATCGTACCGTCAGGGCGTACCCACAGATAGACTGGCACAAGTTTGTTCAGTGGGACCATCGTGGCGATAGCGAAAGCCTGCGCCACATTTCCCACGACCGCGACAATTGCCATAGCGCCCAAGGCTCTGGAAATTCGCCGAGCTGATTTGGCACGCGCAGATTGAAACGCTTGTACTTGCTTATAGTGGTCCGCCAATGCTTCCCGCTCTACCAGCAGGGCATGTTCAGGGTCCTTCATTTGCTCCTCCCGCGTTTCCAGGCTGAAGGTCCGGCTGAGCAGGCTGCCATCGCCCGACGTTCAGCGGGAATATGGGCCCCTTGGGGCTCGCCAACTGGTCATGTGATTGACAAGACGCCAGGCCGAGGATCAGAAAGAGCAGACAATATCTCATAGGATTCCTCCATTCATGGGGCTTAAGCTAACGGCGGACTACCCGGGCGAAATGGCGATTTAGGCTACCTGCAGCTTGCGTCGCACCGCTCCAGTAGCTACCTCCAATATTTCCAGCGATTGCCGGAAGTGCGACGATCAGAGCATCTCCCGTCAGGAAGAACATATCGATCTCGTAAAGGCCGATTATCTTGGCGGCGGTCGTGCCGGCAGAAGTGACCACTCCCAACATTACTGCGAGCGCGGTCGCTTCCGTCAGAATCACAATAGTCGCCACTATGTTCAGTAGAAGAAGAAGTATCCCGTAGGTGACAAGTTGGCCGATCCATTTCGCTGCCATATCTCTGGTGCGATCGAAGAGATAGCCCACCAGGAACAATGGGCCGATCGCCAGCAGCACCTTGGTGAGAATTCCGACTGCATCGTAAATTCCAAACGCCGTCCAAAGCGTTCCGTAGAAGATCCATTGTGCGCCTTGAAAGGCGAGGATATCTTGGTCGTTCATCGGCCCGATCTCAGAAGCAATCTTCTGGAAGGCTACCTGTGTTAGCGAGAACATCGTGTCGAGTTGGGCGGGGATGGTCTCCAAAGGAAGACCACTGACACTGAACCGCCGAATGAAGTTTGGAATCGTATCCTCGAAAACCGAGGCGATGTAATCATGATAGTCTGCTTGCCCAACGACAAGGGCACCGACGATCGATACCATGATAACCCGAGTAATGCCGCTGCGTGCCTCCATCTCTCCACGCATTACAAGGATGCCCTGGACTATGATCCACAGTGTCACGCAAGCCACGAGAGGTGCGCTCACTGCCCGTTGAATATCCCCAAGCAAAGTGTCCAGTCCGACTGTAAAGGCGAGATCGAAAATCGTGTGTATCGCCGTGAAAGGCGCTGGAATGCTAAAATTCATTTGCCCTTACCTGGATTCAGCCTTAGATTTCTGTAGGAAAGGTCGGCTCTGCTTCTGGACGAGGAGCAAGGGGCTCAATGAAGCGAAGCCGCGCCAAACATGAGCGCAGTTGCCTGGTGTTCCTTTCGTTGGGCCACCGCCTCTTCAGCTTCGTGCAGGCCTGCCTGTGCTGTGGTCATCGTCAACAGGCTGGTTGCCTGAATGTTTTGGATAATTGCATCGTGGATCTGTTTGAGAAGCAACCCGTTGGTGACAGTTGCCTGCATAATGTTGCGTGAACGGGAGAGCTGGGTCGCTGTCTCAGAATTTGCCGTAAGGCGCTTGTCCATTGCATCCAAATTATCAGCAGCGACACCGGCAGCATTTGCAGCGCCCGCAATCTGTTCGCGCAGGAGACTTCCTTCAGCGTCGTTACCCACGACTGCCCGGTCGGCATCCAAGGTGATCGCACGCGCCGTTGTCGAAGCGGGCATCTGGGGCGAAAACATTTCCCTGTCGAGTTGATTGGGAGAAGGATATTGGTTCTTCTGATCGAGCGCGGACAACAGGCCGGTGACGCCAAACGACGATGTCAACATTGTCACCATCGTGATCAACTGTTCGAGGTTCGCCGCGGTATTGATGGCCGTTGTCAGCGTTTCGGCCTCCGTCGGAGGATCACTGACAACAAACTGTGCTCTGGCGGTCCCCGACAGAAGCAGGCATATGAATAGTGCGTTTATTGCAAGCTTCGTGGTTTTCATGACTTCGATCTCCAGATCAATCCTGTGCTTCATGGTAGCGCGTCATGAATTTTTCGAGCCAGGCAGAGGGATCCCCTCCATAGGTCTCGCGCAACTGTTCCGCCAAACGCACCGTATTGGCCCGCCCGGACAGCACAGCAACGTATTCGGGCATGTCGCGAAGATCAAATTCGCAAACGACACTTCCGCTCTCGCGCTTAAGCAGGAACTTGCGACTGCCGACTGCCATGTCCTCGCGGATAGCTTGAAATTCTCGCTCTGTGCACTTCAACCCGTCTATATAGGCGGACCGGTCGGCCGTGGGTGATGGATAGAAGATCTTTGTCATGCACTGTGCGACGAGGCTGGCGCCCAACGGGGAATCAAGCACGTGCTCAGGTTGCTGTGTCGCGAGAATTAGCATTCCGTTATTCTTACGAACAGTCAGCAGGAACTTGTCGACGACTGCTGCGAATTTCGAGTTCAGCAGGTAGGCGCGAAACTCGTCGCAGCTCATAACGAACCGCCGGCCATCAACCATGGCGCCTATTCGATGCAAAAGGTATGCCGCGGCTGGCGCGCATACCTCCTCATATTCAAGGAGGTGAGTCATATCGAAGCCCGTAATCGAAGGATCTAGCTTCACTTCATCAGACTCGCCGTCAAACGCCCAGCCAAGCGCATTCCCCCGGCACCACCGCTGCAATCTGGCTCCTGCACCTTCAGACGGCCCGTGCAACAAGAATTCTCGTAGGCCCACAAGCGACCGCATGTTCGGCTCAAACGATAACTGCCGTTGGATACCGCGCTCTAACCGGCGATTTTCTTCCGGTGAAATTCCGCCCCTGCCGTCGCTCTCAATCAGCGCCACGATCCACTCGCGGAGGAAATCGCGCGCCGATGCTGTATTCTCCAGGCCGCGCAAAGGTGCAAGGCCGCTTGGCACACCTCTAGGCAGCGTGAGATAAGTCCCTCCGGTAGCGCGCACCAGCAGTTCACCGCCACGATCCTTATCGAAGAAGACGAGCGTGCCACTGCGATTGGCTATGCTCTGCTCGAGCATCGCCAGGATAAAGGTCATAAGTGTCGTTTTTCCTCGACCGATAGGCCCGAATATTGCCGTCATGCCAACGTCGTTCTCATGCGGAATATAGTCGAAGGGAGTCCCGCCGTTCGTCCGGAAGCGTGCAACGGCACCACCCCAATGGCCTGAAGTCCTCCCGCCTGGGAAATTTTCGAAGGAGACCAGTCCTGCGAAGTTGCGCGAGGTGATAGCCCCAGGACGCGTACGCCATCTGCTGTTTCCTGGAAGCTGAGACCAGTACGCAGCCTCTATTCCAATGCTCTCCTGGACAATAACCGCTCCTACATCCGCCAGGCTTGTTCGGGCGCTCGCCCCATGGTCAGCAAGAGTATGGAGATGGTCGGCATAGACGCAAAGACTGAGATGATGCGAACCCATCACGAATTCGCTACTTGCCAATGAGTCCTCTGCTTGCGCGAGTTCGCCAATCTGGGTGACTGCTTTGTCACCGGAGCTGGTCATTTGGTTTGACTTAAGACTGAGCTTGGCGTGAGCCTGCGCGCGAGTGAGAAAAGAGAAACTCTGGCTCAAAACCAGCGGAAAATTTGAGGACAGTAGCGTGTTGAGCATACCAGGCCGCGTCTTCGCGGGATATTCACGGAATGAGAAAATTGATCCGACGTAGTGATCTTTCGGCGTTCGAATCTCTAAGGCACGTTTGCCGCAAATGACTCGATCAGTATAGATGGAGGCGCCAAGCGAACCGCTAACGACGGGGACCGCTGAAAAGCGACAAGTCATTATCAGCCGGAGGGCCTCACCAATCTCCGTGAAAAGCACCTCGTTTTTTTCTCGGATACCAAGGCGGCGGAGACCATAGGCATCAAGCGCGCCAGCGACAACATTCCAAAGGTCCTCCAGATGCCGGATCTGATGTGCAAGATCGCCAGCGTTCTTCCCATACAGCCTGGTGAACCTACTTCCCACTTTGCCGAGAGCAGTGCGAGGATATACCATGAGTGTGAGAAAGTAGTCGTTCCGAAAAAGCTTGCCGGCGAGAACACGTTGCTCGAACGTTTCGCTTAGGTTCGAAGCGAAGCCGCTTCGAAAATGCCTTGGGGGCGGTGCCTGCACATCGTTATGACGGACAAGATGGGCATACACCGAGACGTTGTCGTCGGCGATATTGCGAAAGAGCGTGTTGAAGGCACGGCAGCGCGCATTTCGGACTTCAACCTCCTCCAGTTCGAAGGGCACACCACTGATATGTGCCATGGTCAAGATGGAGCCGTCCTCCAAAAGGACGACATGGTCGCTGAGGTGTCCAATGTAAGGCAGGTAGATTTCACCAGATCGCTCGGTCGCTCCATTTGTTCCGAACATCACGCCATTCCTCTTCCTCGCGGCGGCACTCTGATTGGGTTGGGACTGACACTCGCCCCGCCCCACGTATGGCTGTCAACACTTCTCCCCGCCGTCTGGAGAAACAGAAAGACCACACTTGCGGCGTTGTAGTCGCGCTCTACGACGAGCCGGGCTCCAAGCCACAGCGGCAAGAGAACGATTTCGTAGAGCGGATTCTGGACAATAACGATAAGAAAGCCAGCCAACATCATGAACAATCCAGCCAGCGTAAGCGGCACGCCAAAGAACAATGCAGGTCTCGTCGCCGCTAAATAGAGTGTGGCTTCTTCGAGACGGTCCTTCATCCGCCGCCCCCGGTGAGCGTTTGGCCGAGAAAGCTGGCTCCAAACATAATAACGATCCCGCCGACGACGCCAGCTACGAGACCAAGAGAAGCTCGACCGAACATCCATGATATGCCGATGGCTACGATGCCAAGAACTGCGAGCGATTGACCAAACGGACCAAGAATAAAGGTGCAGATATTGTTGACCATGGTGGCGGGATCGGTTCCGCCCGCCGCTTGTGCAGCGGCTGGCTCAGAGAAAAGCAAACTCCAGCCGATCGCGCCGCTGAGGCTCGGCAGGTAAGTAACCGCCAGGCGCACAACCAACTCCCTGAGGCAACGCAACGTCGAACGCACGCGGTATTTTTCAAAGCATGCCATGAGGGTACATCTCCATTACTCAATTCAAAAAACTTGATCGTCTTCCGGAGTTCTGTGTTCATTCGGCTCCTGCGGCTCTGGCGAACCAGATGAACCGCCTGCCCCACCTGCTGAGCGGGTGTTGTCGTAAGAACGCCAGACATTCCACGGTTCTTCTGGGCTCTGCTCATCATGATCTTGATTTTTCGCCGACTGAGCCAGTGGAGGCACGAGTTGCTGAGCCGCCAACTCGACCCTTCGCACATATCCGTTCGTGAAGCCGCGCTTGAGATTGCCGGTATTGTACGCCGAGATTGCTCGCCGAAGCGCGAGCTGTTCTTCTTGCGCCGTGTTCCCGCCCGTAAAGTGCCGTACAAGCAGTCGCGCCGCGGCTGATAGAGACGCACAGGGCTCGAATGCATTGCTAGACGTCAAACCCAGCATCGCGAAATTGCTCGAGTTCACCTGCATAAGGCCGACATCGATTGAATGCCCTGCTACGAGACGATCTTCCACACTTCGCCTGGCATCCGCCTGATCAGTCCAGTGAAGAGTTTCATCGGTAGTATTGTCATGAAGCACGAGTGGATCGGATCGGCTTTCGACTTTGGCAATCGCTGCAAGCGTAGATGGAGCAACCGAAGGGGCGCATTCGCGAGCAAGCTGACTGAAATCGGCCGGAGAGAGCGGCGCGGCCTCGCTTGGCTGGACCATTAGAAAAATGATCCCGAAAGATCCTGCCGCCTTCAGCATTCTATATCTCCTACGTCTCGCACTGATCTTCGCTGCAGTCTCAAGATGACGTGACCGCTAACGATCGCGACTATGGGAAGGATCTGTTACTCTTGGGTTTTAATGTTTTCGTTATTGATTTCATTTGAAGCAAATGACGTCGTTGATGGATGCTTGTTTGGTTGGCCGAGCTGAGTACGAGCCAATTTCACCTAAAAGAGACGGTCGGGCGGATTGTTTGCGTGGGGCAGGTATTGCTGTCGAATCGTGCCTTCTTTGGTTCCGCTGCGGAGAAGCACATTTCTCTTTGTTTTGAGTTTTAACCGACGTTGACCGAGAAACGTCACAAATCTCGCGGGGCTGTCACGGCGGTGCAGTCAAAACAGATCATATAAATGCGCATACGGGATCATTCGAGTAATCACGACCAGCAGATTGATCGAGTCGGCCTATTCAACAATGCTGTCCCCTGAGTGTCTCAGCAACGCCATTGGAGGCATCTCGCTGCCGTAGCGCAGGAGATCTCGGGTCATCCGGAATCCCACCCAGTTCGTGCGTCATTGAAAGCTTTATTGCGTTGCATCTCTACCCGAATTATGCCGACCCCATCCTTAATCTGTCCATTTATTCCGTTCTGATATTCGCGCGAACCACATAGGCGAGAGCCTTGGATGACACCGGTTTTTGCAAAAAGTGGTTAGATGCCTCGCCGTCCGCCGAAATTGAAACGTTTTTTTGATGCTGCCCGATCATGATGATCGGCACTTTTTCTAGTGTCGCGACCCAGGAGCCTACACGTTCTCCATCGAGAAACGATGAATGATCAATCAGAACAATATCTGCCTCTTTGCCTGCCAAAACCCAGTCAGTCAGCCCTTTGAACGTGTTAAAGCCGACTGGCTCATAACCGAGCGCCGCGATCGTTTCCTCATACCTTTCAAGCGTCACCGGATCGGGTTCAACCACAGCGACAATCTCTCCGCTACCGAGCGGTATTTTTTCAGGTCCAAAAAAACTCTCTGAATTCACTGGCTTCTTCGCCGAAGTTGGCAGATAAATGTCGAAGCGCGTACCTCTGCCAACAGTTGAGATCACATCGACAAAACCCGCCATTGCGCTGACGTGGCCGTGCACGGTGGAGAGCCCCAGCCCAGTGCCGCCGCATTGCGCGCGCGTGGTAAAAAAAGGCTCAAAAATATGTGGCAATGCGGCTTCGCCTATGCCTCCACCGTTATCCTCAACTGAAAGAAGGATGTAATCGCCAGCGGGTATCGTGCCGTTCGCAAGTACCTTATGCTTCCATACAAACGATCTATAGACGCTGACCTCGATACGCCCGGAGCCTATACAAGCCTCTGCGGCGTTCTTACACAGGTTCATCAGTATCTGCTCAATTTCGAGCGGATTTCCTTCGACAATCATCTGAGCGCTTTGAATATTGAAATCGACCTCCACCTCTGAAGGCAGCGCAACACGTAACGAAGGTGCAATCTCCCTCACCAACGCCGACAGGTTGAACGGCCTTGCTGTCCGTTCACGTCGCCGGCTAAGCGCAAGAATCTGATCAATAATCAGTCTCGCTCGATTGCTTTCAGCATTGATGCGATCGATGTAGTGTCGAGCGTAAGTGCGGCGGTGTAGAATGTTTTGTGCCATTTCGGCGTAGCCGAGAATTACCCCAAGAATGTTGTTGAATTCGTGCGCTATGCCTCCTGCAAGTGTCCCAACGGCTTCAAGCCGTTCCGCATGTTTCAAACGACGCTCAAGAATGTCTCGCTGGGTTTGCTTGCACCGAATGACCACATAATGGCTGACACAGCCAGCGGCAAGTTCCATAAGTTGAACTTCACTTGACGCTGGCTGCACGGGGTCTCGATCGAACCTAAGGCCGAAAACAGCAACTAGTCGATCGGACACCTTGAACGCAACCAACGCCCACCGGCCAGGGGCGTCTTCATTAAAGCAACTTGCCTTTCGGGCAGGATAGTCTCGAAAGATCGATCCGTGCTCGTCGGCCTGGACCAGAGAAACAATTTTCCGGATCCGCCGCTCGTTCCAGCTCGGCGGAGGCGCGCTTGCGGAAAACGTCTCGGCAATTTCGTTTTCAGTAACGTTCACTAACCCTAGCACACACTGGTTAGCTTCAAAAAAATTCTCAATAGTTCCCAGTGCGGCTTCCGCTGAGGATTTCAGTGACTGCTTTGTTTCTGTAGAATCTTCGAAGCAAACCCCAATTTTCTTGATAACTTCTTCAAAATCCAGGCGTCTCGCCAACCTGTCGGTTCGTCGACGCAATTTGTGAACCAGAATTACTATCCCAAAGCAGAAGAATACTGAAACAGCACCGAGAAACGTTCGTACCCGTTGCTCAACCACTCTGGCCAAGCTGTCAGCTTCCAGGTATGCCCGCTGCAACTTCTTCGTATTCTCGAACGTTCCAGAGGCCTGAACCAGCTTTACAGTTTCATTCAACCTCGGCAGTACGCCTAGGATAACCCTTCCATTACGGACGACCTCCTGAATAGCGACCTTATCCGCGTTCGTCGACATCTGAAGCTGGTCTAGACTTTGAGTGATCTGTAGTGCGAGCTCGGTGTTTGGTCGAAACGAAAACTGCAGCATTAAATAGCCCAGCTCAGGCACCTTCGCTGCGTTCAAATCTCGGCTATCCGAGGTTCTCAGAAGCGAGCTTATTGACTGATTAAAGGTCGCCAATGAATCCTCGAACACCACATTTTGCGCCCCGAACGATGCAACCGCCGCGTCGGTCGTGTTTATCGAGGACTTCAGTCGCGCAAGCAGTTCGGAGAGTTCCCCTACATCTTCAAGACGCGCCTTCTTAAAAAGCTGCTGTAGATTTGCGATGCTCGAGCGCACTCGCCCCAGAGGAACGATAAGAGGACGGTAATTCCGAAGAAGGCCGGCGTGAGCACGCAACACGTTCCGCTGGAGCAGCGCACAATCGACGTCGATTGACTGCAACTCAGTTAGAATCGCTTCACTGCTTTTTTCATTTTTCCAGGGTCCAATGGCCAGAACCGCAAAAGATATAGCCGCAACTACCAATGCTAAAACGTACCAGGAATTGATAGCGAGCAGAACCTTCCGGGAAGGTAACAAACGATCCCAAGTCATTTAGTTACCTCTCTTTGCAACAGCCGACCCGATTATGCGGATGTCGAGGGATTAGCGTCACCCGATGATCTCACCCCGGAATTACTTATCATTCTTACATCCGTGATACGAATTGCCGCACGGAAGAAAATTCCAGCCAAACAAGCAGAAACCAAGCTGTCCATGCGAGACTATAGGCGGCGGCGCTTAGATGCTGTCTTCCTCACCTCCACGACGATCGGCGCCACGAGGCCCCGGTTTCAATTCTCCCCCCTGATGCAAACTCTCATTTCCGCAATTCGACGCACCCCTCCATGACCATGTAACGTCGGCCACGCCCCTTCGATAGAGAGAGCGGGAGCATGTCTGAGTATTGTTGCAAGTCCCTCCTGCAACTCTAAACGAGCCAGCGCTTCGCCAAGACATCGATGTGCACCCGCACCAAAAACCATATGCCAGCGCATCTGCTTGCGGTGGATATCAAAAAGTTCAGGGTGTAGGTAGTGTTTCTCGTCTCGTAGCGCAGACATCGTGCAAAGCGCGAGAAGACTACCTTTTGGTAGCAGGAACCCATTAAGGTCAATATCTGCGAGTGCGATCCTTGGGTAAGATCCGACTGGTGGCTCGAAACGCAATCCCTCCTCGACGGCAGCGGGCACAAGAGTCTCATCCTTCAATAGGGCTTCCCATGCCTGTCGGTGTCGCAAAAGCAAGCCGATCAATGCAGTAATGCCGGTTTTGGTTGTGTCACTTCCAGCCAAGATAATCAGCATCAGTTGCACGACCCCTTCATCGGATGAGAGATCTTCTGCTTCTCGCGTGGCATTTATGAACGATGAAAGGAAATCATCGCGCGGATCGTTTCGACGATCATCAATCACCGCCTGCACATAGTTTTTAAACTCTGCTGCTGAAGCCTCCATGTCTGAAAAATCTGCGTCTCGCCATGAAGGGCTCAGGCAGCGGGAAACCCGATAGACAAGCTGTGTAAAATAAGGAACGTCGCCTGGCGGAAGACCTAGCACGCTTGCTATAGCAGCGGCTGGGAGCTTAGAAGCATATTCTTCGACGAAGTTGAAGGAACCAACCTCTTTCAAATCTTGAAAAAGGATCTCGGTCAGTTGCCTTATTTTCGGACGCAGGTTTTCAATCATGCGAAATGCGAAAGTCCGGGTAAAAGGAGAGCGACGCCTGCTGTGGGTTTTATCATTTGAGAAAAGCATGCTGAAGCGAACGAAGTCGAAAACTGCTCCTTCTTTGACGCCACGATTGAGCATCAACTCCGTCTCTATCTGACGGGTGCGCGGATCGCTGCTCAAGCCAAATACATCGTCAGCCCTCAAAACAAGATATACGCCGTCCTGCCTACGAAGGAAGGGGCGCTTTGGCCGCCACTCGGTGAAAATAGCGTGGCCACAGCGATCCAAGTCTGAGACACTAACATTGTCCGGGTCGAGGAAGGCAGCTCTGATTGATCCGGCTTCTTCCGACGCTTCTTGAGGGACTTCGACACTCATAGCAACCTCCAGATGATATAGTCTTTGGCAAAATTCGAGCAGAAGCGCTGGATGCGGCGACAGGCCTGCTCGAGAGGATCTTTAGTCGCAGAAGCCTTGGAGGCGCCGTTCATCGTCAGCGTGGAGTTGTAAAGCTTGGGCTCGTCTTCGACGGGCGTGATGAACTTGAAGTCGCCATAGGTTAGTGCTCGTACATGTCGTCGGTCAGAATCCAAACATGCCGGATGCCTGACGAGCACTTGGGTCAGTGCCTTCATCTCGTCATGAGCATAGGCGGCACCCGTCGTGTTGGAAGGCAAGTGAAAGATGAACCACTTGGTCTTCGGCGTGATCGCCTTTTCGAGATCGGCGGCTTGGATCTTGAAGTTGTTCTCGTGCGTGACCGAAACGAAAGCCAGCATACCGGCGCAAAGCGTCACCATCTTCGGATAGGAAACCCAGTAAGACGCCGAGATGGCGACTTCCTCGCCGAGGTTCGGCGTCGCCATGAAGGCGTCGAACAGGAAGTGGTTGCCGCCGGTGACAACAATCACCTGCCTCCAGGAATATTCGAAGCCGTGCTCGCGCTTGAACTTGGCGGCGATCGCCTTGCGCAGCCCAGGACTGCTGGAAACCGGTGTATACTTCGTCTCGCCGAGGTTGATCGCGTCGATGGCTGCCTTTTTGATGTTGTCGGCTGTATCTAAATCTGGCCCGCCGATCTTAAGGCGGACGAAGTCCCTATGCTCAACTTTAAGCTCACGAAATCTCTGCGACATGACGTTGGTGGCAGAAGGCTTTACGCTGGAGAGAGCATCGGCTCGTACGAACATGGCGGTCAATCCAAGCATTTCAAAAGGAAGCCTTCAGCCGTCTTCTATCTTAAACGTACTGCGGACTTCAATTGACTGGTGGTCGCTTGTTACAAACGAAACCAAATTTCGCTCCCTCGGCAAAATGCATGATCTTTGTCGATCGAAGGCGTATTGGCTGGCGGGTCGAGCGTGCTGCTTTGTCTTCGATCAAGATTGTCAAATAAGGAATATCTGGCTATTGCCGAGAATCTGCCGCTTTAGGATTCCGAAGAGCCCCCTCAAGTCAGCAATTCGGCCGACACATCTGCTACTTCTTATGCATTACAGATGAAGTTCGATTCAACTTTCCTTGTATTTTGACTTTGTGAGATAAGGCCTCAACGAACGCTCGCATCAGCGAGGAAAACAGCGCCGCGTCAATGATCGCCCGCCTCTACGAACGCCTTTTTTGCGTTAGGCGATCTAAACAATGTGGGAAAAAGAGGCTGGCTCTAAGGAGCCTGTTGCAACTTCATGTCCGAAGAGAGCCATCTGAACGAACGCCACATGACGCCGCGAAAGCGGTTCTGTCTTGCGCTGGGTTCTGTCGGTGTCGTCTACGGCGATATCGGCACCAGCCCGCTCTATGCCTTTCGCGAAGCGCTGAAGCCGGTGGTCCATGACGGCGCCACCCGTTTCGAGATCATCAGCCTGATCTCGCTGATGATTTGGGCGCTGACGATCATCGTCACCATCAAATATGTGCTCTTCCTGCTGCGCGCGGACAACGACGGCGAGGGCGGCACGCTGTCGCTACTTGCCCTGCTGATGAAGACCGCCAACGGCCATACCGCCATCCTGATGCTGCTCGGCCTGATCGGTGCCTCCCTCTTCCTCGGGGATGCGATGATCACCCCGGCTCTATCCGTGTTGTCGGCCGTCGAGGGTCTGAAGCTCGTCGCACCCCGCCTCGCGGGCTATATCGTGCCGATCTCGGTGGTGATCCTGGCGCTGCTCTTCGTCGTGCAATCACGTGGCACCGGCGCCGTCGCGAAGTTCTTCGGCCCGATCACCGCCATCTGGTTCCTCGTCACGGCCGCTGCCGGCATTTCTCATATCTCGGACGACTACGGCATTCTGGCCGCCTTCAATCCCTATTATGCCGTCAGCTTCCTGCTGCATGAGGGCTTCGATGGCGTCGTCGTGCTCGGCGCCGTGTTCCTGACGGTGACGGGCGCGGAAGCGCTCTATGCCGATCTTGGCCATTTCGGCCGTCGTCCGATTCAGTGGGCCTGGTTCCTGCTGGTTTTCCCGTCGCTGACGCTGAATTATCTCGGGCAGGGCGCGCTCGTTCTCGGCAATCCGGGGACGATGTCCGACCCCTTCTATCTGATGTATCCGAAATGGGCGCTGCTGCCTGTCGTCATCCTGGCGACCGCCGCGACGATCATCGCCAGCCAGGCTGTCATCACCGGCGCCTTCTCGATGGTGCGCCAGGGCATCAACCTCGGCTTCCTGCCGCGCATGGAAATCCTGTTCACCTCGGAAACCAATGCCGGGCAGATCTTCGTGCCTTCGGTCAATGCCGTGCTGTTCATCGGCGTCATCTTCCTGGTTCTGAGTTTCAAGACATCGGACGCACTGGCGACCGCCTACGGCATCTCCGTCACCGGCGCCATGGTCGTCACCTCGATCATGGCCTTCGAATTCGTCCGCGCCCGCTGGAACTGGTCGCTCCCGGTTGCGGTGATCGCGCTCGTGCCACTGGTAGTGCTCGAAATGATCTTCCTCGGCGCCAACCTTTTGAAGATCCACGACGGCGGCTATATCCCGATCATGATCGCCACCGCCTTTACCGTCGTCATGTGGACCTGGCGTCGCGGCACGGCGATCCTGATGGAAAAGACCCGCCACGCCGATATTCCGCTTGCCTCCTTCCTTAGCTCGATCGAGCGCAAGGGTGAACATTCGCCGGCCCAGGTTACGGGCACCGCGATCTTCCTGACCGGCGATCCGGAGTCCGCCCCCGCCGCCTTGCTGCACAATCTCAAGCACAACCACGTGCTTCACGACCGCAACGTCATCCTGACGATCCGCACGATCAGCAAACCGCGTGTACCGAGCCACGCCCGTTACAAGATAGAACAGATTTCCGAGCGTTTCTCTCGCGTCGAACTGCTCTTCGGCTTCATGGAACCGCATAATGTGTCTCAAGCCCTGGCGACGTTGCGCAAGGCCGGATTGAAGTTCGACATCATGTCGACCTCCTTCTATCTCGGTCGCCGTAAGCTCCTGCCGGATGCCAAGTCGGGTATGCCCTACTGGCAGGACCGACTTTACATCGTACTTGCAAATGCTGCCGCAATGCCGTCAGATTATTTCAGCCTGCCAGCCAACCGCGTGGTCGAACTGGGATCGCAAGTCATTGTTTGAGATCTGCCCCAGTTATGCCGATGTGGACGCCAAGGAGAGTTGAGTATTTTTCGGCGTCCGCCCGCATGGCTTTTGAGGTGGGGCAAAGGCCAGAGGCGCGATGAGGACTTTGGAGCAGACATGCTTCGGAAGCAATTCGGCGTTCTGGCGGAGAGCCCGCGCCAAAACATTGATATAGACGGAAATTTTCATTCGTCCCCAGCCAGCCAGAGGCTTCACCTTGTTGATCACCAAAGATTTGGCAGTGGCGCCGTCCTTTGATGAGCCACCTGGCCGCGAGTTTAATCCATCGCTGGTAAGATTATCTGCCTCTGTTTCATCTGTAACAACTCACAACACAGCCGACATCAACTTGAAACAGCAGTTGGAAATTATCCATATCCGACACGCAGGTTAACAACTGACGCAGGGTCTCGACATGGTAATAAAGTTGTTATTGGTATTCGCGTTAACACTTATTCCCGGAGTAAATTCCGCATACGCAAACCAACGCGTCAACCATGTCATGTGGTCGAATAGAGGCGCAAATCGACTAGGGATTCCTCTTCGCGTGTTTAGCGCCAATCCAACCAAGAACACGGTCGCGATCTTTTACTCTGGCGATGCTGGATGGCAGAATATCGACGAAGAGATTGCTAACTATCTGCAGACGGAAGGGATTCCCGTCGTTGGCGTCAATTCACTCCGTTATTTTTGGTCCGAACGGTCTCCAAGCGGAACTGCGGCAGATCTTGGACATTTAATTGATGTCTACACCAAGCTTTTCGGCGTGCAGAATGTTTTACTTGTAGGATATTCCTTCGGCGCTGACGTCATGCCAGCAAGCTTCAATCGGCTTACCCACGAGCAAAGAATGCAGGTTAAGCAAATCTCCCTCCTGGCATTGTCACATCAGGTCGACTATGTCGTTTCACTCAGGGGCTGGCTTCAACTCGAAACCGAAGGTAAAGGCGGCAATCCTCTGAATGACCTCACATCGATTGACCCAACAATCGTCCAATGCATGTACGGGCGCGATGACCGCAATAATGCTTGCCCATCGCTCCGGCAGACCGGCGCCGAAGTTATTGGCTTTAGTGGGGGCATCATTTTGATAATGATTTCAATGGATTGTCTAAGCGCATCGTCTCAGGCCTCGTGACACGCCTAAGACATTAATAACGTTTAGAGTGCTTAGCTTCGCCCTTATTTAATGGTTTTTCCAATTCGGCAGTATTTTGATTCACTCATGGCGGGAGAAATTGGCATGAATGATTTGTTTTGTTGACCCCTTCACACTTCAGCCAGATCCAGCTGTTTTTGCCGATTGCTCGCGGCGTCGAGCGCGTGGATGGTCTGAGGGTGAGAGGTTGCATGGGCACGTTCACATCGCCCCTCCCCCCAACAGAAATTTGAGCGGTTCCGAACGCCGCTCGATGTTCATTTGATGAAGGAGATCATCGCTCCAGGGAGCAGTCGAGGTCGCCACCGCGAAATGTGCAGAAGCGAGCTTTTCTGCTCATGGGTGTCCGCGCCGACGGAGGCAGCGCTGGTCATGCCATGGTGCGGGACCTACGCCATGAGTCCGCATCTGGCCGAGCGGTCGCGGGCATACTGGCATCGGAGAAGCCCGCGATCGATCTCGATCGTGAGATCGATGCAGTTGCAGTAGCGGCGACCATTGGACAGATCCATGCCCGTATTTCATCCCTTCGCACCACGCCCAGTGCGGAAGGTGCCGTATGGCTCGATCCGAAGGATAGCGACCTATCTGAGATGGATTGCCTTGGGCAAGACGATGGAAGAAATCGCTGACGTGGAAGGCGCCAAATACAACAGCGTCCGCGTCAAGCTTCGCGAAACCATGAAGCGCTTCGACGTCTGCCCAACGCGCATCTTACCGCGCTGGCAATCCGACGAAAACTCATTTGAGGGTTAAAGCAAATCCGGCAGTTAACGCATCAATCGTGCTGTGACGGGGCGAACCCAATACGCGTAGGTTGTCCAGTTACTTCTCGACAAGGTGCGTCCGCGGGACGTCACATAGAAGGAGGGGCCGTGGCCGCACTCGCGCGGCAGATGTTCAGAAAATGGTTTGCGTGATGGGCGTTTGCGCTCGAACGCTTTGAGGGCTGAGGATTTGGCTGCACTTTCAGCCGCAAGTTCGTCTTCATTCGGGTCTGCCGCGAGTTGCAGTTCCATCTGCTCAAGGGGCCGTAGAGTTCACGGCGAACGTTGTCGATCCCCAGCATCCCCTTAACCGCCTAACAGCACAGTTCCGATCGAAAACGAACAATTTGAGCACACTTTGGAAGGAAACGCCGCTCCGGTACTTTCAGCAAAACGTTTATATCGCATTAATTGCTCAGTGGGCTCTTAAGTCCAGTCTTAACAGCTCAAACTCACGGGATAAATGGAATGTCGCGACTACTCGCCTCGGAGAAATCCTGGAGCCCATGCCGCAAGTTCATCAATTCGATTGAACGCGTTTGCAGCAGCAGCCACTTCTGCAATGATGGTGGAATTGGCAAAAGGTGTGCTTCCGTCGCTGCGCTGCTCGTCCGAAACCTCGCGAAAACCTAGTTCACCGTAAATGCCTATCTCGACCCGCGGCTTTCTCTGCGGAACGAAGGGTGGTGCATCATGCCAGTCAGGCGGCCGGAACCGAGGGACTTTTCCTCACTGGGGCTAGCGGCTTTGATAACGAGCGATCCGGTTTGATATCCAACAGCGGTGTTTCATCCAGGCAGTCAAGGCCACGTACGGCAATCGAGTTTCCAGATACTCGTTCCACCTTCACGATCGACGTTCCGATCGGATTGGGCCTCACAGGTGATCGCAGAGAGAAAGCGCCGTGAATCTCTCCATCGTCAGCGGGACTTAGTAGGACAATATCGCGCGGTGACTCGTGCAGCCAATAAAGAACTTCAAGCTTCGCATACACCTCGACACCCTTCAGCGCCAAGGCCCAAGGTTCCGAAATCTCAAGCGTGCATAGTGGCCCCGATTCACTGCCCTGCCGAGGAGTGTCAGCTCGACTTTTCCAGGGGGTCCGGATCTTTCCAACAAAGAAAAGCGATGCGTCACCGTCTTCGGGTAGCGCGACCGCAACTTCATTTGTTCGCAATCTGGTTGAGTGCATAACAGCTCCTGCCAAGTTTAGTGAGCCAACAGATTTCGCTTCGCTCCCAAATCTTGTAAGAGGTGAGTTAACCGGTCATTTCAGGTTCGCCGTATTTCATTTCAATTGTAATATGCTTCTGCCGACGCAGGCTGCGCGGCTTTGCGGTACTCAAACCGCCCCGCTCACCAATGATGACCCCAGATAATCCCGTCTAGCGCAATCGAACGGATGCCGTGACTGCCGTTCCAAGGCGATCACTCCGTTGGCTTAAAAGATGCGCGGTACCGCCGATGAGGGGGACGTTGAACGACTGCTGGCAAATCTGACGACATCTGCTTTCAGCCCGAAGCCCCGACATGTGAAGTAATTTCAATGTAAATATAACAGCATTAGCACTGCAAGAGTTGTTCTTCTTCTCTATAGAGGTTTCAAGTCTATTAAATCCTCAATATCTTCGAGAATGTGAGTGGGATTGCTGCAGGCCAAAGCCTCTCTCTTGGCATAACCCCACGTAACTCCCGCGGAGGCAATGTTTTGACTCGTCGCTGCCTCAATATCACGAACCTCATCTCCGACAAGAAGGACTTCATTCCGGGACTTTTTGCACCGGCGAAGTATCTTATTGATCCTTTTGCCCTTCCCAAATACCGGCGAGCTACCCTCTATATAAGCAAAGTATCTCTCCAATGGCCCGAGCACGCGCTGAATATTTTCAATGCTGTTCGAACTTAAGATTGCAAGCTCCACCCCTTGATCTTGGAGGAGAAATAAGACCTTTTCTGTCCTAGGGAACATATCGAACGTTGCTTCGCGAGCCAGTTTACGCAAATCTCTCACGATCAGAGGAACGCGCCATACCGGTACTCTCAGCCATTTCAAAACCTGGCAAACTGAAAGGCCACGCAGATATTCAATCTGAGTGTCGCTGGGCGTTACAAATCGGTGTCGTTCGGACATTTCCCTCAGAGCGCTTATCATCCAGGCGCTGCTGTCGGCCAATGTACCATCAAAATCAAATATTATTAGCCTATAAGCGTCACTTTTAGCCATACATACTTTCCATATTTGTATATACGCACAATTGTCATTATATATATCATGTTAATACGATATCTATATTTAGATAATGCTGTATCAATACAGGTTTACAAAACACATCTCTTCAGTATACCGATTTTGTAACAATATATTCAGGGATATTCGAATTGTCCCTGTTGGCCGCGATCTCGCTTCAGGACTATCATTCCCTGAATGCTGGTTAAACAGAAACTGTGTTTCAGCAGTAACGCCCGCGATCGGTTTGCTGCTGGGGGATACTGGGGAGCGACGTCGTTCGTTATACAACGCTACCGAATTCAATCACATGGCTAAGAAGTATCTGGTGATCCACGCACACCACCTCGTGACGGCGAGCTAAGTTAAAGACAGAATTTGCAGCAGCTCGACCATGAAATCGAGCACGCCATCTTTCGCCCTCCCATGCGAACTCGAGGCGACACGGGAGATCGATACCTTCACGAACGTCTGGAACACCGGCGATCTATGTCGCCTTGCTTTTTGTTTCTGCCGGAACCTGCCACAAAAACTTCAGTGTTTCAGTTGAAACCCGGTTTTTTCCAACATGGATTGCTAGGACAGCTCAATGCACCAATATGCCGTCCCAGAAAGAGGGCCAAGCATTGATGTGTAGATTTCTTGAATCAGCAAAAAACATGTTGATGAGACCGTGGCGCGTGTCGGTTAGACGGGAAAAGCCGTCGAATTCATCTTCGTGCACAATTGTCTATATCTGTGAGTCAGAGCTGCAGGTAAGAGATTGCGTGCAATTATGCATTGATCGGAAAGTCGACTATTTGATAGTCGACGAATTTAGCCACCATCGTTTTGATAGACATTCTGTTGTTGTCCGCAAGTATCGCGAGCTTTGCCTTGAGGTCGAATTTGCTGACTGTCTTGTTATTGTCCGTGACTTTTATGACAATGGAGTTGGCGTCCGAGGCGGCTGATTAGATGCATCTACAGATTGCGTTCGGTACAGCAGAGATCGATCATCATATAGAGCGAAGTCTCCGCCGTCTCAGCTCTTGCGCTGGTACGATGGCCACGAGAACCGGCGGAAGTCAAATATGCCCGTCATCAGGTCCGCCACCGCCAGTGCGCATCTCGCACGGAATGTAGGGCAAAGTCGAACATATATGCGATCGATATAAGCCTCTCATCCTGTTTGATTCGCGCACCGCCGGCCATTTTCATCTCCAACATTACTCCATCATGACGGTGCTTCTCGCATGGAAATACCAGGCGAGCGCTTCAGATTGTTCGGATGGCTGGGATGTTCGGCCAACCTGTTGCTGCTGTCATGGGCACCGGAGACGGCAATGCAGTTCATGCAGGCCTCGTCTTCTACCAAGGCAGCGACAGGGTTAGCGTTGTGTTTTGACCCTCCTCGCCTAATTCGCCTGCGATTACGGACCTGGCAAATCGCCGGCGGGCATGGCGGTGAATTTCCTCTATCTCGTCGCTCCCTGGCAACGCTGTTTGGCTTCGCTTCTCTCAGCGATAGTCCATCCATCTACACCATCCTCGGCGGCGCGATGGCAGTGCTAGGGACAATCATCGTCGCCCATTGGGAAAGATTTCATAACGGGCTCCACAAAATTACACATTGCCTTGGCCACGCCGGAAGAGCGGGCGCCGCATTGTCTGTGGCTCCATCTCCCCGTGATTTACTCAGACGCACGAAAGGTCGCGAGCACCAAGTCGCAAAACCTGGCCCCCATCAGATCAGGCCGCGTGTACCCAACCCGCCAGTCTTAAGAAGAGTGCGAGCAGGTCCTTCTAGGCGCGCGTCGAAGAGCGCATATAGTCATAGACCGCGCGTTCCTCGAGGCCTTTCCACCGACATCAATTCCGCTCGCGCATTGTCGTGGGCCTCTTTGATCGATCTGGCGATAGGCCGAACTTTTGCCATCACCTCGGTAGCGGAGATCTCATTAAACATAATGGGTTCCGCAACATTGAAGACCAAATCAGGAATATTCTCAATTTTACGGTTCAGGTCGTTCCCTGACAAACTCTCTCCTGGTTGGCCGTCGTGATGGGTATACGCTACGCCTAAGACTGGGCGAATTGCGACTTCATTTTGCATTTGCAATAGTTGCGCTTCACTTAGTTGTTCTCCATCCGGCAGTGTTGCTGCCTGCCGCACGGCATGACACAACAGTTTCGCCTGTGGCGCCAGGATCTTAAGGCGTGACGAGAATTTTTCTAAAGGTTCCGTTCGAACCACGTCCCTTGTCGAGCGATGGGATTTGCTAAAATTAGCTATATTCTCCGCGGACTCAACTGGATTGTCAGTCGCTAGACGTTTGGCAACTTCCGTCAGCACAAGGTCTGGCAGATCAAGCAATTCTGTTTTGTGGGGTACCTGTGCATCGTCGTTCCCAGATGCATCATGCAAACTCGAATTTCTCATGATATCGCTCCTTTGTTCATCAAAGGATAATATGCTACTCGGGTGGAGACGATTAAGAATTTTTCTGTTTCATTTGTAGTTTTACGGCACAATTGATCAGCTTCGGCATCATCAAAGCGTTGGTCTGGCCATCTTCCGACGCAGCTAAGAAAAAGATTACTGTTTTTGAATACTGAAGAGAAAAACTTATAAATTTAAGAGCAATCTGCGGTAGTCTGTCCGCTCTCTTTCTCCTGCGGTCAGTACTGAACAAACTGTTTGAAGATTAAGACATCAAGTTGTCGTCAACTGTCGTTTCTGTCATTCGCGCTTAGAGCCTTCAACGTTTAAGCAGACCTCCCCGTCGTCCCAGTCAGCACCGATGACACCTAGCAAAATGCCTTGTTGGTAGCGGCCACCGATAGGCAAACCAGCGAGGAGCGCTGGAAGGGTCGCTGTCAATCGGCCCTTTGATTGCGACTTAGTCAAGTCTGTTCTGTCCGTGCCGGGGTCATGGCCCTTTACTTTTACGAGAGTTCGGATGCCGCCCGTGAGGCAGTTTACCGGTTTAAGCGCGAGGCGGCCGAGTATCCTGAACATGTGTGGAAACCGGTTATCTCGTGAAAATTCAGATCCGCGCAATTTCGCCGAACGTGGCGCTTGTGTTACTAAATGAAGACATCTCGACGCTCATCAAAAGCTTCGAAATCATTGAAATGATCGACGACACAGAATAAGCTTGCTCCCGCCGGGGAGCACAATGGGCAACGCCACCACTAGATCGCGCAGCTTAAGCACGGAAACCAAACTATACAGCCATATCCGCCATCACACGATGATGTCGGCGCCTGACTTTTACCGCTGTCAGTTAACGACGACCTTGGGAATGAAGCCAAGAATACTGATCAGCGTGTTCAGGGCGCTCATCTGCGCATGCATTTCGATGCTCGCTTCAATGTATCGAATATGCTGTGGGCCGCCAGCTTCTTTTCCGGTTTTGTAAGTCTCCGGGAGAGCCTGGAAGAGTTCATCGGCTTTTTCCACCAACTGCCGGTGTGTCCGGATAGCATCGATCGTGATTGCTTCCAGGTCCGCCGGAGGTAGTCCACGCGTCAGCCCGATCAATGGGCGGAGCTCGACCCTATTCGTCACGATTGCATCTTCCAGTTCCATTCCTGACCTAACCCTGGTTAGTCTGCGGTACGCCCCCGCAAACGTTGAACCCTTTGAACCCTTGCCCGGGGGTTAGAATCCGAGATGAATCGGCCCTGCGACCTTTAGCCGGAGCCTGGACATACGTCACAGGCCCCCGGACACAAGGTCAGAGGGTTCCTGGCGCCATTCCGGTCAGCGCCAACCGTTCATCTGCGGATTCTAAGCCGCAACGCAGCACGTACTGCGTGCCCTCTTATAAGAAACATTCCAGAATGACGCCAGTGTCGATCGAAATCACCGCGGTGCAAATCTTCACATCCTGTCCTCGGCCAAAGATATTCAACACCATACAACGCCATCATGGGACAAACTTGTTCCAGCTTTACGACAAGTGGTGGAAATTCCTTCTCATGTGAGGCTGGCATCGCCTGCAGTTTGGCGAAACACACTATGTGGCCGGACCCAGCCGTAATGTACGCACTTTTCCGCTGCATGCGCCTCCCGAGAACAGCCCAATTGGCCAGATGCCAACATTTGTGCTAATGTGGGTTTGTAACTATCTCTGGAGTTTGTTGTATGAGCCGACTGACAATCGATATTACCGACCAGCAGCATCAAAATCTGAAGGCGACTGCCGCTTTACAGGGAAAGACGATCAAGCAATATGCGCTCGAACGCCTGTTTCCCGGGGACGCGGATGGTGAAGTGGCATGGCAGCAGTTGAAATCGCTGCTGAGCGATCGCATCGGTGAAAGTCTGGCGGGAAAAGTGTCCACCCGTAGCGTAAGCGAGGTTCTTGACGAGGAACTGGCTAAGGATAGCCGCGGTTGACCACAACCTATGTTCTGGCGAATGGCGCGGAAACCGACCTGCGCGAAATCATTCGCTACACGCGCAAACAATGGAGCGATGCGCAGGTTCGCCGCTACATTACCAGGCTGGAGCAAGGTTTTTCCCGGCTCGCCTCGGGGCAGCCACCTTTCAGAGACGTGGGCGAGCTTTATCCGACGCTACGCATGGCCCATTGCGAGCACCACTATGTCTTCTGCCTGCCGCGCGACAACGAGCCCGCGCTGATTGTCGGCATTTTCCATGAGCGCATGGACCTGATGACGAGGTTGAGCGAAAGGCTGGGTGTGACCAACACGTAAGGTCCCGGCCCAGTCCTACGGTTTGCGAGCGCCGATCCCCGACAGATCGATGCGAATGCCGGCACTGTTCGGATCGGACGGAGCATCGTCCTTTTTCGCACGTTCGGCGTTGCCACTGGCCGGAGCCTCATCGATGATCGGTTCAATTTCGCCCCTTTCCACAGATTCTGGATCGACGAGTTTCATCTTACCGGGATCCTCCGCCCGAAACACTGCCATCCCCTCAAAGTATCCTGTCTGCCAGGCGATGATCGCATCATCTAACACTTGCGGCAGGACATCCTTGGCCGTTGGATTTCCATACGATTTGGTCACGATCCGATAGACCTTGGCGAAGAGTGCCGTGCCCATACGCATGTTCTCGCAAGCATCGACCAGGTCCGGCTTCATCTGGCCCGCCTCCACAATGCCGAGCCCGGCGGGATATTGTGTGATCCCGACGCGAACGGTATTGCGACCGAGGTTGTCTCGGATCAGAGCCAACGCCTCCTCCGCCGTCTTCGGCCCGGCCACCAGTACGACGCGGTTTCCAGAGCGAACTGTGACTGCGAGCGGGTCCGGTGCCCCTGCCCGCTCGATGAACTGTTCGACGATCGCCGGCTTCAGGCCGGGATCGCTGCATTCCTTGATGAGGGCGGCATCGACCATCGCGAATATCTCCTTATGTGTTGAACGCCGTGACGACGGGCAGTCCGAAGAGTTTTGCCCAGGCGGTCACGCTCGCGTTCTGAATGGCGACGATCGAGGTTCCCTCGGTCCACCATCCGTTGCCCGGGGCAATGATTGCGCTGGGGGAATGCAGCATCGACTGCAGGACCGGCCAGAGGAGGAGCTGCTCGTAGCAGATCAGCGCGGCGAGCTTCTGGCCGTCGCTTTGCACAACTGGATTGCCGAAGAGGTTGGCGCGAGCTCCACCGCCCTGCCCGGTCCATGCCCGCCATGGCTGCCACATGGACACCGGGACCGGCATGCGTTCGCGGTAGAGAATTCGTGCTTCGTCAGCCGAACCCGCCACCATGACATTGTCGTAGCCGCCCGGATCGATGACGGCCGCGCCGGCTATTACAGTGAGCTCCGAGCCTCGCAAGCCTTGGCTCCAGAGCTTTGCCACGGTCGGTGTCCAGAAACCGAGTGCACTTTCGGGAAGAACGATGAACCGGGTTTTCACTGATGCCGCCGCGCGCACCGTTGCGATCAGGTCACGGTGATAGTCAAGCGAACCGTCTCGTCCGAGTTTCTCACCCTGTTCGAGGTCGACGCCCTTCCATCCCTCGGGTATATCAGGTGATGTCCACGTAGCGGCGGACCAGAGCCAGAATCCTCCCAGGACGATGGCGGCAGCCGGCCAATATCGCGATGTCATCATCGCGAGGCCGGCTGTCATCGCGACCAGCCCCCACCATCCCCATCCCGAAAAGAGCACGCCGGTTGCCGTCAGTGGATGTGCCCAGCCGGTGATGCCGAGGGGCGGCAATCCCATCAGCATCGCCGCCGCCAGATAGCGCGCCGCCATTGCCATTCCCGTTCGACCTGCTCCCGGAGACTTCCCTTCCGGTTGCCCTTTCCAGAGTGCCGCATGCACACCGGCAAAGGAGAGCGAAGCGGCCACCCAAAGCAGAAGGCCGGGCCAGAGATCGGCGGCATAGAAGTTGGCGACGCCCTGCGGCAGCCCTCGCGAGGCAGCGAGAAAATATCCCGCCGACACGAGCACCGCCGTTAGCCGCGACGGTGACATCGCCCATAGCGCCGGAAACAACACAGCAACAGGAAGGGCCAGCACATTGCCGCTCCAGGCAATCCATCCGCAGGCGATAGATACGGCGATAAGCAGGCAAGATCGCCACCAGCTATGGGTCGAAGGTGAGGACCGGCCGCGCCAGGCCGAGAAGGCCCGTATCGGGAACCGGCCCGAAGTACCGAGAGTCATAGGAGCTCGCAAAGGATGAGTGAAGAAACAGATTTTTTGGCGGCACGATGCCGCCCGTGTACGGCGTGAGCGCCCTGCCCTCGCCATCGCTCGTTCGAACGATCGATGAAGGAAGAGGCCTTCCGTCGACCGTGACATTCGCTCCAATTTCGACATGCTGTCCGGGAAGTGCCGCCACTGTCTTGATCAGCGGCGCAAAGCCACTGGGGCAGAGGCCTCGGCGAAGATAACCGCGGCGCAGCGCCTCCTCGAATGACGCTGTCGCCGGTGGGCAGATGAACACGAGATTGCCGGCCTCGACGGGGCGCTGCAGGGCGACGATACGCCAAAGCCCAAGCGGCTCGCTCGGCGTCAGGTTCAACCGATAGCCGCCCATTGATGCGATAGCCGTCAGACCGGCGATCACTCCGCCCGCGCCGGCCAGGAACAGGAATATTCCGCGGCGCGTCATTGCTTCATCACCGGAGACTGGCGCTGCGTCAGGCGCAGCTCCTCTGCCTGCTTCAGCGTCTGTGTCGTGCGCTCGTGAGCAGCAATCTGCTGCGCTGTCCGCATCACCGGCCAGGCTTCCTTCAGCTGTTCCTTTTGCGCCGGCTGCATCCCGTTGGAGAGTTTGTCGAAGAGCGTACCAGACGGTTGACGCGCGGCATTGGTGAGCAGCGTGCGTTCGCCAAAGCGTTCGGTGACGGCCTTGTTGAAGCCGTCGATCTCCAGCTTGGTCTCGCGATTGCTCAGCGCATATCCAAGAGCTGCCGGCAGATCGTTGCGGTCGATCGCGTCGCGCACACGCTCAAGCACGACGCACGCTGCGGGTGACAGTGCTGGAATGTCGATCGATACGCGCTGGCGCAGAGCCTGTTCATCGGCTTGCAGCCGCTGCGAGGCAGTTTCGCGCATCCGCAGATACTGCTCGAGATCGCGCTTCAGGGCGCGCACGTTGAGCTCGGCGATGCGGCGTGCTTCGCGATCAACCTTGCTGGCCAGAATTCCGGTCTTACCCTTCAGCGCCCCAATCGATGTCGGCTCCGCCTCCAGCTTCTGCAAGGCCTGACGAGCGCTGTCCTTGTCGGCCAGCACGGTGTCGAAGTTCATTGCCCGGAATGCGGTTTCGGGATCGGCGAAGACATAGCGGAAACGGGCCGAGACCTCCTCCCATTGCTGCTTCAGGGCAAGATCGGCGCCGAGTTTGTCGCCCACTGTGTCGGCAACAGAACCGGAGAATGTCTTGATGCCTGCGACCATGGGCGCGGCCTCCTTCATCGTTTGGGTTTTTAAGGGGTGGTGCAGACCGAGACGCTCGGCAAAGTCTGCAAGGCGCTGGCCAAGCTCGACCAATTTGGTCTTCTGGCGCAGCGTCCAGTCAAGTTGGTCGCGGACAAGTGTGCGGGCCACCTGGACGATGTTGAGGCCGCGACTTTCAGCGAACCGCAGCGCCTGCCGGTAAAGCGTGCCGCGCTCGTAATCGAGCGTGGTCTCTTTGGCGTTCCTGCGGGAGAGAACTTTGCTGAGCCCGCCGTTGAAGGCGAAGGATCGCGTCCCGTAATAGAGCTGCAAATCCTCGCGATGGCGGGTCATCGCCACATAGGTCAAATGCCGGTCCAGCGAGAGGCTTGCCAGCACCTTTACGCGGTCGACGGTAGCGCCTTGGCTTTTATGGATCGTGGTGGCGTAACCATGATCGAGATTGCTGTAGAAGCGTTGCTCGACGATGACCTGCCGGCGCTGATCACCCTCTCCGATGACAGCAACGATCCTGCTCGGTGCGGCCTCAGTGACATGAGCGATCATGCCGTTCTTGACGCCGAGCGAGGTCTCGTTCTTCAGGAAGACGATCTGGTCGCCCACGTCGAACTGGCGAATGCCGTCAGCCGTTTTAAAGACATGGCCCTCACCGACAATGCCGCGTTCAACGAGTTTTTCGCGGGCCATAATGTTCAGCATGCGAACGTCGCGGCGCAGATGCGCGAGGATCAGCGTTGTCTTCGTCTGATCGTAATCGTGGTTCCAGTCACCGATCAGCCGCTCGACCGCCTCGGCCTTGAGGCGCGTTCCCGTGATCCTGACATTGGCCTCGTAAGCGGTCAGCGCCTTTTCCACGTTGCCTCGCGCCAGATCGAGTGACGCTTTGCGCATCCAGTCCTCGCGCTGGCGATAGATTGTCTCGAGTTCGGCATAACCGATGCGGTCAACGATGGCGCGGAAGGCAGCCCCTGCCTCGATCGGCTGGAGCTGTTCGGGATCGCCGACCAGAACGATCTTGGCGCCTGCCCTGACGACGGCATCGACAAAGCCGGCCATCTGTTTTGAGGCGACCATGCCGGCCTCGTCCATGACGAAGACGGTCTTGTCATCGAGAACGTCACGGCCCCGATTCCAGCGCAGCTCCCATGATGCCAGCGTGCGGCTTTCGATGCCGGCTTCCTTCTCCAGGCCCTCGGCCGCCTTGCCGGCAAGCGCCCCACCGACAACCCGGTATCCGGCCAGTTCCCACGCCTCGCGGGCAGCCTTCATCATCGTGGTCTTGCCAGCACCGGCGCGTCCAACCACGGCCGCGATCCGGGCGGGACCGGCGATCCGCTCGATCGCCGCTTTCTGCTCTTCCGAGAGCCGCTCATGTCGCCGGAACGTTGCGTCCAGAGCAGCATCGGAGACAGCTTGACCATCCCGGTTCGACAGCCACAACGCCTGCCGCACCATCGTTGCTTCCAGCCGGATCATCGCCCGGGTCGAATAACGGGCGGGCACCTTTTCTCCGGTCGCGAACTCGATCGTGTCCCGCTGCAAACGCAAGACTTGCCGGTTCAGGATGATGCGTAACATCAGTTGCTGGAAGACACCCGGGCCATCGACATAGCGGTGCAGAACCTTGGCGACATCGCGTTCATCGAAAACGCTTTTCTCGCGGGTGATCAGATCAAGCACGATGGCTGGGTTGTTCAGAATGCGGCGGGTGTTTTCCAACCTGCGCTGTTCGTTCAGCTCGATCCGTTCGAGCTCTGGCCGAACACCCTGTTCTTTCGCCTTGCGCTCGATGGCTTTCGCCCCGACGCCAAGATGGATCGTCGGTTCGAGGTCGATACCCTGCTTCTCGTAGGAACGGCCGTCGATACGGAGATCGATGCCGCCGAGCGCCAGGTGATGGTTCAGCCGCTCGAACCATCCATCGCGTAAGGAATTGAAGTCGTCGGTCGAACCCGCCCAGAGCTCATAGAGGATTTTCCCGGACTTCGTGCGGACCGGCTGGCCGTCCTCGCCATTGACCGCCACCTTCTTCGATCCGAACCCCTCCTCGGTTAGCGGGCGCAATGTGGTCATCAGGTGGATATGCGGGTTGCCGGGATTGTCATGGTAAACCCAGTCGGCGACCATGCCCTTCGCCTGGATATGTTTTTCCACGAAATCACGGACCAGGGCGATGTTCTGCTCGGGTGTAAGCTCCAGCGGCAGTGCAATCGTCAGGTCGCGAGCCAGCTGCGCGTCGGCACGTTTTTCGAACGCCTCAACCTTGTTCCAGAAGGCCTCCGACGCACCGGAAACGAAGCGGTCTGCGATCAGCGCCCGCACCCATTTCGGAGCATCCGCAGGAAGCACAAACTCCTCATGAAGCAGCCCCTGTTTGCGGGTGTAGTCGATGGTACGGGCCTCGCGCTCGTACTCCATCTTCGCGCAGTGCCGATAGGCCGCAGACAGCACCACGCTGCGGCCACCGCCGCGGCTGACGATACTGGCTGCAAAATGGGCGATGGCCACGGCGTAAAACACTCCTGGTTCGAACCTCGTTCGTCGGAAGCGACAACCCTACGACGGCCCCGCCAGGGCCGTGGGCAAGCACGTCGCATCAGCGACGTATAATTGCGCCCTTGGATCCGCTCCTTCGGAACGGCGGGATCATCCTCCAAAGTGTCGGCTTTGCCGACGTGCAGATCTGCACATTCCTTCGGACGTGCTTTTGGGGAAATCTTGCAACGGAACAGACGCCCAAGATTTCCAGGGAGATGCGACCGGAATGAAGAAACCATCATCGAAGATCAGGGAAGAAATCGCCAGATTGCAGGACCAGCTGAAACAGGCCGAAACACGCGAGGCCGAGCGCATCGGGCGGATTGCGCTAAAAGCTGGGCTTGGGGAAATCGACATCGAGGAGGCCGAGCTTCAGTCAGCCTTCGAGGAAGTCGCCAAACGGTTTCGTGGCGGCAAGGGCTCGGCGACCGGAAAGAGACAAGCCGGAGAGAGCCGGACCGGTACCGAGCCGTCCGCGGCGCTCGCGTCTGGCGCGGATGAAGGCGGGTCTGGCGAGGCTTGAACGGATGGCAAAGTCGATGACGTCAGAAGCACGCAAGAAGGACTCCCGCGAAAAAATCGAGCTCGGCGGGCTGATCGTCAAGGCAGGACTGCGTTACGAAAAGCGGGCGCTGCTGCTCGGGCTGTTGGTCGACGGCGGCCGCCGGTTCAAGGGCGACGAAGAAGAGCGGTCACGCTTGACCGCCATCGGCGCGGAGGCCTTTGGTCGTGACGGTGAATAGAATTCTCCTCGCCGTCATCCCGGCCACAATCATGATCGCCGCGATGATGCTCATGCCGGGGATCGAGCGATGGCTGGCGGCGTTCGGAAGGACAGCGCAGACAAAGCTGATGCTCGGGCGGATCGGTCTCGCCCTGCCCTACATCACAGCGGCTGCGATCGGCACGATCTTCCTGTTCGCGGCCAATGGCGCTGCGAACATCAGGGCGGCCGGGTGGGGCGTTGTCAGCGGCAGCGTGGCGGCGATCTTCATCGCGGCGATCCGCGAGGCGGTCCGGCTTGCCAGCATCGCCGGCAACGTTCCGGGCGGACAGTCGGTATTCGCCTACGCGGACCCGGCGACGATGCTTGGCGCGTCCGTCACATTCCTTGCCGGCGTCTTCGCGCTGCGCGTCGGTCTTCGCGGCAATGCGGCTTTTGCCAGTTCGGCGCCGCGCCGTATCCGCGGCAAACGCGCCGTGCATGGCGAGGCCGACTGGATGAAGGTGCAGGAGGCGGCAAAACTTTTCCCCGATCCCGGCGGCATCGTCGTCGGCGAACGGTACCGCGTCGATCGCGACAGCGTTGCGGCTGTGTCGTTCCGCGCCGACGATCCGTCGACCTGGGGCGCGGGAGGCAAGAGCCCGCTCCTATGCTTCGACGGCTCCTTTGGCTCCTCGCATGGCATCGTCTTCGCCGGATCCGGCGGTTTCAAGACGACGTCGGTCACGGTCCCGACCGCGCTCAAGTGGGGTGGCAGTCTCGTTGTCCTCGACCCGTCGAGCGAGGTCGCACCGATGGTATCGGAGCATCGCCGCAAGGCTGGCCGGAAGGTGATCATTCTCGATCCCTCGACGTCAGGCGTGGGCTTCAATGCGCTCGACTGGATCGGGCGACATGGCAGCACGAAAGAAGAGGACATCGTCGCCGTCGCAACGTGGATCATGACCGACAATCCCCGCTCGGCCTCTGCGCGCGACGACTTCTTTCGGGCGTCGGCCATGCAGCTTCTGACGGCTCTGATTGCCGACGTCTGGCTGTCCGGTCACACGGACGAGCAAGACCAGACGCTGCGCCGTGTGAGAGTCAATCTTTCCGAGCCGGAACCGAAGCTGCGGGCGCGTCTGACCAAGATCTACGAGCAGTCGGAATCGGACTTCGTGAAGGAGAATGTTTCGGTCTTCGTCAACATGACGCCTGAGACCTTTTCCGGGGTCTACGCCAATGCGGTGAAAGAAACCCACTGGCTATCTTATCCGAACTACGCCGCGCTCGTCTCAGGCGACAGTTTTTCGACCGACGATCTCGCCGATGGCGGAACCGACATCTTCATAGCGCTAGATCTGAAGGTACTGGAAGCCCACCCCGGACTGGCGCGTGTGGTTATCGGATCGCTGCTCAATGCCATCTACAATCGAAATGGCGATGTGGAAGGTCGCGCGCTCTTCCTGCTCGACGAAGTCGCCAGGCTTGGCTATCTACGCATCTTAGAGACCGCGCGCGACGCCGGGCGCAAATACGGCATCACGCTGACGATGATCTTCCAGTCCATCGGCCAGATGCGCGAGGCCTATGGCGGGCGGGACGCGACGAGCAAGTGGTTCGAATCCGCGTCGTGGATCTCGTTTGCCGCGATCAACGACCCTGATACTGCCGACTACATCTCGAAACGCTGCGGCGATACGACGGTCGAGGTCGACCAGACAAACCGCTCTTCAGGAATGAAGGGATCGTCGCACTCACGCTCCCGGCAGCTCAGCCGCCGGCCGCTGATCCTGCCGCATGAGGTGCTGCGCATGCGCGCCGACGAGCAGATCGTGTTCACATCGGGCAATCCGCCGCTCAGATGCGGACGGGCCATCTGGTTCCGACGCAAGGATATGAGCGCGTCCGTCGGGGAAAACCGGTTTCACAAGCAAGCCACAGACGCGGTGAACAGCTATAAGGCCGCTCCGAAGACAGACACAGAGTCGACATGACATCGAGACTTTTTACGGCAATTGCCAGCCTATCCCCCTTTGCCATTGGCGTCCTCGCATCTGTTGCCTCAGCCCAGCCTTCAAGCAGTGCACGCAGCCCGAGCCAAGCCTTCTCTATCTGCGGAAGCGGACAACGGATCACCTGCGTGGTGGATGGTGATACGTTCTGGTTTCGAGGTGAGAAGATCAGGATCGCCGACATCGACACGCCGGAGCTTAGCCCGCCGCGATGTGAGCGCGAACGCGAGCGAGGGCTTGCGGCGAAACAGCGTCTGCTTGACATCCTAAATTCGGGTCCAATCTCGCTCCAGACGACCGCCAGGGATGAAGATCGCTTCGGTCGCAAGCTCAGGATCGTCTACCGGGATCGGCGCTCGGTCGGTGATATTCTCGTCGCCGAAGGCTTGGCTCGGAAGTGGCAAGGATCGCGTCGGAGTTGGTGCGAATGAAACGGACGACGACGGATCAACGCTGTGAATCGATAATGCCCATCCGATTCAAAACTGTCATTGGACGGACGAATCCGAACGCGCGATTCTTCTGTTATGATCACCCAGCCCTACCACCTCTATGTCGAGCGTATCGCGCCGGAAAAAAACATGGCGCGGTTCTACACCCTTGCTGTTCAGCCGACATTGTTCGGCGAAGTGTCGCTTGTACGCGCCTGGGGGCGGATTGGAACGCGCGGACAGCAGATGGTGCATCTGTTTGACAACGAGAGCCAGGCCATCAACCTGTTCCTCGACGTGCTTCGCGAGAAGCGCAAACGGGGTTATCAGCCAAAACGACCTGTGGACATCCCACGGATCTGATCCTCGTCTCCATCGTCGCCGATGACAATTCGGTCATAAGCTGACACGGATTTTATCTTTGACAACAAGATGCAAGGAATTCCATGACCACCACCAATGAAATCGCCGACAAGATTGCAGCCGACAACAGCCTGACCAAGGTCCAGGCCAAGGGCATCGTCGAAGCCGTGTTCCAGGCGATCGCCGATGCAGCAGGCTCCGATGCTGAAACCTCGATCCCCGGTTTCGGGAAGTTTAAGGTGAAGGCATCGCCTGAGCGCGAGGGTCGCAATCCCGCGACCGGAGAAAAGATGACTGTGGCCGCTTCGAAGAAGCTGACCTTTGCGCCTGCCAAGGCACTCAAGGATGCACTGAACAAGTGATCCCTGACGTGGAGAGCCCCGCCTTGGCGGGCGGGGTATCCAGTCTCAGTCCCGGTTCGACCGGGACCAGATGAGGGAGAGGCCTTCCTCGCCTTCGACCTCGATCAGCGTTGCGTAGATCGGGGCCGGAAAGCTCGGATCGTCGAGCTTGACCGAGAGGTAGTCGCGGCCTTCGTTCGAGGTCTTCTTCCAGCCTGCCCCGAGTTCCGTGGCTCCCGCGAGGATGCGGTAGTCCGGGCCCTTTTCGGAAGTGCGCTCGACGGCGCGGATGGTTGCCTTGACGTTGAGGTTGAGGGTCTTGATGGTGCCCGAGAAGCCGTTTGCTGAAGCGGTGAAAGAGCCGATGGTTGCCATTGTCGTATTCCTTTCGGTTGTTCGGGCCGCTTCCATCGCGGCCTCGATGGCAGTCGATAGGACCGGGGACGATCGGCCTGCACCTGAAAGGCCGAAACGCAGTGGAGGACGGCCAGGGAGAGGCTTTCTTGATGGTCATCGCGAGGAATGGGCGCTTCAGCGCACAGGGGAAGAAAACGAGCCGGCCGTTGCGGATGCCGATCGAGCCGAGCAGCGCGAGGTGGTCTTTGGTCAGACATGCCCCATCGAGACCGCAGTGGACGTGCCAGTGGACCGGATCAAGGATTACGGCAAATGGCATCATTCTGGTGATGACCAATGGGAACGGGTGCATAGCGCCAACAGCCCGGATCGAATGGTCGGAGCCAACGACTGCATGTGGGAGGCTGCCGCGAATGGAGCATTGTAGCCCCTCGCTTAGCGGGTCGCGGCGCCAGGCCTTGATGATCAACATTACTGGGAACCGCTCTACCTTCTCGTCGGCAGATCCATCGGGTTCTCAGCGTCGTTCAAGCGGCCACGTGTCGTGTCGGCGCTGACACCCAGCGGGCAACCTACGCCGGCCACGGACGCGGCGGTTACCGCCTCCAAAGTTGATTTACTGTCCATAAGCTGGGTTTTGGCGCGAGAGCCAGTGGTTCCGCTAGCCGGGCGTTTCGAAAAGGCCGGTCGGAAAGCCGTCTAGGCTGACCTGGTTCTTTTCCCGCCAGTAGTCGTCGATCCCGTCGATGCCCTTGGCCTTGGCCCAGGCGTCCATCTGCGGGCGCTCTTCCTGGTATTCGAACAACGGCACGCCGTAGCCGCAGGATGTCTGAACCAGATCGAAGTCGAGCCTTATCATCTGCCGCGCGCCGAGCGGCGCGTTGCCGTCGAACCGCTCGTCCAGCAGGCTGGCAAACTCGTCACTGTCGCGATGGATGACGCGCCCCTTGCCGAACAGCCGCATGATTAGCGGCGGCCCGGAAACCGCACAGAACATGATGGTGAGGCGGTCGTTTATCCCCAGATGGGCAGCGGTCTCGTTGCCGCTGCCGGTGCGGTCGAGATACATCGCGGCGTTGTCGCCAAGGATACGAAACATGTCCGTGCTGCGCGGAGACATGTTGACATGACCGGTCGGCGCTGCCGATGCGGTGAAGAACATGTGCTGTGCCACGATGAAGCGATGGTGTTGCGGTTCGAGAGTCGGGAAGAATTTGGCCATGCCCGAGAATATGGCTGGCTTCATTCGCTGCCAAGACTGGAATTGCGAAAAGTTGATGACACGGGCGGCCTTGCTTTCAAGTGAACCCTGCATTTTGACAGTGTTAACTGACACACGTCACCTGAGGAGCGCCAGCACTTTGAAAGGCGCCTGAACAGTCACCTGATTGCCCAACGCATAGCTGCACTGCACAAAAATTAGGTGCAGCGTGTTGAAAATTCATGCATACAGACTTCAGCTGATGCACATGGCGGTTTCCTCCCAGTTCCGCCGCAGTAGCTGTTCCCCTCTGGAGGTCCATGACCTTCACACTTATGGGCCGCGGTTTTCCGTCGGCCCTTTTTTCTTTTTCCGAACCAGGTTGTAGGGACGGAACCAGACGCTGGTGAAACGCGGGGCCGAAGCCCCGCATCCGGCTATTCGAAGGCTGCCATCTGTGCCGTTGCGGCCTTTTGATCGACGGAGTTGGCGGGCTGCTCGACCGTGCGCTCGTAAGGCTTCCAGGTTTCGCCGGTGACATCCTCGTAGGCCGAGATGGCGCCTTCGGCTGCCATGCGGAGCACGTGGGCCTGCAGGCCCATGTCGGCTGCGAACTCGCGCTTGCGCTGGGCGCGGCTGTCGAAGCCTACTGGGCCGTCCAGGTCCTCGTCTCTGGTATCATTGGACAGTTTCGTGGTGAGATCGCGAGCTTCTGTGACCGCGCGGCTGTAGAATTGCCCGGCGCCGTAGGCGGAGCCGACAAACGATCCGACGATGCGCTGCATGTGGATCTGCATGGCCTTTTCGGCGAGGCCATCCTTCAGGGCATCGGCGCTTTTGATCAACTGGCCGCGGTGGAGGTCGCGGATCCCGTCGCTGTCGATGAGGGCAAGGCCGAAGCTCTCGGAGATGCGCAGTGCCTGGGCTGTATCGGGGCAGGCGTGCCTGACCATTTCGAGTGTGGTGGCGCGTTGGGATTTTGCCAGACGGTTTTTCTGGGTGGGGCGGTTGAGCGGTGCCATGATCGGATCCTTTATGAGCGATGTTTCAGCGAAGCCCGGGGTGCCGGTTGTCTTCCGGCTCAGCCCCTCGGGTGCGGGCAAAAGGACATGGGCACCAGCGGCCCGGCCCAAGGTCAGGCCATTGCCAGGAGGAGCGGGGAAGGTTTGCGGATGGTGCTGCCCGCCTCAGGCGGGCTGCAACAGACGCGGGCCTGCCCTGCGACGAGGCGATGATCCTGCCGCAACGCGGCGCGAAAGCGGCCTTTGACCGGGGCGCGCCCATGTCAGACCGCAGCAAAACCGAGGTGCTGTGCCGGCCGACGATCTGGTTCACGACAGCATGATGCAATCGCCATGGCGATCCCACCTTGGCAACGCCGCGTCACCCACAAGGGGCACTGACAAATCTCGGCCCCAAGCACACGCCATTGCAAGCCGGTTGCCCCGTGCCATGTCTTCCGCGCTTCGATCAACGCTTTATCGCACCCTCACTGTGGCCGGGCTTTCCTCTCATTTCCACCGCGCCTTCGTTTGTCGTGTCAGCTCAGCCCGCCGGAAGCGATAATCCCGCTGCCGTGCCCAGATCCTGCGATAGAGCCCGGTAAAGTCGATCACCTGATTTCGAGGTGTGTCGCTGTCTGTGAATGCGACAGTCATTGCCTCGTCGCCCAGGTCACGAAGCTGGACGGACCATCATAGGACTGGTGCTTCACTGGATCGATGACGAAGCCATGCCGGCCGATCGTGTAGTCGGAGCGCGGAACCAGAAACCGCCGTTCGCCGGTCTCGCCCCGGATCCCACCCAGCGTCGCGACGCACTCGACAAAGCCAGGCTGGTGATCGCAATTGAGGGCCGCGATGACGACCCAGTCGTTGCGGTGGAGACTCTCGAATTCCTGCCTGTCCCGCATGCGAGATTGACCGCCGTTCAGTATTGCTCCCGTGACGCGCTCGTAGGCATGAGGGAAATAGTCGCGAAGCGTGCGATCGGCCAAGCGCCGCTCATAGGCAGTGAACAGTTGCGGGAAGGCATGGGCGACCTTTGCCCATTCACAATCCTCCTCGTAGAATCCGTCGTCATTGCGATAGAGGGGATGGACGACGGCGTTGGCATTCTCGGCGAGATGGAAACCACCGTGACTGGCGGTCGAATGCAGAACGATATCGTCGGCATATTGCCGCGAGACCTGTGCCATGCCCCAAGGTGTCGATGCTCCTGCTTGTATTGTTGGCCGTTCCAATGCCCTTATTTCGGCTTCATGCACCGCTTTTTCCGCGGCCATGTCATCATGGATCTCTGCCATGACAAACTCCTTCTGATTGCTGGAAACAAAAACGCCGCCGGCATCAGCCAGCGGCGTCGGGTTCAGACTCGTTCGACCGATGCTATTCGGCGGCCTCGCGGAAACCCTCGTCGGCCTCTTCCTCGGCGACGGAATGGTCTACGAGGTCACCACCGGAAGGCTGCTCTGCGAGTGTATCGGGGTCGTCGTGGGCATCCTCCAGTCCGCTGTCAGCCCTGATGTAGCGTCCAACCCATGACCGCAGGTCCACAGTGGAAGGCGCGAGCAGCGCTGCTGGATGCACCAGCCGTCCGTCGGCAAAATGCTCGACCAATGCCCCACGGGTATCCTTCACCTTGATCCGACCGGGCACCCCCGCCGTTTCCGCGACGGCCTCAAGTGCTGCGCGTGACAGGCATGAGAGGAAGTCTTCGGTCGCCATGTTGGGCAGGAATTGATCGGCGCCGATCGCATCCCCGGCAATACGGGCCATCAGGCCGCTGTCGGAGCGATTGCGCCGCAGAGACAGGACTTCGATCAGCACTGAGCGCGCAGCTTGCAACAGTGTCTCGCGATCGAAGGACAGCTTGCCGTTCTCGCCGATCAACCGGGCAGCATGCGGCCCGCATTTCGCATGACCATAGGGATTGTCCGATGCACCGCTGGCGATGCTGACATTCGTACCGGTGAAGGCTAGAATGAGCAGAGCCATCAGCGTGTCGTCTTCGATCGGCGCACGGGCGAGTGCCTCGTGCAGAGCATCGGTTCGCAGATCACCGATCATGTCGAGACCCTTCTGGGTCACATCGGGCCGCTCTTTCGGTGCCTCGACCTCCTCTACGAGGGTTTCGACACCCTCGGCATCCTTGACCAGCCGGGCCTTCTTCACTTCGGGTATTCGGTAGGCAACCGACTGCACCGAGCCGTCGCGCGCGTTGATGTACCAGCCGGTCAGATCGCCCTTGCCCGGCTTGCCATAGACCTGTTGCGCCTTGGCCGGGAGCTTGGCCTGGCCGTATTCATTGGCCTCGATGACCGAACCACGCTTGGGCAGATTGTTGGCCAGCCATTCCTGCTGCGCTCCGAGAAACGCCTCGACGTCGGTGGTATAGCGGCTATCCTCGTCAGCGGGGGCAAACAGGTCCTCGACCCAGGTGATGCCGTAAGCCTGCGCTAGATCCTCGCCGAAGCTCGCATGTTTGGCCAGCATCCGGGTCGTGGTCAGCGCGCGGGCGACCTCCCACCAAGAGACTTGCGGATCCTGTTTCTTTGGCTTGTACTTTTTCCAGACCTCGGCCTGCTCGTCCTGACCGGCAGCCGCAATTGTGCGCAGCTGCTGCTCGTTCGGCATATCGCCACGCGCCATCTGGTCGAGCATCGAGGGCAGGATATTGGCCAGAAGCCTGAGTTTGCGGATCTGCCGACTGGGGAGCGCCAGCGCCATGGCGATCGACTCTTCGGTCCATCCCAGGGCCACCAGCCGCTCAATGGCTCGCCACTGGTCGACCGGGTTCAACGGTTCACGGGCGATGTTTTCCGCAAAGGACTGCATGGCGCCGAGATCGTCGGAGGGATCGGTTAGCAGCAGCGGGATTTCCATGAGATCCGCGGCAATCGCTTGGGCGGCGCGGCGGTGTCCGAAGACGATGATGTAGCTGTTGCCGCCTTCCGGATCGAGTTTGACAATCGGCGGCTGGACGACACCGATGGCCCTGATCGATGCGCACAACAGCGCGTCGGACTGGGGCGAAGATTTCGACTGACGGGACCGGTCGGGATTGTCTTTCAGGCTGCGGGGATCGGCTGTAATCAACTGCATGTGAATGACCTCTTAAGCTTCGGGCGGACGGACTGTCCTTGCCTCCTCATCTTCATTTCGAAGACACCTCCCGAACCGCAGGATGGGCCGGCGGCTGCAATTGCGCCGGAGCAGATCTGGCTTGCGGGAGAGCGAGGCACACCTGCCTTGCGAGACAAGCTGGCCCGGTCTCGGCGACCGGCGCGATTGAGGGAACCGGCAGCCGTTGGACCGGCCTTGCGAACCGGTTTCCTATCCCCTTCTTTCCCCTCTCCGTTTTACCCTCGTGTTAAATCTGCCCGATCCCGATTGGCCATTCGCACCAGGCGTTGTAGGATGTTGAGCTTGGATGCCGAACAGAATCACTCCAAAATATAACCTTGACAGCATATAACTCTGAGATCATATTATGACGAAGGAATGGGCAGTTCTGCTCCACGACGAGTTCGACCCGGAGTTTTCAGCCCTGCCGGAAGAGGTACAGGACGAAATCTTCGCGGCCTTGCCGCTCCTGAAAGCTTACGGTCCACAACTTGGTCGTCCCTACGCCGATACGCTCAAGGGATCGGCACACGCGAATATGAAGGAATTGCGGTTCAAGGCTGCAGACGGCGTCTGGCGACTGGCTTATGCGTTCGATCCCGAGCGCCGGGCAATCCTCCTGGTGGCAGGCGACAAATCGGGCGGCAGTCAGACGCGGTTCTACAAAGTGCTGATCGCAAAAGCCGATCAGCGATTGACACAGCATCTCGACGCAATGAAGGAGAAAAAGAATGGCTAGATCATTGGATGACGTCCTTCAGGGCCTTCCTGCGGAACGTCGCGAACGGCTCGAACAGCTGGGCAACGAGCGGCTCGAGGAATACCGGACACTGCAGGATCTGCGCAAGGCGCGCGACCTCACCCAGGTCCGGATGGCCGAAACGCTCGGTGTAAAACAGGAAAATATTTCGCGCCTGGAGAAGCGGAGCGATCTGCTTCTGTCCACGTTGCGCAGTTATGTCGGGGCCATGGGCGGCACCCTGGAGCTTGTCGCCCGTTTTCCGGACCGGCATCCGGTCGTCCTCTCTTCCTTGTTCGATGATGATGCCGGGCCCGTCACAAAAGAAAACCCGGCAAGATCTCGTGCCAAAAAAGCACCGCTCCGCAGCCTGACAGGCTGATAAAGAATTTGGGTCCGATGGCAAAACGTGCTCGCGTACTTGAAAACGAAAGGGCACTCGACCCTTTCGGGGAGCGCCCTTCCAACCCGGACAGCTACGCACGCGCGGCAATCGCCACTGTGAGGCAAACCATCAAAACGGGTGATGACCGGTAGATGTGTATGGTCCGACCCCGTTTCAAGTGACGGTGAATATACCGCAGTTTACGCGGCTTCCTGGCTATCCTCCTCTGGTTCATCGGCGGTTGCCGCCAGATCCCTCTCGATCTCGTCCAATTGGCTCAGCTTGAGTTCAAGCTCGGCTTGGAATGAGAAGCTTTCCCCCAGACGCGGTGTGTAGGAGGCGAGGCGACGTTTCGCATCGGCGAGCCGATTGCGATAGTTCTCGCGCTCATGTTCAAACCCGCCGAGAGCATGTTCGAGCCGGAAGATCGCGCCAATCGGCGTCGTGGTCATCCGCGAGATCGAGCCAGCTGTCGTCTCCAGCCGGCTCGTCAGCATGACGCTTCCGGAAGAAGAGGATATCGACAACGACATCCGTGCCAGCGTCAGCGCGGAAACTGCCTTCGGGCAGGCGGATTGCTCCAACAAGATCGGCCATGCCGGCGATGTGGTCGCGGGCTCGGGCATCGGCCTTGTCCATGGTGCCGGACGACGTGACAAAGGCGGCAAACCCGCCGGGCTTCAGCCGGTCGATGGACTTGGCGATGAAATAGTCATGCAGCCGGAAGCCGAGATTGCGGAAAGCCGGATCGCTCTTCACCGCTCGATCCGAGAAGGGGGGATTGCCGATCGCGAGATCGAAATGAGCGGGCAGGTTCGAGCGCGAGAAATCACCTGTGATGATTTTCGCGCGTGGCTGGAGCAGCCGGACGATACGGGCGGTGACGGGATCAAGCTCGATACCGGTGACATGGCTCACCTTGGAGAGAGCATCCGGCATCAGCGCCGGAAACATCCCCGTGCCGATACCCGGCTCCAGGATGCGTCCACCCATGAAGCCGATACGGATCAAGCCCGACCAGATGGCACGAACGATAAATTCCGGCGTGAAATGGGCATATTGGGTGCAGCGCGCCAGCGACGCGTAATCATCTGGCGCAACAGCACTTTCGAGATTGCTGCCGAGCTCCTCCCAGCCTTTGCGAAACGCCTCGTCGCCCGGACGCCGGAATATGCCGTTGGCCAGATCAGAGGCGCCGAAGCCGGTGAACTTGATCAACCTGGCCTGCTGGTCAGGTCGGGCAGGCAGGCCGTGACGTTCGATCTCGTTCGCCAGCAGGATGGCGGCGATATTGTCACGCGCACGGTCGCGCCAAGATTTTGCGAGACCGCGAGAACCCTCCAGCCGAAAATCGACCTTCTCCCGTATCTGCGGCGTGGGCTTCGGTTCTTTGCGGACCGGAGCGGCTGGTGCCGGCGTCAAGGGCCGGGGGTCGATATCGGTCGCGAAGTCTGCTGCGAAACCCGTCAAGCCGAGATCGAAACCGGATGCGAGAGCTGTATTGCCGAATAGGTCGACAGCGAAAGGATCGTCATGCGCCATTGGTAAACTCCTGTGAGTGGGCGCGCCGAGGCACACTCGCGGGAAGAAGCGGTGTTGCCAGGCTGCGGATGGTGGAGGTTTGGACGTGAAGACTGCCGTCAGGCAGCTATGGTTTCCGGCAGAAGACGGAATTGCACCGGCAGTTTGGCGGCGATCTCCTCGTCGGTCAGATCGGCAAGAAGCTTCCAGATTTTGCCCTGGGCAGAGGGATAAACGAGCACGATCTGGCGATTGCGCAGATCGGCTGGAAAGCGAGCGTCGGCATAACCACGGAAATCCGGACCGGTCGCGCTCCAGATATGATCGAGCTTTTCCTGTCGGTTCATGGCACGCACCGGACGGGATTCGCGGGTGATGATCTCGGCACACATGCGGTCGGGTGACTGGCGATCGCCCAGGTCGCAATAGCCGTGAAACCATCGGGATCGATCATCGATCGTCAGTGCAAAAAACACGCTGGTGACGCTGGCGGCCAGAAACTCCCGCATGGCGAACATGTCACTGCGGTAAAACAGCGGAGGGAGGATCTCGAACATGCGGTCGTGGTCGGCTTCGGATATCTCGAACCACTCACCGACATAACGCGTGCCGGAAATACGGTCATCGTTGAATGGTGACTGGCTGTGGCGGTTGAACAGGGCGTACATCTCATGGCGGCTGGCCACGCCTTCGAACACCTTACGGATGGTGGGAGGATTGAACATCTGCGGCTCCTTCGGGGTTGCGACTGAAGCGAAGCCTGATCGACCTCTCTGTTCAGTCCTTTGATCACCCCTCCTCAGCCGGCGCCTCGCGAGCAGCGGGTCAAGGGCCGCCGTAAGGCGGGCGGCAGCTTCACCCTTGATGCGCTGTCCGCGTATGCGGCAGCTCTCCTCTCTCCCTTCTCTCCTTCAATTCCTCATTCCAATCCTCCGATTCCGGCCTCAGCCGCGAGAAGTCACACCCGGCGCATTCCGCCATCTGGCGCAGACGATCGGCAAAGACCTCACCCTGAACATTGTTTTCGGTCGCCGCCACCAGCCATGCGCCTTCCCCGGAAGCCAGGTTTTCCAACGCGAGCGCGGTTAGCGGCGACCACCCGCCGCCGGTGCTGACATAGAGCGTGTCGGATCGTGTCTGCTCGATCGCGGCCAGGCTGAGCGCATCGATCGCCGCCTCCGTCACACAGATCCGACGGGCATCCACCTTTCCAAACCGGAAGAGCGCCTTGGCGCCGCCGGTGGAAAACCCGCGCCAGTCCGGACCGCGCTCCTCCCAGCCGATGACGGCGCCAGCCTCATCGACATGTTTCGCCCACATCGAGCCATATGGGCCTTCTCGAAGAACGTCCGCCTCGATCGCCGCGGAGATGACTTGCCATGGCAGCGCCGGCATCGCTGGAGGTAAGTCCACGTCGCCGATCCGCGCCACGGCCGTTTTCGGTGGTTCCAGCGGTCAGCGACCGCAGCCCCTGTTTGGGTTTGACGGAGAGGCTTGTCCCAGGTCGGTGCGGTGGGCTGAAACGCGACGAGATCGCTGACCACCGCCAAGGCCTCGGCAAAGCCGATCCCATGGAGATAGCTTGCGAGCGCGAAAACGTCGCCCTTGGCGTCTGAACGTGCATCGAACCAGCCCCTGTCATCATGGATGACGATGACGATGTCATCGTCGCGCCGGAATTTTACCGCCCGGCGCGTGCTCTCTTTCGTGTCTATCGCGAAGTCTTCATGCTCGAGGACGGCTGCGCAGCCCACCAGGGCGCGCAGCTGCTCGATCTCATTTTTTTCCATTTCACTTCCTTTAGCCTTCCTGACTTTTCGGACTGGCAGCGCCCAGGCCGCGAAGATGGAAGCGCGCAAGGGCGCGGTTCGCAATGTGCAGATCTGCTGGGAAAGCTCGCGGCGAAGCCTCCCTTGCGCGCGCATCAGCGCAAGCGGCACGCCTTCCCCCGAAGGGGTGATCGGCTCAATGAGCCGATCCGTAAGCAAATGGATCGTATTCGTTGATGATGGCGTCTTCGTCGCCGTCATACTCGGCGGAAATCATGACGCCGATCTCGCCATCCACCTCGAAGAGGATGACCGGGACCATCAGGGTCCGGGCAAGATCGAATGCGTGGTTTTGTGCGAGGCTGAGATCCGACATGTGAGGCTCCATCCGTTGGCGGGGCCGATCCCCGCTCGATGGCGCCCGTTCGATCCGGGCCCGGCCGCGGTCACCGCGCAGGCGTAGCCGGAGAGGTCGCAGTAGCTGCGAACCCCGTGCGGGTTTACCGTCCAAGGACGGGACTGGATTAGGGATGCCAGACAAGAGAGCTGGGTT
>NZ_CP146244.1:1222500-1229846 GCF_037039395.1 Agrobacterium vitis | reverse complement strand
GCGCCGGAGACCTCTTCTCCGACCCTTAACCCGTCACGAAAGCCCGATCCGCACTCTCACTCTACAGCAGCCATGCCGTGGCCAGCACCGTCGAACCGCAAAGCCTGATATCCAACGATATTGCAGCCTCAGCGACGGAGCGACCGTAGGCCAGCGGCGGCCTGGCTCCGCGTCAGGGATCAAAGCCAATCAGGCTGAAGACCCGCGACAGCGGGGCTTCAGCGCGAGCCGAGAGCCCGGCCCGAAGGGCGACGCCTGCTCAATCTCATCGGTCTTCCTTCATCACGGGAAATCAACCGCTGGCATTCCCGAATAGCGCGTCGCTTTGCTCAGTCACGAGCGTTTGGAACTCGCCGTAACATTCAGACAATCGAATGCACTGCGCCTTCAATTCGCATACTACCGTTTCCAGCTTATCAGGTTCGCTGCCACCCACTCCATAGCAGAGCTTTCCGCTATCTTTCGACGGCAGCCGCTTCACCATCTGCGTTATCCCGAGTTCGACCCGCGGGGTGAACCGATGCGTGTGCTTGCTGCGAAAGTCGTCTGTTGCCGTTTTATAATCACCCATGTCGACTGTATTGAGTGCCTTGATCAGCCTCTTCCAGGATCGCCAGGGCTTCGCCAATCTGACTGCGGCCTCTTCATTTATCCGCCAGTCTTCGGGAAGTGTCACGAAATCGTCCGACCATTCCTCATCCCTGCGTGTGCAGTTGGCCTGGTGGGACAGATGCGCGACCGCAAAATAAAATCTGGCTTTAAGAGTGTATGGACTGAGAAGCGCCGTGGAAGCCAGGTCTTGAACGAACTCGTGCAGCAGCAGGTTCTTGTCGCGGACATCAAGCCCTAGGATAACCTTGCTCCAAGCCTCAAGACGCATCGTGAGACCGGTCAGGTGATTGATCCCGTTGGCAAGATCTCGTGCGGCTTCATCGGCCAGATCGCGATAGACCATCTGCTGACGACCAAACTCCGTATCGAGCCGGATGGTTTTCGGCGGCTCGAACCACCCATATGGCATAAATGACATGCATGGTTCGACGTCTCGGAGAGCTTTCCGGTATGCAGAATATTTTGAAACGAGAACGTCGTCTTCGTGGTCCATTACCAAATGCGTTCTTTATGGCTTTTGCCGAGTTGCTTGAATTGTGAAGACTTCAGGTTAAGCGCCTTGCTCTTGCTGCCGCGCTTCCGCCAGCGATGCGGCGATTGCAGCGATCGAGCGAAACAGGACGAGAGGGTCGTCCTTCGAGGGCGTAAAACCTCGGCGCTGCCAGAACTGAGCCGCTTCGTGATCGACGGCATTGACCATCAGCGCCCGCCCGCCGATCAGAGCAGCGGCCTCGACGCAGCGCTCAAGGGCATGTTTCACCAGACCTGTGCCGATGCCATGCCCGGCCCATTCCGTGTCCGTAGCAAGCTGGCCGAGAAGAAGACAGGGAACCGGATCGGGCGGTTGGCCGGTGCGTATCGAGCGCGGCAGGATCGAAGGAATGACGGCCGTCGGCGCCAAGCCGTAATACCCGACGACGCGTCCAGCCTCGTGGACAACGAGAACCGCCGTGAAACCCTTTTCCTGATTGGAAAGCGCGCGCGTCTTCAGCCAATGATCGAGCGCAGGCTTGCCGCAAGAGAACTCGGACACATTATGTGCAGCGGTGAGAGATTCGGGAGCCGATAAAGTCACGGCTCACCGCTTCGCGACGTAGCCTGGCTCCCACGGCGCAGGCCGCTTGGCCAGTTCCACCATCTCGGGAACCGGAGCGGCCGGGCGGGACAGGACGTCCATGAAATCGGCGAAGCCTTCGGGACTCATGCGGATCAGCCGCTGTTCCATGACAATCTCTTCGGCGGCGCGCACGGCTGCGTCCCGCACGAAATCCGTGCGCGACCGGCCGCGCAGGGTAGCGGCTCGATCGATCATCGCGACGTCCGCTTCGGGCAGACGCATCGAGATCGGGTATTCCTTGCGTTCGACGGTGGTGGCCATGATTATCTCCTTGGGCGCAACATAATGACTTGTAGCGCCAAATGCAATACGCTATTATCGACCTTGTTCAAGGCTCGCCCTGCCTTGATGGAAAAAGACAAAGGGATAGCCACCGAGGAGTTCAGATGCGCCAGGAGCGGATTTCGCGGAGATTTCGTAGGTCATTTTACTACCCTAGAGCGCCCTGTTCTGCGCTGGCACGCTCCCTGATACGCGCAACTTCTCCGATGACCGCCAATTGTTCTGCTTTGAATTCAGTTGTTTATCTTGGTTTTTGCATGAATCCTGCCGGACATGACACCGGAAGCAAGCAAATCCAAGACAGCGGTTACGCAAAACGAGCGCGAAGAATTGCTCGAGGCGATGCTTCTCACTGCGCCGGAACTGACGTTTACGCCACGCGGCGACCCGGACCCCCGCCTCGTTCAACTTGCCCGCCTGCTCGGCAGGCAAATGGCACGTCAGAACTTCGAGGCGCTAGTGAAAAAGCGGGGGTGAAACGCCTCCCGAAGACGTTCGGAGACGTGATTTGAAAGTCGCCATCTACGCCCGCTATTCCTCCGACAATCAGCGCGACGCTTCCATCGCCGACCAACTCCGCATCTGCCGCCTTCATGCTGAGAAGCAGGGCTGGCAGGTGGTCGAGGAATACACCGACCACGCCATTTCCGGCGCATCGCTTCTGCGTCCCGGCGTCCAGGCGCTGATTAGCGACGCGACGCGCGGCCGCTTCCAGTTTGTCCTTGCCGAGGCGATGGATCGCCTGTCGCGTGACCAGGAGGACATCGCCGGCCTCTACAAGCGTATGGCCTATTCGGACGTGAAGATCGTCACGCTGTCGGAGGGGGAGGTCACGCATCTGCATGTCGGCCTCAAGGGGACGATGAACGCGCTGTTTCTCAAGGATCTCGCAGACAAGACCCGTCGCGGTCAACGCGGCCGGGTCGAAGCAGGCAAATCCGGGGGCGGCAACTCATACGGCTACGATGTGGTGAAGACGTTCGACGGCAATGGCGAGCCGGTTCGCGGCGACCGAACCATCAACGAAGCTCAGGCCAAGGTGGTCGAGCGCATCTTCCGTGACTATGCGCTCGGCAAATCGGCAAAGACCATCGCCTTTGCCCTCAACAAGGAAGGCATCCCGGCCCCTTCGGGTGGCGACTGGGGCTTTAGCACAATCAACGGCAATCCGAAGCGCGGAAACGGCATCCTCAACAACGAGATGTATATCGGCAAGATCGTCTGGAATCGCCAGCGCTTTGTGAAAGACCCGGACACGGGCAAGCGGCAGGCGCGACCCAACCCGGAATCCGAATGGATCATCCAGGATGTTCCCGAACTGCGCATCCTCGATGAAGCGCTCTGGCAAACGGTGAAGAAGCGCCAGACGGAAAACAAGATCGAGCGCGACGATAACGGCCATGCCGATGTGGGCGCCATCAACTATCGTCGGCGCCCGAAGTACCTCTTCTCGGGCCTCACCAAATGCGCATGCTGCGGAGGCGGATACTCCGCGATATCGGCCACGCTGATCGGCTGCTCGACAGCACGCAACAAGGGCACCTGCGAGAACCGCGTCAACATCCGGCGTGATGAACTGGAGTCGCGGGTTCTTAACGCGCTCCGAAGCCGCATGCTCGATCCGAAAATCTTCGCTGAGTTCTGTGACGCCTATACTCAGGAAATCAACCGCCTGCGCATGGAGAGCCGCACCAACATCGATGCGGCCCAAGCCGAGATCGAGCGGATCGATCGCGAGGAACAACGCCTCATGGACCTTTATCTGAAAGAGTCGATCTCGCTCGAAGCAGTGACGGAACGCGGCGGCAAGCTGAAGGGGCGCAAGATCGAACTCAGGGAGTTCCTCGCGACGGCCGACGAGCCGCCTCCCCTCCTGCATCCGGCGATGGCCGGTCAGTACCGACTACGTGTGCAGCAGCTCTACGAGACGCTTCAGGATGATTCCGAGGAGCGGCGGATCGAGGCTGCGGACGTCCTGCGCAAGTTGGTCGAGGACATCATCCTGACGCCGGCAGATGGTAAGATCGAGATCGATGTTCGGGGCGATCTCGCTGGCATCCTGACGATTGCGGCAGAACGCAAAAACCCCGCAGCTGGTAAGGCTGCGGGGTTATCGCAAGTAAAGATGGTTGCGGGGGCAGGATTTGAACCTGCGGCCTTCAGGTTATGAGCCTGACGAGCTACCGGGCTGCTCCACCCCGCGTTACCATTCTTGCATCCCGTTTGGGATATATTTCGACAGATCAAACGATTTTTGTTTGGGTTACCACCCGGGTTTTGTGGGCGGTAAGATGTCGAGTTTTGTTATTTTTGCCTCGTATTTCAGGGGCTTTAAAGCGAAAGAGCCGCTTGCGCGGCCCGAGGTTTTCGGCAGGGCCGAAGTGTGTGAGAGAAGAGTGTTTTGATGTATTTATCAACATTGCCATTAGCAGACCTGGCAGCGACCTACTCTCCCGCGTCTTAAGACGAAGTACCATTGGCGCAGGGGCGTTTCACGGCCGTGTTCGGAATGGGAACGGGTGCGGCCGCCCCGCCATGACCACCAGGTCAGCTAAGGGCAATGTTGATGCTTCGCATCAATAGTGTTCCCTTTTCTTTGGCAAACCCATCTTCTTCGCTTGCGCTCAGAAGGGTGCCAAAGCGTTAATACGGAACCGTATTGATGCTTTGCATATGTGAGAAGCTGGCGGGCGTTGCCCGTTTTTTTTGTGAACACGTCATTCGTCGACGTTTTGCTTGGCGCCTTCGGACGAAGTCCGCAAGCGCAAAGCGCGTCGCCGATCGTTCGGCGCCCTCGCGGAGCATAGGCTCGTATACGAGCCGCTCATGCGTGAGCGCTAAACAGATGGCTCATCGAGGAAGTCGATGAGCATTGTCAATGAGAACGATTAAGCCAATCGAGCTATTAGTAACGGTAAGCTTCGCAGGTTACCCTGCTTCCACACCCGTCCTATCAACGTGGTCGTCTTCCACGGCTCTGATAGGGAATACTCGTTTTCAGGTTGGTTTCCCGCTTAGATGCCTTCAGCGGTTATCCATTCCATATATAGCTACCCTGCTATGCCGTTGGCACGACAACAGGTCCACCAGAGATATGTCCATCCCGGTCCTCTCGTACTAGGGACAGATCCTGTCAATATTCCTACACCCACGGCAGATAGGGACCGAACTGTCTCACGACGTTCTGAACCCAGCTCACGTACCGCTTTAATTGGCGAACAGCCAAACCCTTGGGACCTGCTCCAGCCCCAGGATGCGATGAGCCGACATCGAGGTGCCAAACAACCCCGTCGATATGGACTCTTGGGGGTCATCAGCCTGTTATCCCCGGCGTACCTTTTATCCGTTGAGCGATGGCCCTTCCACGCGGGACCACCGGATCACTATGACCGACTTTCGTCTCTGCTCGACTTGTCAGTCTCGCAGTCAGGCGGGCTTATGCCATTGCACTCGACGACCGATTTCCGACCGGTCTGAGCCCACCATCGCGCGCCTCCGTTACTCTTTCGGAGGCGACCGCCCCAGTCAAACTACCCACCATACACTGTCCCGGATCCGGATAACGGACCGCGGTTAGACATCCATGACGATAAGGGTGGTATTTCAAGGATGGCTCCACTCGAACTGGCGTCCAAGCTTCAAAGCCTACCACCTATCCTACACATGCCGACACGAATGCCAGTGTAAAGCTATAGTAAAGGTGCACGGGGTCTTTCCGTCTGACCGCAGGAACCCCGCATCTTCACGGGGAATTCAATTTCACTGAGTCTATGTTGGAGACAGCGGGGAAGTCGTTACGCCATTCGTGCAGGTCGGAACTTACCCGACAAGGAATTTCGCTACCTTAGGACCGTTATAGTTACGGCCGCCGTTTACTGGGGCTTCGATTCAAAGCTTGCACCTCTCCTCTTAACCTTCCAGCACCGGGCAGGCGTCAGACCCTATACGTCGTCTTGCGACTTCGCAGAGCCCTGTGTTTTTGATAAACAGTCGCTACCCCCTGGTCTGTGCCACCCCTCTCCACTTGCGTAAAAAGGGGTCACGCTTCTTCCGAAGTTACGCGTGCAATTTGCCGAGTTCCTTCAACATAGTTCTCTCAAGCGCCTTGGTATACTCTACCTGACCACCTGTGTCGGTTTCGGGTACGGTCTATACGGTGGAGCTATTTCCTGGAACCACTCCACTGCACAATCAATCCAGTAAGACTGTACAATTTGTGTGATCCGTCACTACCACCAGGCCCACGAATATTAACGTGGTTCCCATCGACTACGCATTTCTGCCTCGCCTTAGGGGCCGGCTAACCCTGCTCAGATTAACTTTAAGCAGGAACCCTTGGTCTTTCGGCGAGGGGGTCTCTCACCCCCTTTATCGTTACTCATGTCAACATTCGCACTTCCGATACCTCCAGGATGTCTCACGACTGTCCCTTCACAGGCTTACGGAACGCTCCGCTACCACTTGCATTACTGCAAATCCTCAGCTTCGGTGCATGGCTTTAGCCCCGTTACATTTTCGGCGCAAAGACCCTTATTTAGACCAGTGAGCTGTTACGCTTTCTTTAAATGATGGCTGCTTCTAAGCCAACATCCTGGTTGTTTTGGGATCCTCACATCCTTTCCCACTTAGCCATGACTTGGGGACCTTAGCTGGAGGTCAGGGTTGTTGCCCTCTTCACGACGGACGTTAGCACCCGCCGTGTGTCTGCCGATTAGTACTCTCAGGTATTCGGAGTTTGGTTAGGATCAGTAAGACGGTGAGTCCCCATAGCCCATCCAGTGCTCTACCCCCTGAGGTATTCGATCGACGCACTACCTAAATAGTTTTCGCGGAGAACCAGCTATTTCCGAGTTTGATTGGCCTTTCACCCCTAACCACAAGTCATCCCAATCTATTGCAACAGATGCGGGTTCGGTCCTCCAGTTGGTGTTACCCAACCTTCAACCTGCTCATGGCTAGATCACTCGGTTTCGGGTCTAATGCAACTAACTCAATCGCGCTATTAACACTCGCTTTCGCTGCGCCTACACCTACCGGCTTAAGCTTGCTAGTTACACTAAGTCGTTGACCCATTATACAAAAGGTACGCAGTCAGGCTTTCGCCCTCCTACTGTTTGTAGGCATCCGGTTTCAGGTTCTATTTCACTCCCCTTGTCGGGGTGCTTTTCACCTTTCCCTCACGGTACTTGTTCGCTATCGGTCATGCACGAGTACTTAGGCTTGGAGAGTGGTCTCCCCATGTTCGAACAGGATTTCACGTGTCCCGCCCTACTCTAGGACAATGAGTGTTCTACGCGTACGGGGCTGTCACCCACTATGGCCAAGCTTTCCAACT
>NZ_CP146243.1 GCF_037039395.1 Agrobacterium vitis | reverse complement strand
ACGGGATTGGGTGCGCGACCCGTGCTGCCGATTGGTCACCCCCGGCCTCTGGCTATCACCTCTGCTGTCTAAGCCGTCGCCAGCCAACCCCCGCCTTTTCCATAATCCTGGATACGCTTGCTATCGTGAAAAGGAGTATTGGGACCTTTAGCCGGAGCCGGATGACGCTTTGGCGCACTCGTGGCATGACGGCATTCTGCCCTTTGCGGACATTGGCCACCGCAAAAATCGGCCGCGAACCTTTAACTCACAGAGGCTCATAACGCGCTTAAAGTCAGGTGCGGCGTCCCGTTTGATGTCTTGCGTACGGAAGTTCCATTGATATCCACCGTACCTCTTACCATTCGACGCATGTTCGAAAAGCTGTCGAAGGTAACCGTGTCCACCGGTTCATCGAAACGGACAGTTACGCAATAGTGCGAGCCCGAGGATGATAATGCGCTGATTTCGCCCTTGAAGGAGTGCCCAAGATACCGCCCCTGTACCCTTTGGTGCAAATGGAACGGAGGGGGAGCAGCGTTGGCGAGGCGGGCGGACAAGGTGTTCCAGTCGCGCGCGCCGTTCTGCCGGGCGATCAGTTCCAGCGCCTGGGCATGGCCCAACACGGTACCGTCGGCGGCAAGTGCGCTCCTCAGAGATTTTGCGTGCGCCTTGGCTTCTGCGATGTTTCTGACTGTCATGACATGGTCCCCAGGGCCTTGAGCCCGACACCAGCGGTTCCCCGCGCCTTCAGGGCGACGGCGAGCACAAGAGTTGCGATGACTGCGGCCACGCCATCGGCCAACGGATAGGCGAACCAAATCGCATCCGCGCCCAACATTGCCGCAGCGATCGTGACCAAGACAGGCAACAGGATAAGCGGCTTGACCACGGTCAGAAGAGCCGCGCGGGCCGGTTGGCCGATGGCTTGGAAATATAGCCCGAGCACAAAAACTGGTCCGGAAAAGAGATAGACCGCAGCCATGGGACGAAGCAATCGGCCGACCTCGCCGATCACATCCGGATCAGCGACAAAGGCCGCTCCGACGACTGTGCCTTGGCTCAGCAACAAAACCTCGACGGCAAGACAGTAGAGCAATGTTGTTGCTGCAGCGATCCGCAGGACCGCATCCGAGCGGGAGTAAAGCCGCGCTCCAACATTGTTGCCGACGATGCTCTGCATCGCCATCGCGATCGCCATGATTGGCAGGAAGGCAAAACTGAAAATGCGTGTCACGATCCCGTAGGCGGCAATGGTCGTGGCGTAATCGGTGGCGCCTGCAAGACGGAGAGCGAGAACCACACTGGCGGCTGAAAGCGCCATTCCGATAAAACCCAGACTGACGGGGGCACCCAGCGCAGCAATACGCCTCCAACTGCCCGTCCATCGGTTCCGCCAGAGGCTGTTGAGCGGCATCATGCCCCCAAGGAACGGGCGTAGCCCCGCCAGAAGCACCAGTCCGAGCGTCTGTGCCAGAACCGTGCCCGTAGCCGATCCCGCGACGCCCAGTTCAAGCACGACGACCAGGATGTAGTTCAGCAGGATGTTGATGAGTGTGACCCCAAGTGACATGAGCGCCATCAATCCCGCCTGTCCTTCGTTCCTCCAGGCGTCGGCATGAATACCGAGCAGAAATTGTACCGGGGTTCCGAATATGGTGATTGCCAGGAAGATCCACACCATTTCGGCAACCGGGCCATCGGTGCCGGCAATGTGCAGAGCGAAGGCCCACCCGCCCGCAAAGAAGATCACGATCAGCGCTGACGCGGTCGTCAACGCAAGTCCATGCGCGCCGGCGAAGGTCGCGTTGGCCGCGTTACGGTCGTCGGCGCCGAGCTGGCGAGCCAGCAGGCTGGACATTCCCCCGCTGACAAGGGTCGAAAGCGCGATCGTCAGCATCAGAACTGGAAACGCCATGCCGACGGCCGCCATGGCGTCCGCACCGACGAAATGCCCCAAAAAGACGGCGTCGATAATACCTAGCATCCCGTTCATCACCATGATGGCGACCATAGGAAACGCGGTTGCGGCAAAAATTTTGCCTGGCGAGACACTCAGAAAACGATTTTCGGGCGATTGTCGCAAAGACATCACTCACTCCTCCAAAGAGGCATTTCGACTGTGATGGGGGCCTGCATTGCCACCAACGAAATGCTTCGAGGGTGAGAAAAAACGTCATATGCCGGGCTTTACCGTGACTTGCGTCTGCAGGCGGCAGGTGCTCGGAACCTTCGCGAGAAAAGCCAGCAAACTCACAGATTGTCAATAGGAGCGTGCGTGAGAATTCTGCACGCGGCCCAAGGGCGGCTAGTTTTTGACCGCCAAGTGGGCGGCGACCTTCAACGGGTCATGCGCTATCATTCGACATCCCACGTTGAATAGTCCGCTTGTGGCGCATCTGAGCCATGGCGGCAATCGACTTGAAGGAGCCTGCTGCAAATTCTGCAATCGCGTCAGCGTCACATAGCAGTGCTTACCCGAGAATATCCAGGCATGGTCCGACAACCAATCTACGCGAGGAAATGCAACGTTCCTTTCCTGGCAATCTCCCATATGTGGGCGCTGGCTTCGACCATACGACCAGGGTTTGTTGGCGGTATGTATACACCCCCATTAGTTACCACTCGACGATGCCATTGCCGTACCCCTTTATCTGCCAGCTGGCACGTCCACTGCGGTCTCGATGGGGCATGTCTGACCAAAGACCGCCTCGCGGTGCTCGGCTCGCTCGGCATCCGCAACGGCCGGCTCGTTTTCTTCCCCTGTCGGCTTAGCCGCCATTCCTCGCGAGGCATATGTGGACACCCCCTCGGTCAAGCCTTTCTTCTGATCTTTTTGAACCCGGCTGGCTGCTCGCATATGTCCGGCCTCTCTGATGATCGGCCGAACGGCCGCGGGCCTTGATGAAATCCGCGGATCATGGTCCCAATCAAAAAAGCGCATTCTGCAGATGCAGTCTCGCGAACGGGTTGTCCTGATCCCCGGCGGAACCGGTATTCATCACGATCGTCTGGCAGGCCCTCCGAACTCGGTGACGCTGGTGCGTCGGTTTCTATGCGATGGCGTTTGTGTATACCGTCTGCCGAGTCATCACGGCCCATGCGATCCGCGCCATCTTGTTCGCCAGCGCCACGGTCGTCAGGCGCGGGGGCTTCGTTAACAACAATTTCCTGACCCACTCGATGAGCGGCCCGTGCATCTTATGCCTGACATGCCTGAGGACGGCTGTCGCGCCGACGATCAGCAGCGTTCGCAGATATCGGTTCCCGGCCTTCGTGATCCTGCCGAGGCGCTCTTTTCCTCCAGACGAATTCGATCGTGGCGTCAGCCCGAGCCATGCGGCAAATTCTCGCCCCGACCTGAAGACTGACGCATCAGGCACCGTCGCCGCCAGTGCTGTGGCAGTGATGACGCCGACGCCCGGGATCGTCGCAAGCCTGCGGCCTGCTTCGCTCGTTCGTTGCCATTCGCGTATCTTGGCTTCAAGTGTCCTGACCTCGGCGGTCAGGGAGTCGATTTGCCTGGCCAAGGATACGACAATGTCAGTCACGAGCGGCGGAACGTCCAGCTCTGTCGGCTCGTGTGCGAGCACCCGCTCGACGAGCTCTGCCGTTCTTTCGATCCCGACCGGCGCCACGATGCCGATCTCGGTGAGATGGCCTCGTAAGGCGTTCACCAGCATGGTCCTCTGCCGGATGAGGAGAGCACGCGACTTGTGCACCATCAGGATCGACTGCTGCGACGCGGTTTTGATTGGAACGAACCGCATGGTCGGCCGGGTCACAGCCTCGCAGATCGCCTCGGCATCCACCATGTCGTTCTTCCCCCGCTTCACGTACGGCTTCACATAAGCCGGCGCCATCAGCTTGACCTCATGGCCCATGCCTGTCAGTTCGCGAGCCCAGTGATGCGCGGAGCCGCACGCCTCCATGCCGATCAGACTCGGCTCCAGCTTGGCAAAGAATGCAAGAAGGTGTGTGCGCCGGAGTTTCTGAGCGATCACGACACGACTGCTGTCATCAATGCCGTGAACCTGGAAGACATTCTTTGCAAGGTCGATTCCGATTGTCAGCCTGGACATCCCGTTTCCTTTCCAACGTTTGATTGGTCCCTGCCGATATTCTCGGCGGTAGTGGTGGGGGTGTCCACATCATCAAGAAAGCCTCTCCTTTGGCCGTCCTCCACTCTGTTTCGGCCCTTCAGGTGCAGGCCGATCGTCTCCGGTCCTATCGACTGCCATCGAGGCCGCGATGGACGCGGCCCGAACAACCGAAAAGGATTACGACAATGGCAACCATCGGCTCTTTCACCGCTTCCGGCAACGGCTTCTCCGGCACCATCAAGACCCTTAACCTCAACGTCAAGGCAACCATCCGCGCCGTCGAGCGCACTTCCGAAAAGGGCCCGGACTACCGCATCCTCGCCGGGGCTACGGTCGAATTCGGCGCTGCCTGGAAGAAGACCTCGAACGAAGGTCGCGATTACCTCTCCGTTAAGCTCGACGACCCGAGCTTCCCGGCTCCGATCTACGCAACGCTGATCGAGGTCGAGGGCGAGGAAGGCCTCTCCCTCATCTGGTCCCGGTCGAACCGGGACTGAGACTGGATGCCCCGCCTTGCGGCGGGGCTCTCCACGTCAGAGATCACTTGTTCAGTGCATCCTTGAGGGCCTTGGCAGGCGCGAAAGTCAGCTTCTTCGAAGCTGCAACAGTCATTTTTTCTCCGGTCGCGGGATTGCGACCCTCGCGCTCAGGTGATGTTTGTCGGGTAGGAACGACCCGTTGCCGGGCCGCTCCTCCCTAAGAACTGTACGTGCGAGTTTCCCAGCATACAGCTCAAGCCTCCGCCAAGCCCTGTTTGACCAGAGCCGCCAGTTCCTGTGCATCGGTATGAGATGTGGAATCACCGGGCCGATCCGTAACTTCCGACGGCAGACCGCGCCTTCCGGCGAAGTAGCTGTCCCACATGGGATCGAAAGGATTCGCTTCGGCCCGGATTTTGCAGTGGCGACGTATCGGTACGTCGGACGCGTGGATGAGGCGGATGAACTTGAGGTTTCCTGCCTTATCCTTCATCCCTGCGCGGAATACCCAGTCTCGTGTACCTTCCCGAGCGAAGTAACGATACTTCACCCAGCGAAGCGGCTTGTCCGGGTGTCTACGACAGGCCCACTGCCAGAGACACTTCCAGATGAGATGATCGACCTTGCGGAAGGTCTCCTTCGCCACCTGGTTGTGATGATAATTGGTCCATCCCCTTATGACCGGGTTCAGCCGCATTATCAGATACTCCTGCTTCACATCGGCGGCACCCTTGATGATCGTCCGAATCTTGCGCATAAACGCCACCACGTTCTTTTTGGCGGGTTTGATGTGGGTATGCCCATCATATCTGCGCACGTTCCAGCCGAGGAAGTCGAAACCTTCCTCGACCCGCACGATGCGAGTCTTTTCTTCAGACAGAGACAGACCTCGTTCCGACAGAAAGTCCTCGACTAGAGATTTCGCCTCCTCAAGCACCTCTTTCGAAGCACCTGTGACGACGAAGTCATCGGCGTAACGTATCAAGTGGACCTTGGTCAGGCTGTTGCGACGTCTTGGGCCGTAGAAGTCCCGTAACATCTTTTCCATTCCGTCCAAGGCCATGTTAGCGAGCGTGGGCGAGATTATTCCCCCTTGCGGAGTACCCGCTTTCGTCGCGTGCCAATCACCATCCTGTATGTAACCGGAGTCCAGCCATTTCCGGAGCACCACCTTGTCCATGGGGATGTTGGCGATGAGCCAGTCTTTGCTGATTTCGTCGAAGCAACCAGCAATGTCCGCATCTAAGACCCATTCCGCCGTGCCTCGTCCGCGCAGAGCAATATAGCACTGGCGGGCCGCATCACGGGTCGCTCGAAACGGTCGGAAACCGTACGAATTCGGGTCTGCCGTCGTTTCCGCGACAGGTAGCAGAGCGAGCAGGTGAAGTGCCTGCATGGCCCTGTCCTTCATCGTCGGAATACCGAGCGGACGCAGTTTCTTGCTATTTGCTTTCGGGATATATACCCGCCTCAACGGCAAAGGATGATACCCACGCCGTTGAGCGACAATAATCCTCTGACGCACTTACCCGGTGTGTCCCAGATGATCCGGTCCACTCCGGGTGTTCTCTTTCCCTGATTTCCAGTAACCCGTTTCACGGCAAGCGCTTTGCCGCTGAACGAGTGGGTCAGCAGCCGTTGCAAGGCTTTCACCTTGCCCCAGCGACCTTCCCTAACCGCCTTCGCAATACGCATCTGCAGCCGTCGCACGTGTTGGTAAGCCTTGCGCCAGTCAATCTGGTCCCAGCTCACCGCTTCGCGGGAGGCCGCACCAGTCACTGTTGTGACCGTCATTTGCCTGTCCTCCTGCCGAGGGTTCTGCACATTCTCTCGCGACGGGAGACCCGTCGGAAGTCTGCCCCCTTTCGGGCGGGGTGATGTTGGCGAGCCGCAACCCCTGTCCAAACCATTACAGTCCGGCGTTCGCTTTCTCCGACATCCTCTGCCCGCACCGCCAACAACTTTCCTTGCGGTCGGCCTGCCCGTTGCCGGGCGACGATACGGGTTTACCGTGTTTCACCTAAATAACGCGGGTGGGTTAGATCCTGCCTATCCGCCGGCGGTCCTTCGTCCGTGTGCCTCCAAAGTAAAGGGAAGCAGCCGACCGCACACCTTTTGGTTCAAGCCTGTCAGCATCTTTGGCTTGTCAAATTTCACGACGTTTATCAGCAGTTCATTTGCATTGATCATACCACCCAGCCTAGCGCCTCATCCGCACTGATGCTCGCAGAAGATGCCTCAGCCTCACGACATCGGCATGGCCCGAAGGCCCGGCTACATTGTCCCGACAGCTTCAAACCGGACCGTTACCAGTCCCGCATGTGCCGGTAGGCTACTGATGACGGAACATCAGGTTTGTCCCGGAATATAAATCCCGTACAAACAATTACTTAGGCAACTTTCACGTCGCACTCACCTTAAATTTGCCGAAGCCGGGGATTGACGTTTCCGCGTCGGAGCCTGCGGCGTCGGCGATGGCCTGGAACACGGATTCGACGATGCCCTTGGCCTGAACCTTTGTCAGGCCGTTGTCGGCGGCGATCTTGTCGGCGATTTCATTGGTGGTGGTCATGGAAATTCCTTGCATCTTGTCACAAAGATAAAATCCGTGTCAGCTTATGAGCGGATTGTCATCGGCAAGGATTGGGACGAGGGTCAGATCCGCTGGATGTCCACAGGTCGTTTTGGCCGATAACCTCGTTTGGGCTTCTCGCGAAGCACGTCGAGGAACAGGTTAATGGCCTGGCTCTCATTGTCGAACAGATGCACCATCTGCTGTCCGCGCGTTCCGATCCGGCCCCAGGCGTGCACAAGCGACACCTCTCCGAACAATGTCGGTTGAACAGCAAGCGCATAGAACCGCGCCATGTTCTGTTCCGGCGCGATACGCTCGACATAGATGCGGTAGCGCGTTGGTGCGGAGATCAAATTTCAATGTTCTACGTCTATACGCCGGGATCAAAAACAGGTTGATTGATCCCGGATGCCGCACAAACATAACACCGCCCGCCGCCGTCACATCGGTAAGATGAAGTTCAAATTGACGAACTGGGCGGAGTATGAGGGGGTCTTTGCCGCCGTGGCAGTTTGACTCCTTGGAAAACGCCGGAAGCAACGGCGGGCTGGGAAGCCCCACGTCGCATGACGCTTGGTGGCCAGCCGCGCTATGCTTGCTTGCGGACGCCATCCGTTCGTCGCCAAGCCTTGACGGGAGAAACCGAATAAGCAGGGCCATCAAAGACCAGGTTCCGCACGTTTGCCGATCCCTGCACCAGCGCCCTTTGTTTTACCTGTCTTCCGGTATGACAATCAAGATGTGGCAACGAAAGGGACGCGAAAGCAGGACTGGCGGGAAGATCCCTCAAAACCACAGGAAACATCGACTTTCTGATGATGAGGTGTAGCGGCGCGGAATAGTGATTGTTCTGAGGCGCAATAAATGGTGATTTTGGTGCAAATTATTTGAGACGGAAGCGATCCCGCGACGCACATTCGTTGAGACAAGGTTCACAATCTCGGAGACAGACGCAAAATCATGATACGGCGGCGCAAATTGTCGGTGTCTTTAAACTCGCCAGAAAAGACCAAAGGGTGGATTTACCCTTGCGCTGATTTCCGCAACGGGTCTTCTCGTGATTTTCTAACGCCAATATCGGTCTATTCACTACTACCAAAAAACGGGCCGTTTTTTGGTAGTGCTGATGACAATGCCTTCTAATCGTCGTTGTCGTCTAGGGTAAGCTTGTCATGAAGTTTCAAAGCTTGCGGGCTGCGTAAAGCCGGATCTTCGCCATTTTCGACAGCCAGGACCATACGAATGCGTTCTTCTTCCGCCATGCGGCGGGCTGTCTCATAGCCGAATTTGCTGACGTTGAAGGTGCGCGTGAACTGTCGGCGGCGGCGCTTTCCCGCAGGGACCGGCGTGTTATCATCGAGGGCGATCTCAATACGAGCCATCCAGATACCGCTTTTATGTGCCCCGGTAGGTCCGATAAAATAGACGCCCGGCACGCTACTGCCTTCTGAGCGATTTTTGCGCACCAACATCCGCATATCATTGTTGGTCAATGGGGGTACGACCCGGAGAACGGCATCGCGGTAGGCTTGCGCCACTTCCAGCGCCTGTTCCTTGCCACCATAGGTGCTGTCACTGAAGGTCATGTGGATCGATTTCCCGCCGCGCGACATGTTGACCATCCAGGCATCTTGTTTGTGTCGGTCGACGTCGAGCCGATTGATCGCATACATCGCCTCGTCGTGGAACTGCTCCTTTCGAAGAAGGCTGAGTCTCGGTCTAGTCATCGTCTACTTCCATTGAGGATGGACATCAGGTATTCATCGACGACGTACAGTGGGTTGGCACAAGTCCACAGCTTCGCCGAATGTAAAATATTGAGCCGGCCAACTTTTGCTTACAAAAGTTCGAAGTGCATTCGCTTTTCAGTGTGAGGCTCAATCAACTGCCTCTTCTACTCCGGGAAACATATCGCCACGCGAGAAAGATGCAGCCAGTCAAGGCTGCGTAGCCAATGCTAATTAGCGGTCCACTTATGAACATCACAATAACTGGGCATGCAATGTCATTGCTGCACTCATATAGACCATTAATGGCAGCCCACATAGCCGTCTTATATCCTAGAAGGATACAGAGAAATGCAATTAGACTAAATGTAAGCGCTATCTTGAGAGCTCTCACAGGTTGGACCTCGTAAGCGTTTCTTTAGGTAACAGCGTTGCTTAGGGTGCCAATATGCTCGCCTCAGCGACAACTTTAGAGACAACGCCTTGTTCGTTAAACGTAAGGTAAACCTCCCACATCATTGCGGCCATAACCGTGTCCTGTTTAGGATCCTTAAGTCCGAAGCGATAGGAGATTACTGCTTTCGCTGGGTCATCTTCGACATCACTATAATATATGTTGCTAGCATCATGGGCGCCTTCCGCCTCAAGACGAACTTCGTGGTCAACAATGCGCCTAATTTCCTCCCGCCTTTTACCCATTAAAATTTCCGCATAGTACGCTGTAGCACCTGCCTCGTCCCGTCTATTCCAGTCGTCAAATGTGAGCACTCTCCCGTTTTGCGGAAAACCGATCAACAACATCTTTTGTTCGTCTGAATTCATCACAGCCCTCCTGGCTTATTTTTACCTGGCAATCAGTAGGTCCGTTCCCCAACCAGGATTTATAGATGTTGAAGGTTTCCGCGTTGGAAGGCCAGTGTGTTTCAATATTGTGTACGCGACCGAATTACTGTTCGGCCCTTGTATTTCATACTCAATTCGCGCAGCTGAAATATCTCTCATAATCGCAATGAATTTATCATGGTAACCGCAATGTTCTGGACCTTCCGCAATCGTGATAATGCCTTGCGGAGAGCTTTCAAATGTCCTCTGCTCGTAACTTCCCCTCCAATTCCCCGTGTGCGTTATGATCGCGCCAAACACACTCATTTTGCTCCACCATCCGTCATCCAAAGTAGTCTGGTCAGATGGCCTAAATTTCCCAGAAGGCTGAGAATTTTGATGATTATATTCCGTTATCCCAGGCGCACCTGAGAGCTTGTTACCCGAGGTCGGGCCGCCACGGTAGAAGCGGACCGTGCCATCGGCTAACGTATAGCGGATAAACAAATGCCCAAATTGTGCCTTACTATCTATATAACCCGTCGGATCTTTTACTGTTACTACGTTGAAAGCACCCACCTCCACTTTACAACTGCAGTTCTGGCAGACTTCGTCCGTGTTCTGCTGCCCACCTGCCTGAGCTTGTAACTTAGCCAACGAGTTAGACACACTGCTGTCACTCATTCGAGAACTTCCCGTTGTTCCTGAGCCGCCCATCGATGAAGCAATCTGGAGAGCTTTTCTTGACTGAATTCGTCCCCGCCTTCTGCCGATGAAAGCGCCTCATTCGCGATCGGATACTTCTGAGGGAATTGACTATGTCTTGCTGAGCAAATTACGAAATTGATCAAGTCCGTCTTTGTCGTTAAGCCGTGTTGTTTCCCACGCTCGATTTCCAGCTTGCTGATTGTTCGTGCCTCCTCCAGATTAATGTTTCTTTCGGCCCCGAGGCATTCAATAAGTCCAGTTGCAACTTGCTCTCTAAACTTCGCATCTTCGACCTTTTGAAACGCCTCAACATGATGAGCGCCAATGCGGGGGTAAGGCGCCCCCGTATCAGTTTCGTCGCGTAACTGCTGAACCTCCCGTTGATGGGAACTCCCGACCGGCGCGATATAGTTTGGTGAGGATGCAAGCTCCCTTACTTCTCGTAGGCGAATATCCAGAATGCCTGCGCGAATTTTAGCCCTCGTACCATCTTCGTCACACGACACTGAGAACATCAGCATGTTGCCAGGAGCGTTAAGACTCTCGACTTCGGAGTAATCCGTAAGCGCGGTCTCCGCCCCATTGGATTGGGTGTATTTTGAGGCTTGCTGCGTATGCGAGAAGGTTTCCAGTTTTATCTGGAGATTTGCATGGCAGATGATGGATTTGTTGGTCGCTACGAAGTTGTCGAGCCGCGCCGCGGTAACCGGCGTTGGCCGGATGATGTGAAGGCGCGGATCGTGGCGGAAAGCTTTGAGCCTGGTGTTCGTGTTGTGGATGTCGCGCGCCGTCACGGCGTTATAGCAAACCAGCTTTCCGATTGGCGACGTCAAGTGCGTGACGGCATTCTGGTGCTGCCGTTTGCGGCGGCAACGACGCCGTCGGAGCACGATGGTGTCGAGCCGTCATTTGTTCCTCTGGCAATCGCTGCGGAGCCGCCTGAGCCTGTCAATCGTTTGCCGCTGCCGAAGCTGGCCTCCGACGGGCCGAGTGTGCAGGTTTTGACGTTGGAGATTGGCTCAGACGTTGTGATGCGGGTTCCTAATAATGTGCCCGTTGAACGGGTCGCCGCTCTGGTTCACGCTGTGCGAGGAGCGTCATGATCGTCGCGGGCCAACGACTGCCGATCCTGATCGCAACCCGTCCGGTTGACTTCCGCTGTGGGCATCAGGCGCTGGCTTTGATGGTGCAGACCGAGTTGAAGCTGGACCCGCATTCCGGGGTGACGGTGATCTTCCGGTCGAAGCGCGGGGATCGTCTGAAGATCCTGGTGTGGGATGGCACAGGAATGGTGCTAACTGGACACCTCTAAAAACCTCCCCATTTTCCGCGTTTCATGATTCAATCCGGCCAGTGTGATTTTCTGGGAGCGGATGATGCGTGGGCAACCGGGCTTTTGGGATTTGGATGATCGTTACGAACGGCTGAGTGCCGTCGGCGATCCGCTGGAGAAGCTCAACAGCATCATTCCATGGGCGATATTTGAAAAACCTTTAGCGAAGGCGCTGAAGCGGTCCGACGGATCGAAGGGTGGACGTCCACCATTTCCGTCGGTTCTGATGTTTAAAATCCTGGTGCTGCAAGCGCTTTATAATCTCTCCGACGACCAAGCGGAGTTTGTTATCCAGGACCGGCTGTCGTTTATGCGTTTCCTTGGCCTTTCCCTTTCGCAGAAGGTGCCGGATGCCAAGACGATCTGGCTGTTCCGAGAGAGTTTGGTGCGTGCAGGTGCCATTGATAATCTGTTTGCCCGTTTCGACAAGCATCTCTCACGTTCCGGATATCTGGCCAAAGGCGGGCAGATCGTTGACGCCACGATCATCCAGGCTCCCAAGCAACATAACAGCCAGGACGAGAAAGACGCGATCAAGGCCGGCGAAATCCCTGAGGACTGGAAGGATAAACCCGCCAGGCTGGCCCAGAAGGACCGCGACGCGCGATGGACAGTGAAGTATTCCAAGGCGAAACGGCCAACGGAGACGCCGACGTCGACGACGACTGGCCAGCACGATATTGCCATTCCAATGTTTGGTTACAAAAACCATGCAGGCATCGACCGAGCCCATGGCTTTATCCGGGGATGGACGGTGACGAGTGCGAGCGCCCATGACGGAGCCCAGCTTCGAAACGTAGTGACCAAAGACAATACCGCGTCGACGGTCTGGGCCGATACGGCCTATCGCTCCAAGACCAACGAGGAATGGTTGCAGGACAATGGCCTAAAGTCCGACATCCATCAGAAGAAGCCAAAGGGCAAACCCATGCCGGAGGCGATGTCGCGCGCCAACGGCCGTCGTTCGAAGGTCCGCTCCGCCATCGAACATGTCTTTGCGCGGCAGAAGGACAAGATGAAGCTCTTCGTGCGCACCATCGGAATCAGCCGAGCGAGGGTGAAGATCGGCATGGCCAATATCACCTACAACATGCTTCGCTATGTCTGGCTGACTGGAAAACCACGGACCGCATAACGCGCAGCTGGCCGGAAGGCCGAAATGCATGCCGCAGATGCGGCAATCATCACAAAAAATGGGCGATCATCCGCGCGAGTTCATCGCGGAAATACATCCACGGCACCATCTTGCCAACTGCGACCGGTAAATCGAGGTGTCCAACTTACAAAATTCTTGAACATGGAAGCTTTGCCTGGCCCAAGGTTCAGGATGGGACGATGCGTCTTTCCAGGGGTCAATATGAGGCTTTGTTCGAAGGTCTTGACTGGCGGCGGGTGATGGCGCAACGGGTGACCGCGCCGTCGGCGGCAGGATGATTGTTCGGCCGTCTTTCTATTGTTTTATTTGGATTTTTTGAGCTGCTTTGCTATAAAGCGGCATGTCGCAACCTATTGATCTCAGCCTGTTTCCGGACCTTCCGCCAGAGGTAGTCAAAGCCTTTGCGGCGATGCAGTTCGAACTGTCGGTCGAGCGTGCGGCACGCCAGCATGAGCAGGCGGTCGTTGCCGAAAAGGACGCGTTCATCACTGAGCTGAAGGAACTGATCGAGAAGCTTGAGGGGCAGGTTCACGACTACAGGCGCACGAAGTTCGGGCCAAAATCGGAAAAGCTCGATCCGGCGCAGATGGAACTGGCACTGGAAGACCTTGAAACGGCGATTGCCGAAACACAGGCGCGGATCGCCGCCGTCGAGAAGAAGATCGAAGCCAGCGCAGATGATCCCGAAAAGGCTGGCAATTCTGGAGAGGTTGGCGATCCGGACAAGGCCGTTTCTCGCAAGGAGCGCAAGGCCCGTGCACTGCCCGAACACCTGCCGCGGGTCGAGCGCGTGATCGAGCCCGATAGCATCGTTTGTCCCTGCGGTTGCGGCAACATGGTCCGGATCGGCGAGGACCGGACGGAACGGCTCGACCGGATCCCGGCGCGCTACGAGGTGATCGTCACGATCCGCCCGAAATACGCATGCCCCAAGGGTCGAACCGGCGTCGTCCAGGCCAGAGCGCCGGCGCATCTTCTGGAAGGGAGCTGGCCGACGGAGGCCCTTCTGGCGGAGATTGCCGTCTCCAAGCATTCCGAACACATGCCCCTCAACCGTCAGGCCGAGGTCATGGCGCGACACGGCGTGCCAATCGACCGCACGGTGCTGGCCGATTGGATGGGGCGCACGGGTAGCGAAATCGCACCGGTGGTCGACCACATGGCCAAACGGCTGCTGTGGGAAAGCACGCGCCTCTATGTCGACGAAACGACCGCCCCGGTGCTGGATCCTGGGCGAGGCAAGACAAAGACCGGCTATCTCTGGGCCGTGCTGCGTGACGACCGCGGCTGGAATGGTTCTGCTCCGTCAGGTGTGGTGTTCCATTATCGGCCCGGGCGTAAAGGAGAATATGCCGCTGAGATCCTTGACGGGTTCAACGGCACAATCCAAGTGGATGCCTACGGCGGTTACTCTCATCTCGCTACGTCCGATCGTATCGGCGGCGCTCCGCTGAAGTTGGCTTTCTGTTGGGCACACGGGCGCAGAAAGCTGATCAAGGCCACGCCAAAGAGCGGATCGCCCATCGTCGACGAGGCGTTGGTGCGGATCGCCGCGCTCTACAAGATCGAAGACAGTATCCGAGGCTCAGACCCCGAACATCGCCGGGCAGTTCGACAGGACCTGTCCCTCCCGCTGGTGGAGGAGTTCTTCACCTGGCTGGCAGCCCAGGCCGCGCGCGTCTCACGCAAATCTGACCTCGGAAAAGCCCTGGCCTATATGCTGACGCGACAGGACGGATTCCGGCTGTTCCTGGACGATGGCCATGTCGATATCGACTCCAACCTGGTGGAAAACGCGATCCGCCGCCCGGCCATGAACCGCCGCAATGCGCTCTTTGCGGGGCACGATGAAGGGGGCCGCAATTGGGCTCGGTTTGCCAGTCTTATCGGCACTTGCAAAATGAACGGCGTTGAACCTTACGCCTATCTTTGCGACCTCTTCACCCGCCTCGCAAACGGCCACCTCGTGAAAGACATCGATGCCCTGATGCCTTGGGCCTATGCCACCCGTATCAAGGCCTCACAATGAGCTCGTCAGATACTCATCGGTGAGCTCACATCCGGCCCCCAGGCAAAACTATCAAGCCGCTGCAACTGAAAAATCAATGGGGCGTGGACGCCGCATACAGTAATCCTCGAAAATGAACAGGCGAATAGGACCGGCGAATTGTCTTAGCTCATAATAGTCTGCATTCATCAAATAAGTACGTAATGTCGCGGATCGTAGAAGCGGAACACGACAATCCGATCGTTGGGAAAAAGGCGGACCCGGGTGAATTTGCGGAAATGCCGCCTCAACCGCAATATCGTGGCGTCCTCAAGAACTTCCAAGCCATCCGAACCGAAGAACTCCCCGGCTGCACGCTTGCGGGCAATGTGTTCAGAATTCGTCGAAGGGTATTCGCGACTCAGTGTTTCACACGAAACCTGAAAATATACACCCCAACCTTTCGACCATCCCTCACTCAGGAGCCAGTCGGTGAGCCGGTTGTCCGGCTCCAGTCGAACAAGATACGGACTATTGATAATGCGATCATTCTCGATAGGGCCTTCAAACAGGCTGCAGAACTCTAACTTGCTATTAATGAGTTCGTGAGCGAGGTTTGGCGCCCATTGGCCATCGAGCAATGCCCATACGCCAACGTCAGAGTCAGCATTGTACCACAAATTCTCCTTGATGGTTGCGAGTTTAACTCGCTGAATCTTGAACTAGCGCATGATTGCTGCGGTCCATCATTGTGACGTGCTCGCATTGGCGGAAGCATATCGGCACTCCTCGGCAAAAGGTTTACGTGTTTTTCGGGGGACACTCGGTGCGCCGGGGCCTGGTGACTGCCCCTGAACGATAACAGGGGTATAGAGAATTGGCCCTGGACCAATGGTAAATTGCGCGCCGCCACCTTTAACAGTAGTCGTTTTGCCTGCGGTGATTGATATAGTTCCATCTTTCTCCATGGTTAGGGAAGAGCTTCCTACCTTGATGGAGAACCGCGTACCAACCTCGATCGTGAACTCGTTGCCTACGTTGATAGATTTTCGTTTCCCGACATGGGTTTCCTGTTCATCACCGACGACGCTGACTGACTTTTTTCCAATATTGCTTTGAAGGGTCTTACCAACATTGACAACCTTGGTGACCCCTACCTGCTCAACGCTAGCCATACCGACAGTTTCTGAGCGGAAGCTCCCAACAACGGTGTTCATCACTCCCGTTTGTGGGAACAAGTTGCTCATCACTTCGCCCACCAAGGAGCCGGATGCCCGCATCATATCTCCAGCGTCCGTCCGCGGTGAGGCATTCGAAATAAGATTGTCTCTGGCATCCAAGCTCTGGCTATCAAAATATCCTAAAGCGAGGCCGCTTATAGCGTCAGTAAATGGCTTGATTTCAGAAGGTCGGCCAGAATCTCTTCCGGCTTCGTCGAGCATTGTTGCGGTAACTTTCGCCATTTCCGAATAGCGTTTCGCCTGCCATTGAGCACCAACACCAATTGCACCTACAGTCAAATGCACTGAGCCGCCGATTTCGTGCTTCTGGTTGCCCGCGACTTCCACGGCGCGGTTGCCGCCGATGGAGGCGACCTCATGCCGGTCGACGCGCTTGGTGCGATCGTTCAGCACGCGTGACGTCTGATCCTTCTGGGCATGGAAGAACATGTTCTCCTGGCCGTTCTCGTCCTCGAAAGTCATCTCGTTGAAGCCGCTACCTTTGTGGGTGTTGGAGCGCAGCACCATCCGGGTCTTATTGGCCGGAAGATCATAAGGCACAGCATTCTTCGGATTGGGCACCACCCCCGTCACCAATGGCCGGTCCGGATCGCCATCAATGAAAGCGACCATAACTTCCATGCCGATCCGTGGGATGATCTGCCCTCCCCACTGGCCGCCCGCCCAGTTCTGGGCAACCCGCACCCAGCAAGTGTCGCTGCCATCCTTCTTTGCCTTGCGGTCCCAGGGATACCAGACCTTGATGCGGCCATACTGGTCGGTGTGGATCTCTTCACCGGAGGGTCCGGCGACGATCGCCACCTGCGCCCCCTCAATGCGGGGGCGTTTCGTGTCGCGATGTGGCGTCAGCGGAACCCGCGACGGAATAGCCTCGAACGCATTGCGATATTCCGGTTCGTTCTCCGTCGTCTCATAGGAGCGATCAACGACCCAATGGGTAATATGGGTGATGACATGCTCTTCGTATTTATGTTCCGGATGCGGCTCCTCGTAAGGGGTGAACCGACGGCCAGGTTCCAGGAAACGCACATTGGACTGGCCCGTCACCCGCTCATGATCGGCTTCCACAGCCTGCATCCGAAACGTCTCGGCCACTTCGGCCTCTTTGACATCGGAGATGCGGGCTGGATATTCGTAAAGCTCGCGCTGCTTGGCGCCTGGCATCTGGATCAGCGACGGCGTGACGTTGAGCGGAACTGTGCTTGGCGTCTCGAAATTCCAGTCCGCGCCGGCGCGCTGGCCGGGGACATAGGAGAACTGCCGCATCCATTCATTGATATGGTTGCGATCCGAGGAGCCTTGGGCAAGACGCACATTCTGCTCGCCTTCTGCTGAAGCCGATGGCTTGCTCCAGGCTACCTTGCTGTCGCTGACCTTCAGGCGGTGAACGCCGGTCTCATGTTCAAACCAGAAGAACAACCCTTCTTGCTCGAAGCGACGCAGCAGATAATCGAGATCGGTCTCGTTCCATTGCGTTGAATATTCCCGCGACGGCGGCGTTTTATGCAGAGGGGCATATGCGGGGGCCGGAATGCCATGCTCAGAGAACAATGTCTCCATCACCTGGATGGCCGTCATGTTCTGCCAGATCCGGCAATCGGACCGGCGTGATAACAGCCAGAGTTGCGGGCGGATAGTCAGCGTGTAGGAGCGTAACCCCCGTGTGACTGGCGGACCTTCGGACAGATTGGTCACAAGTCCATTAAAGGGCCGTCGCACGCCCTCGCCATCCAATTCGCCCTGGCGGATTTCCAGGGAGACATCGACCAGTTTGCCGATCAGCTCTTCCGGCTTGACGGCCTCACGCTTGGCGCGCACCGACAAGGTGATCTCGAACAGACGATTGACGCCTTCGTCAACCATCATCCGTTCAGGCAACAACTGATCCTCACCCAAGGGCGACGACAGTTTCAGTACACGGCTGGCCTGGATGAAATCGGCAGGTGACAGAACGTCGTCCATGGAAGCCCCCAAATGTCGTTTTCAAAATCAAAAGATCGTATTGCTGGCCACGCAATGGCTATCCTAATATTCACTCATCAAGTGTCGCAATCACGACATCGAATCTCGAACCTAGATCACCCTACCAAAAGGTCAAGGTCTCGGTTGTAGATTTTTGTCTGGTTGTGTTTTCGCAGCAATTCGCTTTAAACAGTCGCCTTTTGTTGAGCAACAGGCCAAAATCCAAGCATCCTGACCCATCAGTGCCATCAAAAGCTGCACACCCCTGCCGGAGTAAGTTCGAGGAACAATGAGCATGATCTTCGAAATCAATCATGTGCGTTCATCGCAAGGAATATGATTTCATTCTCATTTATTGCGCGCCACTACAAAAAGGGCAGCTATTCAGTGCGATTGACCTCGGAATAACCCCGTCGTTTCTTTGTGCGCTCGAGGTGGGAAACGGCCCAATCCGCGTCTTCCTGGCGATCGAAGGTTTCAATCATCGTCTGGCCGCCTGAGCCGATCCGGCCCCAGTTGCGAATGACTGATGCGCCTCCAAACAGTGTTGGCTGGATTGCAAGCAAGTAGAAGCGTCGCATGTTCTGCGTCGTGTCAATGCGGTGAAGATGAACCAGGTCTTTCGCGTCTTTTTCCATGACCGCATTGTTGTTTCCTCTTGGAGCTGCGTCCAACGACTTTTCTGAATCGATGAGGCTTGATTGATTCAAAGCCATGATGAACCGCCGCTGTTGGACAATACCGAAATGGGCGAGGTGGTTTTGTCCCATTCGGGTTGCAGCGCGATCCCGCTGACAAATTCGCAATGACGGCCAATGTGCTCTTTTGTGGGTGCAAGATCATCCCTCGAAGATGGCACCAAACGCGCGGTGTCCCGGAATCTCTTGATAAGATGCACGTCGAACATGCAATGGGGATCTTGGATATGTCGTGTTGAGGCTTGACGTTCTCAAAAGATAATGAGAACATAAAGTGAACATTGATCGGAGGCGACCATGAACACAGCCGACATTGCAATTCAAAACGCCAGGCAGGAAATATCCAAGATACGAGCCGCCCGTGAGGTACACATGGCGCAACGCTTGGAAATGCAACGCAAGGCAGAGGCCATGATACGTCGTCCTCCGACCTATATGGTAAGGAAATACGGTGGCCAGCAACTCACTCTCAACATCGGGGCGGGCCATGCAAACAAAACCAATTGAACCCCAGGTTCATGATGAGGCGGCTCACCTCATCGCTTGGCACGATGGAGACGCGACGGCTGCCATCCGGACTTTACTCAAAGATTGTCGCCATCTTCATGAACAGTTGCGGCTGGCGGCGGTTGCAATGGGCTGCGGATATACACGAGGCTGGATGCCAACAGCCGAGCCGAAACACCTCGACGTCGAAGCGACCTCGACTTGTTGTAAAGAAACGTAGCCGCGCCCAATGTGAACAAAACGGATAGGTATGGATCGCCCTGTTGACAGGAGCGTACCGCCTCAGTCTTCATCCGACTTCGTCACTTTGGGTGCGGCAATGGCCGTTGTTGTCGTATGGGGGTGGTGGAACCTATTCTCCCCGACGCAGGCTTTCATGTCTTCGCGTCGAAACCAGATGGCGCGCCCGCAGCGTAGCGGTGCATTGCCAGCAGTAAAGACGATTTGCTCGTCGCTGCGCATGCGCAGAACCTCATGCGGCAGGATCAACGGCCGGCGGCTGAGCTGTTTTGATCGCGACCGTGACGATCCCTTCATTCCGGAGGAGCGATTGGTTTGGTCGACCTCAACCGTGGTATCGCCACATCGCTTCGAGATGTAGTCTGCGGTATCAGGATCGTTGATCGCCGCAAATGATATCCACGACGCGGATTCGAACCATTTGGACGTCGCGTCCCGGCCGCCATAGGCCTCGCGCATCTGGCCCAGCGACTGGAAGATCAGCGTCAGCGTGATGCCGTATTTACGACCTGCATCGCGGGCAGTTTCAAGGATGCGCAGGTAACCGAGCCGGGCGACCTCATCAAGCAGGAAGAGGGTGCGTCCCTTCACATCACCGTTGCGATTGTAAATGGCATTGAGCAGCGAGCCGATGACGACACGCGCCAGGCCGGGATGGGCTTCCAACACCTTCAGATCGAGTGCGATGAAGATGTCCGTTCCGCCCTCGGCGAGATCGTCGGTGGAGAAACTATCGCCCGACACGAGGCTGGCATAGTTCGGGTAGGATAGCCAGTGTGTCTCCTTCACCGCGTTCGCGTAGACGCCGGAAAACGTTTCCGGCGTCATGTTGACGAAGACAGCGACGTTCTCCTTGACGAAGTCGGATTCCGACTGCTCATAGATCTCGGTCAACCGGCCCCGCAGCTTGGGCTCTGGTTCGGAGAGATTGGCCCGGACAAGGCGCAGTGTCTGGTTCTTCTCGTCCGTGTGACCGGACAGACAAACGTCGGCGATGAGTGCGGTCAGAAGCTGCATGGCCGAGGCGCGAAAGAAATCGTCGCGGGCGGATGCTGTGCGTGCATTGTCGGTCATGATCCAGGTGGCGACGGCGACGATATCTTCTTCCTTCGTATTGCCGTGACGACCGATCCAGTCGAGCGCGTTGAAGCCCACTCCCTGCAGGGTGGGATCCAGCACAATCACCTTCCGGCCAGCCTTGCGTCTGTGATCGACGACCATCGGTGCGACCTCGCTGGACGGATCAAGCACAACCAGTCCACCACCCCATTTGAGCGCGGCCGGGATTGTTACCGACGTCGTCTTGAAGCCACCGGAGCCGGCAAAAACGATACCGTGCGAGGAGCCGAACGAGCCATCGAAGCAGAGCAGCGGTGACTTGCCTCCGGCACCCCAGCTCTGCGGATCATCGGCTCGAAAAGGCATAGTAGCCACGCTGTCCTTGTCGACTCGATATCGCTCGCCAATGACGATGCCGCCGGGTTCGGGAAAGAGCTTTGCCGCCTCCTGCAACTTCATCCAGTCGGCTTCCCCATGCACTGCCCGCTTTCCGCCGACCCGCTTAGGTCCGGTTTGAGCAAAAGCGGCGTTGCCCTTGATCGCGACGCGCAGCGCAAACATTGCACTGACAAAGGCGACGCCTACACCGACCATTGTCGCTGGATCGGCATAGGTGAGAACCGATTGTCCTGCCGGTACGCTGCTCGCGATGCCGGTCAGGCGGATCGTCTCGGGTATGATCGCGATAACGATCGCCGCACCGTTTCCGGCAAGGACGCTCAGACCCGCCGTCTTGATGTTGGCTGATCCATTTGCCGCGAACAACGCAACGACACCAGTTGCGGCGACCGTGATGTAGGGGAGGGCAAGGCCTGTTCGTCCCAGCATCAGCTTTGCCTGGGGGGATGAGCCGAGCTCCGCCAGCCGATGTTCCATTCCGAATGTCATGACCAACGCGGCAAGCATGATTGCCGCTGGCAGGACGAACAGCACAAGCCTATTCACCCTCATTGCCAAACGCCTCCACGCCGATGGATGTCAGGCGTGATCGCTCCGCCTCATTGTCCTTGATCCGGTTGCTCGCATCGATCAGAAGACCGAGCAGCAGCGCCCGCTGTTCATAGCGCAAGCCCGCTTTCACGATCAGGCCGCCGAGCTCGATCTTTTCGCGCGTGTCCTTTTTGCGCGCTTCTGTCGTCATCGCCTTCGCCATCCGATCAAGCCTCACCAGGCCCGCCCGCATCCGCGCCAGGCGTGAACGACGGGCGGGTGTCGCGATCTGGCTTGTCACCATGCCCATTCTCTTTTCCGGTCGCAGGTCCTTTGCCTCCGCGAAACCGTCGTGCAATCTCCTCGAAAGCCGCCTGAAGCTCTGCCTCGTCAATCTCGATCTCACCAATCCCGGCCTTCAGCGCGATCCGGCCGATGCGTTCGGCCTCGCGTGTTTCAGCCGCTCTCAGCTGGTCCTGCAATCTGGCGATTTCTTCCCTGATCTTCGACGATGGCTTTTTCATTCCGGTTGCTCTCCCTGGCGTTGCTGTTGCGACGCCAACTTTCTCCCGGATGCGCGACAAAGGGAATCTGCAGATCTGCAGATCGCCAAGGGCGATGCTTTCGTGAATGATCCCGCCGTTCCGTAGGAATGGCTCCAAGGGCGCAATTATACGTCGCTGATGCGACGTGCTTGCTCACGGCCCTGGCGGGGTCGTTGTGGGGTCGTCGCCCCGACGAACGAGATTCGAACCGGGAGTATTTTACGCCGTGGCCATCGCCCATTTCTCAGCCAGCATCGTCAGCCGCGGCGACGGCCGCAGTGCCGTGCTGTCTGCGGCCTACCGGCACTGTGCGAAGATGGACTATGAGCGCGAGGCCCGCACCATTGATTATACCCGTAAACATGGCCTCTTACATGAGGAGTTCGTCCTCCCCGTAGATGCCCCGAAATGGGTCCGCTCCCTTATCGCCGATCGCTCTGTATCGGGAGCGGTCGAGGCCTTCTGGAACAAGGTCGAGGCCTTCGAGAAGCGCTCCGATGCCCAGCTCGCGCGGGACCTGACCATCGCACTTCCGCTGGAGCTGACGGCCGAGCAGAACATCGCACTGGTACGCGACTTCGTGGAAAAGCACATCCTTGCCAAGGGCATGGTGGCCGATTGGGTCTACCACGACAATCCCGGCAATCCGCACATCCATCTGATGACCACATTGCGCCCGCTCACCGAAGATGGGTTTGGGGCAAAGAAGGTCGCGGTCACAGGTGAGGATGGCCAGCAGGTCCGCACCAAGTCCGGCAAGATCCTTTACAAACTCTGGGCCGGTTCCACCGAAGATTTCAACAAGCTGCGCGATGGATGGTTCGAACGCCAGAACCATCACTTGGCGCTCAGTGGTATAGATCTTCGTGTCGATGGCCGCTCCTACGAGAAGCAGGGCATAGACCTGGAGCCGACCATCCATCTCGGCGTCGGCGCAAAAGCGGTCGAGCGCAAGGCCGAAAGCCAGGGCGTGCGTCCAGAGCTCGAGCGGATCGAGCTGAATGAGCAGCGTCGAAGCGAGAACACCCGTCGAATTCTGCGACGCCCAGAGATCGTCCTCGACCTGATCACTCGGGAGAAGAGCGTCTTTGATGAGCGAGATGTCGCCAAGGTGCTGCATCGCTATATCGACGATCCCGGCATCTTTCAGCAGTTGATGGCGCGCATTATCCAGAGCCCGGATGTGCTGCGTTTGCAGCGCGATACGATCGACTTCGCCACGGGCGACACGGTGCGGGCCCGCTACACCACGCGGGCGATGATCCACCTGGAAGCAACGATGGCACGGCAGGCCATCTGGCTGTCGAACCAGCAAGGACGTGCCGTCTCTGACGCTGTGCTGGATGCTACGTTCCGACGTCATGAACGGCTTTCGGACGAGCAACGGACTGCAATCGAACGGATCACCGGCTCCGCCCGGATCGCTGCCGTGGTTGGCCGTGCGGGCGCTGGCAAGACCACGATGATGAAGGCGGCGCGTGAGGCATGGGAACTGGCCGGCTATCGTGTGGTCGGCGGCGCGCTTGCGGGCAAAGCGGCCGAAGGCTTGGAGAAGGAGGCTGGCATCCAGAGCCGGACGTTGGCGTCGTGGGAGCTGCGCTGGGGTCGGGGCCGCGACATGCTCAATGACAGGACCATCTTCGTCATGGACGAGGCCGGCATGGTCGCCTCCAAACAGATGGCGGGCTTTGTCGATGCCGTTGTGAGGGCAGGCGCCAAGATCGTCCTGGTCGGCGATCCCGAGCAGCTTCAGCCGATCGAGGCGGGGGCTGCCTTCCGCGCCATTGTTGATCGCATTGGATACGCCGAACTCGAAACCATCTATCGCCAGCGTGAGGACTGGATGCGCAAAGCCTCGCTCGATCTGGCGCGGGGCCGCGTCGGAGAGGCGCTGGCTGCCTATCGCTCAGAGGGCAGGGTGCTTGGTTCCGAGCTGAAGGCTCAGGCTGTCGAAAACCTCATTGCCGACTGGAACCGCGACTACGATCCGGCAAAGTCCATGTTGATGCTGGCGCATCTGCGTCGCGACGTTCGCATGCTGAATGCCATGGCGCGCGAAAAGCTTGTCGAGCGCGGTATCGTGGCCGAGGGCCATGCCTTCAGGACCGCCGATGGTATCCGCCATTTCGATGCCGGCGACCAGATCGTCTTCCTGAAAAATGAAGGTTCGCTTGGCGTCAAGAATGGCATGATCGGCCGCGTCGTCGAGGCAGCAGCGAACCGGATTTCGGTCGTCGTCGGGGAGAGCGATCAGCAGCGTCAGGTGTTGGTCGAGCAGCGCTTCTACAACAATCTCGATCACGGCTAAGGAATGCTGCCGTGGTAGTGTTTGTCGAAAAATCCCTGCCGGCGGGAATGAAGCTCGACGATCCGGTAAAGCAGGGGGTCGGTTGGCAGAAGACGCATATCGGCAACGGGGCGTCGAACAGGCATGCCTCTGCTACCGGATGCGGTTTCGTCAAAGAACCCGGCCAACCGGTTCAATCGTGGACCTTGATCACATTCTTGAAGGAAACTACTGAAATCCTGCATTTCTAAACCTTTAAAAAATGAGGGATCAACGCGACGACACCCAAAAGATCTGGAAAGAGATAAATGCCGGAGGGTGACGGAATATGGGCGGCGTCAACTCGTCCTAAGTCGGTATTTCACGCTGTGCTTTCATCGGCATGCCGTTTTGTCATGAAAGTGCCATGATCGGACCAGCGTGGATCCGCGGCGGTTGTTCAGGACGCCTGAATCGACCTATAAAAGTGATGATTGGCGGTTTTTCATGTGGGAGGATTGCCCTGTTTGACGAAGACCTGTGATTTTCGCCCAGATGAGGCCCGTCGTTGCGACCACCGAAAGCTGGTTCATCAGTATGTCGATTGGGGCATTGTTCGCGCCGACCTTGTCAGAAGAACGGGTTTCAAGCGGCAGGAAACGAAAGTTGCATTGAAGCATCACTGCTTGCTGATCAACCTGCACGGCGAGGCGCGCATCGGCGAGGATTTTGTCGAGGGGCGCCCGGTCGCCTTCACACCGCGCCGACCAGGATCGGTGATTTTCATTCCGGCCCATCACGAATGGAGAGGCTGGGACGAGGGCGACGCGGCTGGATCCTACTTGTTCGTTTCCATCAACACTGGTTTTATTGAGCAGACAATCGGCTCGCATTGGGTCCCTGGATTAAAACCTGCGATCGGCTTTCGCGACAACACTGTCGAAGCCTGCCTGCACCGGATATCAGCGGAGCTGAAAAACCCGGATCCGATCAGCCTCGTGATGGTCGAGAGCCAGATCATCCAGCTTTTTGTGCAGATCCTGCGGATAAATGGTGCGGGATTGAAGCCCACCAAGGGCGGACTGTCTTCCTTTGATCTGAAACGTGTTCTGGCATTTATCGAGGAGCGGCTTACAAAGCCTCCCACCCTTCTGGAAATGGCCACAGTGGCAGGCGTCAGCCGGCGCCACTTCTTTCGCGCCTTCAAACAGTCGACCGGGAAAACACCGCATAGCTATCTGGCTGAATACAGACTGAAACAGGCCCTTGCACTGTTGAACGGCACTGAACTCTCGGCCACAGAGATTGCTTTGGAATGCGGTTTTGCAAGTTCGAGCCACTTCACCTATGCCTTCCGGCGCACCTTCGGCGTCAGCCCGCTGGAATATCGTCGCGGATGGCGCAGTTGAAGCCTTTCCGCTTGTTTATGGCACGATCATGATATCTAGGCACGATTATGAAAGCGTGCGACATGTGATCCCTCCATCATGGCCTTTGACCATCGATGAAGGTGCCCGATGTTTCGACGATGCCTTGCAGCAGACACGGGACGGGCGTCTCAAATCTGTTTTCTCGTCGCAATTTTCTTTATGTCCTTCGGCCGCAACAGCTATAATTTCGCGTGCTCGTGGCTTCTCGTTGCCTCGGGTCACGGCACCACATCCGTTGCGGTGTTTTTTGCTGTCTCCAGCTTGACAGAGCTTGTGACAAGTCCGATCGCCGGATGGCTGTCCGACCGATATGATCGCCGCAACCTGTCAATGATCGCCGACATCACCCGACTGTTTGCTGCACTGCTGATTGCAGCCATGATTATGGTCGCTGATCTGCCTTGGATGCTGTGGTTGTCGACCATTGTGTTCTCGGGCTGCGACAGGCTGTCCCTCACGGCGACACAGTCTATGATTCCATCGTTGAGAGCCGACCAATCGCTGGCAAGAATCAATTCGATTGTGTTCGTCATACTGCAGATTGGAAGCCTCGCTTCCGCAGCCATCATCGGTTTCCTGCTGCAGGCGTGCTCCCCTCGGGCCGCATTGTTCGCCATTGCTGGATGCTTTTGCCTTTCGGCTGCCTGCGTTGGCCTGATGCACAATGAAAGGCAAACTCCGTGGCGAGAGGTCGTATCGAGAGACATATCATTGGTACTTAATGACGCCTTGCTGCGGCTTGCCGTCATCTATGCCCTTTTGAACGCCGGCGGTATGTTGGTGAGCGTGGTTGGACCCAGTTTTGTGTGGGAGGAACATCTGGGACGGGCCATGGATTTTGGGCATCTGGAAAGTGCATGGTCAGCCGGTTCTATCCTCGGGGTTCTCATGCTGATCCCGATGATGCGGTTCATCAAGCTCTCCAGCTTGCATCTGATCGTCCTTGTCGTCATGGCCAGCCTGTTTGCAGCCACGGCCTTTGTTGCTTTTTCCTGGAACCTGCTCGTCTTCGCCATGCTGGGGGCCTTCTATAATCTTGGCAGGGTGTCCGTCGAGGTGGCGCTGCAGGCTTGCGTTGCGCAAGACGAAGCTCGGCCGGGCCAAAGGCACCATCCATTCCATCGCCGTTGCCGTGAGCCTGCTTCTGGTTGCGATAATCTCTCTGACATCGGATGATCTCGAACCCTCAACCATGTTTTTGATGTTTTCAGGCCTTGTCGTATTGAGCGTGAGCGCTCTGGCAAGCCTGCCGGTTCAGCGCAAAAGCCACTGATGCGAAGTTCCGATGTGTTTTTCGCCAGCGCAGACTGGCGAAGCGCTGTCATCTCATTTATCCTGTGACGTGAGGCAGTACGTGCTGCCTTGGGGCGTGGAAACCCCTCCGTGCGACTGATGCTGGTCGATTCAGCATCGAACTCTCTGACCTTTCGGGTCGGGGAGCCTGTGGCGTATGTCCAGGTTCCCCGGAACTAAAGGCCACAGGGCTGTCACGGACAGTTTCCAACTCCCCGATCATTCGGAGGTTAAGTGAGTCTATCGCGGGGACGGACCGCGACAAACTCTCTTGATGGGGAGCAACCGATGGGACAGCAAGCCGTTCAGCATTATGATCTGCGACATGCCGAACTGGTTGCCCATGAGCGCCAGAAGTCAGCATCCCATCCATCATCGCCGCAGCATGTGAATGTGGCACGCGCCTGGGCGATATCGTTGCCATTGATGAATGGGGCCGAGGCGCATGATGGCGTCTGATTTGCACCCGACCTTCAAACGCGGACCTTGCCGAACCTTATCACACCAGTCGAAATCCTGGCACCATATGCGCGCCGATCTGGTGCGCAGGACGGGTCTTGACCGGGAAGAGACAGTGTTTATCGCTGACCGGCATCTTGTTCTTCTCAATCTTCACGGACATTCGGAGCGGGGCGAGCATTTTCTGGACAATCGTAGAGCTGGTTTCGTGCGCCGAAAACCGGGTGCAATCCTCTTCGTTCCAGCTGGCAGTATCTGGCGGGGCTGGGAAACGGGGGCGTCCAATGCCGCCTATCTGTCTCTCGGCGTCGATCCCGCAAAGCTGACGGGTCTGTTTGCATCTGTGCCGTCACGAACCGTGTCCTGCCTTTCCCTTTCGCCCGATCTTGGCTTTGAAGATCCGATTGTCATGTATGCAATGCGCGGGATCGGCTCGGAAATTCGGGAGGAGAGTCCACTGAGCAATCTTCTTGTCGAAAGCTATGTCGCGACGATCTTCACGCAATTGATGCGAAGGCAAAGCAGTCTACCCGCGCGGCGCCAGGGTGGGCTCTCATCTGCCACCCTCAACCGCGTGGCCCAGAAGATCGACGATGAGCTGGACGATGGCCTGTCTCTCCAGCAGTTGGCAGACCTGGCCGGGCTCAGCATTCCTCATCTTTGCCGGGCCTTCAAGCAGACCTTCGGCTTGCCACCCTATCGATATATCATTCAGCGCAGAATAGAGCGTGCGAAACAACACTTGCGCGACACATCTCTCTCGATCACCGAGATTGCCCTGTCCTGTGGTTTCTCGAGCGCAAGCCACTTTGCCAATGTCTTCAGAAAAGAAGTCGGAACAACGCCGCTCGACTATCGTGCCACATGGTCCGACAGGGCGTTCCGGTAATTTCCTGATCAGATCCCGTTGCCAGATCAATTTCCTGCAAGCGCCACGCAAATGAGCGGGCAATCATGGTGATATCTTTCGCAAGGATGTCATCATGGAATTCGAAGCCGTTTCATCCCGTCTGCAACTGCCACATCCCTCTGATCAGACAGCATTGCGCGTCAAGGATCTGAAAAAGCAGTTCGGTCCGCTCGAGGTGCTAAAGGGGATCTCGTTGAGTGCTTCGCGCGGTGAGGTGATTTCAATCCTTGGATCCAGCGGATCAGGAAAAAGCACCTTGCTCAGATGCCTCAATTTTCTCGAGGAACCGAGCAGTGGCGACATCTGGATTGGCGGCCAGCATATTCACCTGCGCCGGGGACGGGCTGCCCAGTCGGAAATCAATGTCCTGCGTGCCGGCCTTGGTATGGTGTTCCAGACCTTCAATCTCTGGTCTCATAAGACAGTTCTTGAAAACCTGATCGAGGCGCCGGTTTACGTGCGCAAGATCCCGAAAGAAATGGCATGTGCTCGGGCTGAAGACCTCCTGTCGAAAGTTGGCCTGGCGGATAAGCGCCATGCCTATCCTGTGCATCTGTCCGGTGGTCAACAGCAGCGGGTCGCCATCGCCCGGGCGTTGGCGATGGAGCCCGACATTCTCCTGTTCGACGAGCCGACATCGGCTCTCGATCCCGAACTGGTTGGCGAGGTTCTGAATGTCATTCGGTTGCTTGCCGATGAAGGGCGAACCATGCTGATCGTCACCCATGAACTCGCGTTTGCGCGTCAGGTCTCCAACCGCATTCTCTTCCTCCATCAGGGGCGGATCGAAGAGGAAGGGGCGCCTGAAGCCATATTCGAACGACCGGTGTCGCCGCGGTTGCGCCAATTCCTATCCGCGCAGTTCGGGAGGACCACCCGATGATATCTCTGCAAGAGCTTGGCCTGCAAGGGTTTGGAGCGCAAATCGCGGCAGGTGCCGCCACGACGCTTCAGACAGCATTAACAACCCTCCCTGTGGGGATCTTTGTCGGCCTGTCCGGGGCAGCAGCAAAGTGCAGCCGCTTGCCGCTGCTTCGTCGTCTGGCGCAAGCCTACACGACAATCATCAGGGGCATTCCGGAACTCCTGATCATTCTCATCTTGTATTTCGGGGGAACTGTTGCCCTGACGGCGATGTTCGGGCGCTATGTCGAGGTCAATGCGTTTGCAGCCGGCGTGTTTGCCCTGACCATCGTGTTCGGTGCCTATGCGACTGAAGTCTTCAGGGCCGCAATCCTGGCAGTGCCACGGGGACAAATCGAGGCCGCTTGCGCCCTTGGACTGTCTCGCTTTGCTCTCTGGCATTTGATCGTCCTGCCGCAGATGTGGCGCTACGCCTTGCCGGGTCTTGGCAATCTCTGGCTCACCTTGCTCAAGGACACGGCTCTCATTTCCGTGGTCGGGCTGGAAGATCTCATGCGCAAGACTGGTGTCGCGGCTGGAGTGACCCACGATCCTCTCAGGTTCTATCTGGTTGCCGCCTGCCTCTATCTGCTGTTCACCTCAGTATCTTTGGTGGTTTTGACGCTGCTCGAGCGGCGAGCAAGCCGTGGTCTGGACCGATAGGAAATCATCATGAACATCACTCTCATCCTTGAGGTTCTGCCGCATCTGCTTGGTGGCGCATTGCTGACAGCAGAATTGACGGTCACGGCCGTTGTGGCCGGATTTCTGATTGCGGTGCCCTTGTCCTTACTGCGTGCATCTCCGTCATTGGTCGTCTCCGCGCCCGTTCAGTTCTACACTTTCCTGTTTCGGGGCACGCCACTGCTGGTCCAGCTTTTCCTGATTTACTATGGTGCGAGCCAGATCGGCTGGCTTCGAGCGAGCCCGGCCTGGATTGTCTTGCGCGACCCCTATGGCTGCGCCCTTATCGCCTTTTCACTCAACCACGCGGCCTACGCGACCGAAATCTTGGCGGGTGGAATTCGTGCTGTTCCGAAAGGAGAAGTGGAAGCGGCAAAGGCGCTCGGCATGCCGGCCCTGTTGCGCATGAGGCGGATCATTTTTCCCAATGCCTTGCGTCTATCCTTCCCCGCTTATGGAAATGAGGTCGTTCTGATGCTGAAGGCAAGTTCTCTCGCCAGCACGATCACGCTCATGGAGTTGACCGGAACGGCCCGAAAGCTCGTCGCCCAAACCTTTTCGCCATACGAAGTCTTTGTGTCGGCGGCCCTAGTCTACCTTGGACTGACCCTGGTTCTTGTTCATATCTTTGCTTGCCTGGAGCGACATCTGGCCAACCAGGAAAAGCGTAGTTCTGAGGTGAATGAATACAAAGCACTGACCAACGTTACACCCCCACTCTCGACGAAAGAAAGGGCGTCACAATGAGCGGTCGCATGTTCCCTGCATCGAATGATCCACTTTATGGGGTGAGCGAGGCCGCTTTGCGCGGCAGCTGGTATGATATTGATCTCGGCGCAATCCGGCATAATTATCGTCAGCTGCGCGGACATTTGTCCGCCCATGTCAAGGTTTTTGCCTGCCTGAAACGCAATGCCTATGGCTGTGGCGCCGGTCCGGTCGCTTCGGCCCTAGCCTGTGAGAACATTGATGGCTTCGCAGTTGCCTCCTTGCTGGATGCTTTAGCCATCCGGCGCGCGGGGGTCTCGAACCCGATCCTTCTATATCCCGGCGTCACACCTGTGGGGGCCGCCATGGTGGAAAGCCTTGATCTCATCGTCAGTGTATCGAGCCTCGATGAACTCCAACAATGGTCTGCTGTCGTCAACACCTTGCGAGTGTTCATCAAACTGGATCTCGGGTTTTTTCGGGCCGGGGTCACACCTGCGGGTGCCAGGAAGCTGGTCGCCGTGGCAATGGCAGATCCCACTGTCCGAGTTGAGGGTATCTACGCTCACATGAGTGAGCTCCCGACGGTGCAACCCACCGACGCCGACGCGCAACATGAACGCTTGGTCGGCATTATCACTGATCTTGATAATCTGGGAATCCGTCCGCCGGTTGTGATGATGTCAAGTACTGACGGTGTCTTGAACCATCCTGACATGGACTTCGACGCCGTTGATCCAGGAGCGCTGTTCGTGGGGATCGGCGGCTCTTCAACGCTCGCGCGCGCAGTCGAGTTGCGTCCGGCCCTTAAAGCTATTTCCACGAGCCTCGTTTGTGTCAAGCGCCTCGACCCATCCCTTGGGCCAGTGCCGGAAATCCCAGGTTACAAGACAGATATGACCCTCGGCGTTATTGGTATGGGCTGGGGAGACGGTTTGCCCCGGCATATTCCGGAAGGCGCTGTTGGTCTGGTTCAAGGCAGGCGCGCTCGGCTGTTGGCGCCGGCGCATCTTGAACATATTCGCATTGATCTGACCGGTATCCCGAACGCCAGAACGGGAGACGAGGTCATCCTTCTCGGTCGACAGGGACCGGAGATGATCACTCACGACGAAGTCTGCGCCATCTGGGGCACAGATGCTGTCGGCCTCTATGCCGATCTACGGGACCACGTCCCTCGACGCTATCTCTGAACCGACAAAAAAGGGAACAAACAATGAATATATTTAGATTGCCACTCATATTGCTTTCTATCTTTGCGATCGTCGGACCGGCTGTGGCTGTTGAACCGCGACTGATCAAGATTGCTACCGAAGGCGCGTTTCCGCCCTGGAACGCAGTTGATCCATCCGGAAATGCCATAGGATTTGATGTCGATGCCGGCAAGGCGATCTGCGAGCGCGCCAAACTCAGATGCGAGTTTGTCACACAAGCATGGGACGGCATCATTCCCGCGCTGACGGTTGGCAAAGTCGATGCAATCATGGCCGGCATGTCGATCACTGATAAGCGAAAAGCCGTCATCGGGTTTTCGGAGCCTTATGCCCTTACCTCCAACTATTTTGTCGTCGCAAAGGCGCTTAAGCTTCCAGAGATGGACGGCACGGCACGTCTTTCACTCTCATCCATGGGAGTGAAAGATAGCCAGTCTTTGAAGGTCCTGGAGGCCAATCTTCAAGGGAAAATCATAGGGGTCCAGGGCTCTACAAATGCCGAAGCCTTTGTCCGCGACTATCTGGGGGAGGCCGTCGATGTCCGCACCTATGATAAGCAGGATAGCCTCAATCTTGACCTGATTGCCGGGCGGATCGATGCGGGATTGGCGGATTACTCGGTCTGGAAGAGTTTTCTGGAAACTAAAGAGGGCGACGCAATGACCCTTTATGGCCCACAAATTTCTGGTGGTGTGTTTGGGCCCGGTGTCGGGATCGGATTGCGAAAGCAGGACAAGGAACTAACTGGGCAACTCAACGCTGCGATCAAATCTCTAAAGGTTGACGGCACGCTGAAAGCGCTAAGCTTGAAGTGGTTTGGGGCGGATCTGGTATCAGAGTGATAGTTCCCGGATGCATGCGAAGGTTGTTTTGTGTTCGGCGATCGCTACGGAGATTCCCATTGCACATACTCCCATAATAAGCGCCAAAATAAGTTCCATAATTATGCTTATCAATATTTGCGATGTAGCCAGGTGGGTTCAAGGATGAAGTGCGACTTGCAATAGATAACAACGATTTACCCCTTGCAAGGAAAGCGCAATGAAACGCACCTACTCCCATATCGACTTGGACGAACGCCGTAAGATCGCTCGCTGGCGTATGGCGGGCCAGAGTATTGAGATGATCGCCGAGACACTCGGTCGCCATCGCTCGACGATCTTTCGTGAAATCAAACGGAATACGTTCATCGATGAGGTGGTCCCGGACCTCAATGGCTATTACTGCGTCACGGCGCATGACATGGCGTGCGAACGGCGGGCCAAGCTGAGGAAGCTGGCGCGCTTCTCGAATGTGAGGCAGTCCGTGATCGACCGGATCATGCATGGCTGGTCGCCCCAGCAGATCGCCGGTCGCATGCGACTGGAACACCATCCGATCTTTGTCAGCCACGAGACAATCTACAAGTTCGCATACTCGGCTGATGGTCATGCCATCAAACTGTGGCGTCACTTGCCGGAGCATCGGGCCAGGCGACGACCACGACATGCAAGACGCAAGCATGGTCAAAGGTTTGGCCCGGAACTCAACATTCTGCACCGGCCGGATGTCGTTGCTGACCGCAAGCAGTTCGGGCATTGGGAATGCGATCTGATCCAGTTCCGCAAGAAGTTCGGCAAGGCCAATGTGACATCGCTCGTTGAGCGGGTGAGCCGCTTTACGATCTTGTTGCGTAACAATGATCGCCAGTCTCGCCCGGTCATGGATGGCATCATCCAGGCGCTGAAGAGCCTCCCTCGCCTCGCCCGTCGATCGATGACATTCGACCGAGGCACCGAGTTCACCGACTGGCCGTACCTTCAGGCAGGCATAGGAACGCAAACATGGTTTTGTGACCCTCAGTCGCCCTGGCAGAAGGGAACGGTCGAAAACACCAACAGGCGAGCGCGGAAATGGCTTTCCAGGGACGTCGACCCCTTGTCCGTAGCCGATGCCGATCTGATCAAGATCTGCAATCAACTCAATCAGACGCCGCGTAAATGCCTTGGCTACCGAACACCGGCTGAGGTCTTCCGCAAGAAACTACTCGCGCAGATGCGACATGCCAGCTAGCTTGAAAGCCACGCAGGTCGCGCTTCAGCGTGAACTCACACCAGCGGCCTCAACAATCGGGCCGAAAACAACCACCTGCCGTTTCGAAAAGGGAACGAACCATGCCGGGCCACCGATCGCCGGGAGCATTGCAACGGTTCGTCTCCATGCACTCCGCTACCCGCAATTGCTTTTCAGTTCCATCCCGCCGCCGAGCCGCACAAACAATTCGCTACCATCACCTCGAAGCTTTCGACGCATGGAAAATTGCGGCTTGCATCCCCTGAAAATCCGAGATCCTCAACTCATTCTCGGCATGGGAACCTTAACGTGACAACACCGTCATTCCCTGTAGCATGGGTCGCTTTTGTCCAATTCCGACTTCAGATAGTCGAAGTGACGTTCGGCCATTCCCCGGTAGGGAATCCATCCCTTCGTTGTTGCTTCGGCCACTTCGTCTGACAGGACCGCGAGTGGCTTTCCGGAGGAAAGCGCCAAAATGACTGTCTGGGCGGCTTTCTCGAAGAAATAGAGATCCTCGAAAGAGTCTGCCACGGTTGGACCAGCAATGGAAACGCCGTGATTGCCCATGACAAGGACAGACTTGCCCCTCATCATCTGCGCAAGGCGAACCCCCTCCTCTTCTGCATCGGCAATGCCTCCAAACTCGAGGTCATAGCCGATCCTTCCGAAAAAGCGCGCCGTGTTGTTGTCGAGCGGCATCATCGTTGGATCCTTGAGGCATGAAAGCGCCACCGCATAGGGCGAATGGCAGTGTAGGACCACGCGGGCCTCCGGTAGCATGCGATGCAACGTGCCATGGACCGTCCAGGCCGACGGATCGGGCGCGTTTGGACCATGCATTACGTTCGGATCGTCTGCGTCCAGAAGCAGAAGATCGCTGGCCTTGATGGTGGCGAAATGCTGCCAGCGCGGATTGAGCAAGAACCTTCGACCGCTGGGGGACGCGGCGGCGCTGAAGTGGTTGCCGACGGATTCGCTCCAGCCGAACCTGTGACAAATGCGGAAAGCGGCGGCTAAGTCCTTCCTCAGAGCAGCGATCTCGATCTGTTCAGTGATATCGTTCTCAAGCGCTGCCAAAGTCATGACTTGAATCTCCCATCGCTGACGAGGGCGCGATAGGTGGAGCGCATTTCCGCACGGTCGGCATAACATCCACGCAGATAACGGTCGCCACTGATAGCCGAATAGGCAAGACGACCATGAACGATGCGGTGATTGTCGAAGACCATGCATTCACCCGCCTTCATCAGAAAGCGCATCATGTACTTGTCGTCCTGAAGCATTTTTCCAAACCGGCAGAACGCCGGATAATAATCATCGAGGAATTCCTGAGGCAAATCGAACATGTCGGCCATGTGCTGGCTGATCGTCAGGCCGGAAACGTCGCCATGCTGGTCGAGTTCGATCACCCGCTGGCGCGAACGCATATCGTACGTGTCATGCTCACAATAGAAGGGAATCTCGGTCTCCGACAGCAGCCGGAATCCTTCCGGATCAAGCGTGCGGAAATCATTGGCGACCGCGACGCCGTCCGAATAGATGCTGAGACCACCCTGCACAGAGTTCGCCCGGCAATGGAGGAACTGGATACCTGGCGCGAATTCCTCCGCCGGCGTATCGGTGTGCAGTTCCAGAGCCTTGGCCGTGTACGCTGTGTTCGTGGGGTTGATGTGCGTCTTGACGTCGAAATAGTCGCCGAAGAATGTAGGACGCACATGCCCCATCAGCTGCACCGTCTCGGTCAATCCTTCATTGCCGTCCGGCATGTCCGTGACAATCGTCAGGCCATCGGTGATCATCGCCTTGATCCATTCGGCAACCTTGGCAGGATCCTTGACCAACTCGGGCTGAGAGAAGCGCGCAATCGTCGGATAGTGGTCGCTGTACCATGCCTTCCTCGGCAGGTCGGCCGGATCAACGCGACGTTTGCCATCGGCATAACGCATAAGCATCGAAATTGGATAACGCGACGTATGGTTCTCGCCCTGCCATTTCACTACCAGCGCATCGCCTTCCACGGCAGCCGATTCCGGCTTCGGCGCGTTTTCAAGGTGAAAGATGTCGTAATGGCGCTCGCGCGTTGCCGTGTCGAACGAGGTCGGACAATTGTCGCGAAGCCAATAATAATTGAAATAGCTGGTCTTGCCGTCGTCCTGGACGAACCGAAGCCCGTTCTCTCCTAGCTCAACCATAGTGGCGGGCATAAAATGTGTGTTCATGACGACCATCCCGGACTTATACATCTTTTCGAGGCATGACTGGCTTCGACATCAAGGATACGAGGCAAATATCTTATTTGGAATGCTGTAAATTCTTACGATAGTATAAGGTGAGATTATAGAAAAATGATGCCACTGCTACCTCCGCTGCGATTGTTCGCCGTGTTCGAGGCTGTGACCCGTACGGGAAGCACTCAACGCGCTGCCAATGACCTGAATGTCACCCAGCCAGCGGTGAGTCAGGCCCTGAAAATACTTGAAGACTTCGTTGGCGTAAGGCTTTTCGATCGGACGACGCGGCCAATCACACTGACACCCGCTGGCGAAATCCTCAGGGTTGGCGTGTCGGAAGGGCTTGGCAGGATAACGGACGCGATGGAACGAGCCAGAGCTTTGTATCTGTCATCCGATAACTCGGTTACGGTCGCATGCACTGTCGGAACGGCAACCTATTGGCTGATGCCGCGCCTTGCCAGCTTCTATGCGGATCATCCCGACATCGCGGTGAATGTGCTGACGACGGCAGGAAGTGCCGAAGTGCTTCCCGGTGTCGATCTCGTCATTCGCTATGGTTCCGGCGGATGGAACGACGGTCACACGGTCAAGCTTTTCGACGAGAAGGTTACGCCCGTGTTCAGCCCCCTCCTGCGGGATAGCATCAGGTCGCTGGACGATCTTAACCATGCGACACTGCTTCACGTCGTGAACGCCGACACGACTTGGCTGACGTGGAAAGATTATCTAGATCGTTTAGGACTACCGGACAACAAGACTCTGGGACGCAATTTCACCAATTATGTGCAGGCCACACAGGCCGCGCTCTCCGGTCAGGGTGTCATGCTGGGGTGGGAATCAAACACCGGAGACCTCGTGCGCGAAGGCAGGCTGGCGGCGTTGTTTGGAGCCGAGTACCATCCTCAGGAAGCATTCTATCTGGTTATTCCCGCCAAAAGCGAGCGGCGTGACGTGTGTCAGCTTTTCAGCAAATGGCTGAATGCCCTGAAGACAGGCGAGTAGGCTCGATCCATTGCGTTTCCGACGCGCAAAGTCGCGCGGGAAACAGAGAAGCAACAGAACTATCAGCCTTTCATTGATTATCACGGTCCGTAGAGCAAGCTCTCAGGCTGATCACGTCTTAGCATCTGTCGCAACATTCCGAGCCCAGAAACTCGCATAGATTGCGGATTTATACATTCTCGTCCTGTGGGCAACGTCGGAGGGAGTTGAACCAGCTTGAGCTTTGTCTAACTGTTCCGTTTCCCAACTCTTTCCGTCGAGACTTGGTATTACATGTTCGGATAAACCGGTCCTTCGCCTCCTTGTGGCGGCACCCAGGTGATGTTCTGGTTCGGGTCCTTGATGTCGCAGGTCTTGCAGTGGACGCAGTTCTGGGCGTTGATGACGAAGCTCGGCTCGCCCTCCTTCTCCACCCATTCATAAACCCCGGCGGGACAGTAGCGGCTGGACGGACCGGCATAGACGCCAAGCTCGGAACTCTTCTGCAGGGCCATGTCCTTGACCTTGAGATGAACCGGCTGGTCTTCCTCGTGATTGGTGTTGGACAGAAATACCGAGGACAGGCGGTCGAAGGTCAGCACACCATCCGGCTTGGGATAATCGATCTTCTTATGCTTTGCAGCCGGTTCAAGGCTCTGGGCATCGGTCTTGCCATGCTTCAGCGTGCCGAATACGGACAAGCCGAGAAGCTGGTTGGTCCACATGTCCAGCCCGCCAAGTGCCACGCCGAGCACCGTGCCGAGTTTCGACCATAGCGGCTTGACGTTTCGCACCCGCCGCAAATCCGTGCCGATTTCGCTGCCACGCCAGCTGTTTTCGATCTCGACCGGCTCATCATTGGCGCGGCCTGCGGCAATTGCCTCGGCAATCTTTTCCGCCGCCATCATGCCTGAGAGAACAGCATTATGGCTGCCCTTGATGCGCGGCACATTGACCATGCCCGCCGAACAGCCCAGCAGCGCTCCACCGGGGAAGGACAATTTCGGCACCGATTGATAGCCGCCTTCGGTAATCGCCCGCGCTCCATAGGAAATCCGCTTGGCACCCTCGAAGGTTTCACGGATCGCCGGATGGGTCTTGAAGCGCTGGAATTCTTCAAACGGATAGAGATAGGGGTTCTTATAGTTCAGATGGACGACAAAGCCGACCGCGACCTGATTGTCCTCCAGATGATAGAGGAAGGAGCCACCGCCGGTTTTCATGTCCAGCGGCCAGCCGAACGAGTGTTGGACCAGGCCGGGCTTATGGTGCTCAGGCTTGACCTGCCACAGTTCCTTGATGCCCAGGCCGAATTTCTGCACATCGCTGTCGCGGGACAGATCGAATTTGGCGATCAGCTGCTTGGCAAGCGAGCCACGCACCCCTTCGCCGATCAGCACATATTTGCCCAGCAATTCCATGCCGCGCGTGTAACTGGAACCGGGTTCGCCGTTCTTTTCGATGCCCATATCACCGGTGGCAACACCGATCACTGCGCCAGCCTCATTATAAAGCAGTTCGGTTGCGGCAAAGCCCGGATAGATCTCGACACCGAGCGCCTCGGCATGGCCCGCCAGCCAGCGACAGACATTGCCGAGCGAGACGATGTAATTGCCGTGATTGTTCATCAGCGGCGGCATCAGCGCGTTGGGCAGGCGCATGGAGCCAGCCGGTCCGAGAAACAGAAAGTGGTCAGCGGTGACTTCGGTCTTGAACGGATGATCGGCTTCCTTGCGCCAATCCGGCAGGAGCTTATCGACACCAACCGGATCGACCACGGCCCCGGAGAGAATATGGGCGCCGACTTCCGCGCCCTTTTCCAGCACCACAACCGTCAGATCAGGATTGACCTGCTTGAGGCGAATGGCCGCCGAAAGCCCCGCAGGCCCCGCACCCACAATCACCACGTCGAATTCCATACTCTCGCGCTCTATTTCGTCACTCATTGCGCTGATCCAAGGTATTTTTGTCCGGGCTCAAAAAGCCGGTTGGGGCAACCCATTGGCGAGGCACGCTGCCTTCAATGTGTTTGCCATGAGCATTGCGATGGTCATCGGACCGACACCCCCTGGCACGGGAGTTATCGTCCCAACGGTGTTGAGAACATCATCGAAATCTACGTCCCCGACAAGGCGCGACGTTGAACCGACGTCCGTGCCCGGAGCTATTCTGTTGATGCCCACATCAACTACGAGAGCGCCAGGTTTGATCCAGTCTGAGTTGACCATGCGCGGGCACCCGACCGCTACGACGAGAATGTCAGCACGGCGGCAGACGGATGGAAGTTCTTTGGTCTTGCTATGAGCGATAGTCACCGTGGCATTGGCGGCGAGTAATAGATTGGCCATCGGTTTCCCGACGATATTTGATCGACCAATCACGACGGCATTGAGACCAGAAAGATCAGTTCCCAACACTTTTTCGATAAGAACCATTGATCCTGCTGGTGTGCAGGGAACAAAAGCCTGGGCGAGCGAGCCGGTTGCGAGTTTGCCGGCATTCACGTAGTGAAAGCCATCCACGTCCTTGTCCGGCGAGATCGACTGTACTACTTTTTCGGCGTTGATATGTTTCGGCAGGGGCAACTGAACCAGAATTCCGTGGAGAGCCTCGTCGGCGTTCAAAGAAGCGATGAGGGAAAGAAGTTCAGCCTCACTCGTATTTTCCGCCAGTTCATGCTTGATGGAAAGAAAGCCGCATTCTTCGGCCTTCTTTCCCTTGGATGTCACGTAAACCTGGCTCGCAGGATCGTTCCCGACGATAACAACGGCCAGGCCTGGCTTAATCCCTTGAGCAACCAGACGAACTGTTTCTGATTTGACGTGCTCCAGCACGTTTTCTGCAACGACCTTGCCAGACAGCACCTTTGAGAATTTGTCCATGGTCGATCCTTACGCAAAGACGACGGTTTTGTGGCCGTTCAGCATCACGCGGCATTCCAGATGCATTTTCACCGCGCGCGCCAGTACTCGGCTTTCGATGTCACGGCCGGTCGCCACGAAATCCTCTGCGCTCATCGCGTGGGTGACCCGTTCAGTCTCTTGCTCGATAATCGGACCCTCATCCAGATCCGGTGTGACGTAATGCGAGGTCGCTCCAATAATCTTCACACCGCGGTCAAAGGCCTGGTGATACGGCTTTGCACCCTTGAACGAAGGCAGGAACGAATGGTGGATATTGATGATCTTGCCGAAGAGCCGTGTCGAGAGGTTGTCAGACAGCACCTGCATGTAACGAGCGAGAATAACCAGATCAGCGCCCATTTCGCTTGCAAGCGTAATCAGCCGCTCTTCTTGCTCCGCCTTGTTCTCCCTCGTCACCTTCCAGCAATGGTAGGGAATGCCTTCAAGTTTTGCGGTTGCAGCGCTATCCTCATGATTGGAAGCGATTGCCACAACTTCGGCATTCAGCCATCCGACTCGGATCTGATACAGGAGATGGAGCATAGCGTGGTCGAATTTGGAAACCATAATGATGATCTTCGGCTTGCGACTGACATCGACAAGCTTGGTTTTCATCTCGAATCGGTCGGTTACCGATTTCAGGACGCGCTCGACATCGTCGCGGGACTTCTCGTCCGACGTAGTGAATGCTAAACGCATAAAGAACCGATTGGAATTCTTATCCCAATACTGATTGCTTTCGGCAATGTTCGCGCCAATAGCAGCCAGCTCTGTCGTCACCGCCGCAACGATTCCGACCTTGTCCACGCAATTCAGCGTCAGGATGAAGTTTGATGGCATGGTTATTCCCCTTTTTTTGCCACTGAGTAGGTAGCCGTCATCGCTCCGCAAAGCGAAGTGACGAAAGCGCCCTTAACTGAATTTAGACCGATCGAACGACTGGTCGGCAGGCCTTCCGCGACGCTAGTAGTGCGGCGGCGTAATGACCCAAACGACCTTCGTCTGCTTGTCACCGGAATTCGCACAACGGTGGATTTCCGTGCTCTTGAAGGAAAAACTGTCACCCTCTTCGAGCTGGAAAAACGTACCTGACACCCATAAGTCCAGCCGTCCTGAAACGACGAGCCCTGCCTCAACGCCATCGTGGCTGTAATCTCCGCTGTCAGCGCCCGGCTCGATGGTGCTCATGAGCAACTCAAGCGGACCGCTCAAATTGGGAGAGAGCAGTTCTTCCTCAATGCCAATCCCGGTAAAGGTAAAGCGGCGGCGGTTGTGTGACCGCACCACTATGTCCCTTTCCTGGCTCGGAATGTCGTCAGCATGAAAAAACCAGCTCATGTGCACACCGAGAGTGCCGCTGATCTTTTTCAGGACGCCGATCGGCAACTTCGTCTGATTGCGCTCTATCTGACTGAGGTATCCCACGGATATCTCAGCAGCGTCGGCAACCTGTTGCAGCGTGAGCCCCTTAACCTTTCGCAGTTCCCTGATCTGTCCGCCAATCGCTGCCTCAGGCGCCACCTCTTCGGCATTCAAGGCTTCAGCTCTACGCAAACTTCTCGGGGGCATCGCGATTCCTCGGCAAAAAATCAGAAATATTTACATCTCAGGCAGAGCCGCAGACAATTTCTGAATGTTGAGTCATCGCCTTCCATGAAATTTCTAGCGCAGTTTTTCAATAGTTTTCTGATGTTGGCGTGATACTGAATATTTATTGGTGAAAAATCAAGCCATTTTTTTCACACTTGTAAAACCATTTTTTATATGAGATGAATTTTCTAGTCCAAATTATATGGATTGTGGCACTGACCCCCAAGCAAGGGAAAAAAAATCAGGCCCTCAGACCGGAGTGGGAACATGAGATTTTCTGAACGGAACGCCCGACGGGGCACCGTCCGGCTTGCACAGCCGTGCCTGTCGGTCAAGACCTGCACCCTGCCGCTGAGCTATCGAGCGAGGCAGAAATGAACCAGAGTAACGACACTTACATTGTTCGCTTCGATGCCGTTGAAAAGACCTATGACGGCGTCAATATTGTCGTCAAACGATTGAACCTCGATATTCGAAAGGGCGAATTCCTGACGATGCTGGGACCATCGGGATCAGGCAAAACAACATCGCTCATGATGCTCGCAGGGTTTGAGACCCCTACCTCAGGCGCGATCATTCTTGATGGCAGGCCCATCGAAAATCTACCCCCGCACCATCGCAATATCGGGGTTGTCTTTCAAAATTACGCCCTTTTTCCAAACATGACGGTCGCTGAGAACGTTGCGTTTCCTCTCCAGATGCGGCGCGTCGGGAAAGTGGATCAGAAGGAACAGGTTCGGGCGGCCTTGGACATGGTTCAAATGGGCCAGTTTGCAAACCGTCGACCAGCTCAGCTTTCCGGCGGTCAACAACAGCGTATAGCGCTGGCAAGAGCACTCGTTTTCAAACCGTCTCTGGTCCTCATGGATGAGCCCCTCGGGGCGCTCGACAAGCAACTGCGCGAGCATATGCAGCTTGAAATCAAACACCTGCATGAACGGCTCGGCATATCCATCGTTTACGTGACTCACGACCAAGGCGAGGCGCTGACGATGTCCGACCGAATTGCCATCTTCAACGATGGTATCGTTCAACAGCTTGGTTCCCCAACCAACATTTACGAGAACCCATCCAATCCCTTCGTCGCGCGGTTTATCGGCGACAACAACGCGCTAGCTGGACGAGTGCAATCGATCAATGGATCCGAATGTCACGTTCATCTGGATGGTGCAGACCAGTTGGTTCGGGCAAGAGCGTCAGGCTCCATGAGTGCCGGTGCCCGCACGACGCTATCGATTAGACCAGAACGTATTCACATCGATCCAAAGGGTGACAACGACAATGTCGCAGCCGCCATCATCGAAGAGGTGTTCTATCTCGGCGACCACGTCCGGGTTCGTCTGTCGGCTCTCGGAAGCAACGATATCGTCGTCAAGGTTCCAAATGGATCATTGCAGTCATCGGAAATGACCAAAGGGAAAAAGGTCAATATCGGCTGGAGCCAGGCCGACTGCTCTGCTCTCCAGTAGCCAAGAATTCAGCGCAGCAATTTTTCGAGTTGCTGTCTGGAAATAACCAAGGGCGGGCATTTCAAATTGATCGTTCTTGGCCAGTGACTGAACGATAACAATCAGGGGAATGACAATGAAGAACAAAATCACGTCCAAGTTCACCTCGGCAGCTATGTACGCAGTCCTGCTGTCGGGATCGTCCACTTTCGCCCATGCAGCAGACAGCCTCACGATCGCGTCTTGGGGCGGTGCGTATCAAGAGAGCCAGGCAAAGGCCTACTTCGAACCTTTCAAGAAGGCGTCCGGCGTCAATATCGTAACCGATGAGTGGAGCGGCGAAACTGCGAAGCTCAAGGGCATGGTCGAAACCGGTACAACGAGCTGGGACGTTGTTGACGTCGAACCAGGTCACGCGCTGCAAGGTTGCGACGAAGGCTGGCTAGAGCCCATTGATTACAATAGCCTCGGTGGGAAAGACAAATTCTTACCCGGCGCTGCTCTGGAGTGCGCAGTCGGCAACGTCGCCTTTGCCTACATTTTTGCCTATGATGCTTCGAAATTCCCCAATGGTGGCCCGACAACTGTTGCAGACATCTGGGACGTCAAGAGGTTTCCGGGCGCACGCTCCCTTCGTAAATCCCCCAAGTCGACTCTCGAGCTTGCCTTGATCGCGGACGGCGTCGCACCGGCCGACGTTTACAAGGTGCTCGCCACCAAGGAAGGGGTCGATCGCGCATTCAAGAAACTCGACCAGATCAAGCCGTACGTAAAGGTCTGGTGGGGGGCCGGCGCTCAGCCGCCTCAGCTTCTTGCAGACGGCGAAGTGGCTATCACCACCGCATATAACGGCCGCATCTACGATGCCGTGAAAAACAGCGGAAAGAATTTCAAGATCGTTTGGGATGGCGCGGCTCTCGACTGGGACATGTGGGCGATCCCGAAGGGAACCTCCAAGCTCGAACTTGCAAAGAAGTTCGTTGCTTTCGCAAGCAAGCCTGAAAACCTTGCCGAACAGACAAAGTACATGCCGTATGGCCCTTCAAGCCTCGAGGCATCGAAGTTCGTTGATGCATCCGTCATGTCAAACCTTCCGACAGCTCCGGACAATTCAAAGACGTCGTTCTCGATCTCAGCTCAGTTCTGGGCCGACCACGACGAGGAACTGACAGCGCGCTTCAACACCTGGCTCGCTCAATAAGGCAACCCTCTCGGTGGAGGGGCAACCCTCCGCCGAGTTTTCAATGTCCGTTTTCGTTGGCGAGAGTATCGATGGCACTGCCTAAACATGACATGCCCTACAATGAGACCGTCGTGACAAAGACCGCATCCGGCCCAAACCTCGCATTGAAGAAGCGGCTCGAAAGGTCGCGTAGGGCCGGAAGCCTCAAGGCTCTGGGGCTCGTTGCGCCGCTTCTCGTGTTTCTCTTGGTGACTTTCCTGTTTCCGATCGGACTTCTTCTGGTCCGCGCCGTGGACAATCGGGAAGTTCCAAACGTTCTGGCTTTAAGTGCGCCGCTTCTGGCCCGATGGGATGGTCGGGAGCTTCCCTCCGATGAAACTTTCCGCGCATTTGTCGCGGATCTAAAGGCAGCCCCGCGTGATCGGATTGCCGAGTTGGGAAAGCGCCTCAACTATTTGGACGCAGGATTTCGCACACTGGTTACTCGTACCGTTAAGGAACTTGGTGACCTCGATCCGGCTAACACCAAGCAGGGACTGATCGCTATTAACGAAAAATGGGGGCAGGTCGCGACCTGGCAAACCATCCTGGATGGCTCGCCCGCGATTACGGATTACTACCTTTTGAAAGCACTCGATCTCAAGAAGGCACCCGACGGTTCAATCGTGATGGAAACACAGGACGCGATCTATATCGACGTCATCATCCGGACGGTCCTTATAAGTCTGTCAGTGACTATCCTTTGTGTCCTGATTGGCTATCCACTTGCCTACATGCTGGCTTCTACAGATCCCAAAACTACGCGCTGGTTGATGATGCTGGTTCTCCTGCCATTCTGGACGTCCCTGCTCGTGCGAACGACCGCGTGGCTGGTACTCCTGCAGAACAACGGGGTGGTAAATTCCCTTCTGCGAACGCTTGGCCTGATCACCAATCCATTGGAACTTGTCCATAACCGCGCTGGCGTCCTCATTGCGATGACCCACATCCTCTTGCCGTTTGTCGTCCTTCCGGTGCACGCCGTCATGAAAGGGATCCCCGGAACATATTGGCGGGCCGCATCGTCACTCGGCGCACCACCCTACAAGGCCTTCTTGCGCGTTTATCTCCCGCTCACATTACCTGGTGTGGGAGCGGGAGCGCTCCTCGTGTTCATTCTGGCGCTTGGCTACTACATCACGCCAGCCCTCGTTGGGGGTCCGAAAGACCAGATGCTGAGCTACTTCATTGCCTATTTCGTCAATCAATCGTCGAACTGGGGTATGGCAGCAGCACTCGCAGTTGTGCTGCTTGGCCTCGTCGTTGGTTTCTATACGGCGCTCGTTGTCGCTTATGGTCGGCGCACGGGAGCAAAAGCATGAGTATGGCAGTCTCGCTTCCAAAGGCCACCGGCGCACGCTGGCTACTGCGTTTCTTCTCGGCGCTTGTGCTTTTTTTCCTCATGGCACCAATTCTCGCAATCATACCGTTGTCATTCAATGCCGAGCCCTTTTTCACTTATCCCATGCCCGGCTTTTCGCTTCGCTGGTACGAGGACGTGTTTGCCTCGGCGGATTGGCAGTTGGCAGCGCGCAACAGTGTCATTGTGGCGATCTTTGCAACTTTGCTGTCGACTATCCTGGGTACCCTAGCCGCGATTGGCCTCAATCGACCGGACTGCCCCTGGAAGATGGCCCTGTCGGCCATCATCATTTCGCCGATCGTTATACCGGTCGTCGTCGCGGCTGTCGGTATTTTCTACTTTTATGCAGACATCGGTCTGCTGAACACGCTGACTGGATTGATCCTCTCGCACACTGCTCTCGGTGCGCCTTTCGTGATGATTACCGTGGCCGCAACGCTCGAGGGCTTCGACCACCGTCTTATGCGGGCCGCAGCCAGTCTCGGAGCCGCACCAACGACCGCTTTCCGCCGGGTTATGCTCCCAATCATCATGCCGGGTGTCGTTTCCGGTGCGATCTTCGCATTCGTCACCTCTTTTGATGATGTCGTGGTGGCTCTTTTTGTGACTGGCGCCGAGCAGAAAACACTTCCGCGGCAAATGTGGTCAGGCTTGAGAGAGCAAATCAGCCCGGCGATTACAGCGGTCGCCACACTTCTTATCATTGTTGCAGCAGCATTGATGCTGACGGCAAACGCCCTTCAGGCCCGCCAGGAGCGAGCCGAACCCTGACGCAGAATAGTGCGCTCGATCTCGGAGACCACCATGAAGATTCTTGTCCCTGTCAAAAGAGTGATCGACTACAACGTCAAAATTCGGGTCAAACCCGATGGATCTGATGTCGAGCTCGCGAACGTCAAGATGTCTATGAACCCGTTCGACGAAATCTCCGTCGAGGAAGCCCTTCGTTTGAGGGAAGCCGGCTTGGCGAAGGAAATTGTTGTCGTATCGATCGGTCCAGCAAAGGCGGAAGAAACGCTGCGAACTGCTCTGGCCATGGGTGCAGATCGTGCAATCCTCGTCGAAACGGATACGCCGGTCGAACCGCTTGCCGTCGCTAAAATACTGAGATCGATCGCTGAGGCAGAACAGCCTGGTCTCATCATCGTCGGCAAGCAGGCTATCGACGATGACTGCAACCAGACCGGTCAGATGTTGGCAGCCCTTCTTGGATGGGCTCAGGGCACATTTGCTTCCAAGCTGGAGATTGCAGAAGAAAAGGCGACCGTCACACGCGAAGTCGATGGCGGTCTGCAGACGATCCGCATCAAGCTCCCCGCTGTTGTCACGACCGATCTGCGGCTTAACGAGCCGCGCTACGCATCGTTGCCGAACATCATGAAAGCAAAGAAGATGCCACTCGACAAGACAACGCCTGCCGCGTTGGGCGTTTCGACGGAGCCTCGTCTCAAGCTGTTGAAGACAGAAGAGCCTGCGGGCCGCAAGTCGGGCATCAACGTTAAGTCGGTCGCCGAACTTGTCGAAAAACTCAGAACTGAAGCTGGCGTCCTATAGTCGGGAGATGACCATGACAATATTACTCATCGCAGATCACGATACCGTATCAGTGTCGGACCAGACAGCAAAAGCCCTTACAGCCGCTCGGAAGATTGGCAGTGTCGTCCACATTCTGGTTGCCGGGCACAATGCAAAGGGCGCAGCGACTGCGGCTGCGGCCCTTGAAGGCGTGGCAAGAGTCGTGATAGCCGACGCGGCCCATTTCGCAAACAATCTTGCCGAGCCACTTGCCGACCTCATTGTTGGTCTGTCTCCAGCATACGATACACTGATCATGGCGGCGACCTCCGTCGGCAAAAACGTCATGCCCAGGGTCGCAGCACTTCTCGATGTGGCTCAAGTGTCCGAAATCATCGAGGTTGTGACACCTGACACGTTCAGGCGCCCGATCTACGCCGGAAACGCAATCCAGACGATTCAGGCAACGGATACCAAGCGCGTCATTACCGTCAGGGCCGCGGCTTTCGAACCTACAGGGGTAGCCGGTGGCGCACCAATCGAAACAATAGATGCTTCGGTAAACCATGAGCTATCGACCTTTGTGGGCGATGCACTTTCGTCCTCGGATCGTCCCGAGCTCTCATCGGCCAAAATTATCATTTCCGGTGGTCGTGCGCTTGGATCCGCCGAGAAATTTTCGGAAGTGGTCTTCCCGGTCGCTGACAAGTTGGGAGCGGCTGTTGGCGCATCTCGCGCGGCGGTGGACGCAGGATATGCTCCGAACGACTTGCAGATTGGCCAGACAGGCAAGGTTGTTGCACCGCAGCTTTACATCGCTTGCGGCATCTCCGGTGCGATCCAGCACCTCGCCGGCATGAAGGATTCGAGGGTCATCGTCGCAATCAACAAGGACGAGGAAGCGCCGATCTTCCAGGTCGCCGATTACGGACTCGTGGCCGACCTGTTCGACGCTTTGCCCGAGCTTCAACGGATTCTGTAGTCGCAGCCGAGTCACTAAAGAGAAGTAGGCCGACGAGTCAACACGCCTATGCGCGAGTTTATCGGTTGCCAGAAATAACAAAAAATGAGGGGTGCTAGCGGCAGCCTCCTTGTCATTCCGGAGACAAACAATGTCTGAAGTACCAACAAGAGCGCGCGTTGTCATCATTGGTGGTGGCGTCGTTGGCGTCTCAGGCCTCTATCATCTTGCTAAAGCCGGCTGGACGGATTGCGTTCTGCTCGAAAAGAATGAGCTGACCTCCGGCTCTACCTGGCACGCGGCCGGCAATGTTCCGACGTTTTCGTCCTCCTGGTCGCTCATGAATATGCAACGCTACTCGACCGAGCTGTACAAAAAGCTTGGTGCCGAAGTCGACTACCCGATGAACTATCATGTCACCGGCTCGCTACGGCTCGCGCACACAGATGAGCGAATGTTGGAGTTCCAACGCGTCAAGGGAATGGGACGCTATCAGGGCATGGACATTGAGGTCCTTGGCGTAGACGAGATTACGAGCCGCTATCCCTTCCTGGAAACCCACGACCTCAAGGGCGCACTTTACGATCCGAACGATGGAGACATCGATCCTGCCCAGCTCACCCAGGCGCTTGCCAAAGGTGCCCGCGACATGGGTGCCAGGATCATCCGCTTTTGCCCTGTGACATCCGTCAGCCGCGACAAAGAGGAATGGGTTATCTCGACTGAGAAAGGTGACATCCGATGTGACTACGTCGTCAATGCCGCAGGTTACCGCGCACAGGAAGTGGGCCGCATGTTCGGCAGAAACGTTCCGATGGCGGTGATGAGCCATCAATACATCCTCTTCGAGGAAATCCCGGAACTCGCTGCATGGTCGAAGGAGAATGGTGGCAAACTGCCCCTTCTGCGCGATGTCGATAGCTCCTACTATCTGCGACAAGAGAAGACCGGGATGAATCTCGGTCCATATGAGCGTAACTGCCGGGCACACTGGAATACCGCCGAGGATCCGATGCCAGCGGACTTTTCATTCCAGCTCTATCCAGACGACCTCGATCGCCTCGAATGGTATCTGAATGATGCCGTCGAACGTGTTCCGATCCTTGGCACCGCTGGTCTATCCAAGATCATCAATGGTCCTATCCCTTATACTCCGGACGGCAATCCTTTGATCGGGCCGATGCCAGGTGTACCCAATGCGTTCGAGGCATGTGTCTTCACTTTCGGCATCGCACAGGGCGGTGGTGCCGGAAAGGTGCTCGCCGAATGGATCACCGAAGGCCAGACCGAATGGGACATGTGGTCCTGCGATCCGCGTCGATTCACACATTATACTGACCAGCAATACTGTGTAGACAAGGCTATGGAAGTCTATGGCAACGAATATGCCATTCATTTTCCAAAACACATGTGGCCAGCAGGCCGCGACAGGAAGCTTTCTCCAATCCATAATCGCATCCAGGCACTCGGGGGCCAGTTCGGCGCATACAATGGTTGGGAACGAGCCAATTGGTACGCGCAGCCCGACGACGACACGTCAGAACACTCAACCGAGACATTTAGCCGAGATGGACCGTGGCAGCAGCGCATTCGTGAAGAATGCCTTGCTGTTCGTGACCATGCAGGCATCCTCGACCTTCCGGGCTTTTCGCGATTCAAGGTCGAAGGCCCCGGCACACGCGAATGGCTTCTGAGCATGACCACGGGTCTTGTTCCGAAGCCCGGGCGCATTGGTCTGGCCTACTTCGCGGACGAGAAGGGACGTATCGTTACCGAGATGTCGATCATGGCGAACGACGAAGACGAGTTCGTGCTCATCACCGCAGCGGTAGCCCAGTGGCATGACCGCGAATGGCTGGAGAAGCATCTGCCGAAAGACGGGAATGTCACCATCACCGACGTCACGGAACAGTATTCGTGCCAGATCCTGACTGGTCCGGCCTCGCGCGATATATTGGCGTGCGTCACCGCCTGCGATCTCTCTAAGGGATGGTTGACACATCAAACAACCGAGATCGCCGATCGCCCCTGCCGGATCATCCGCGTATCGTTCGCCGGTGAGCTTGGCTGGGAAATCCACAGCCGAGTCGAGGATACACCATCCGTATTCGATGCGATTTGGGAAGCAGGCAAGGGTTTCGGGCTGCGTCCGTTCGGGATGTTCGCACTGGATTCGCTGCGGCTTGAAAAGGGCTATCGCACCTGGAAGGGTGACCTTTCGACCGACTACACGATCCTGCAGGGCGGTCTCGACCGTTTCGTGAAGTGGGACAAGGAAAACTTCCTCGGCAAGGCGGCATTGGCGGGCGAAAAGCAGGCGGGCGTGAAAAAACGGTTTGCGACTTTGACTGTCGATGCAGGCGATTTCGATGCGCCCTACATGTCCACCATCTGGCTCGGCGACACGATCGTCGGGGAAACCACATCGGGCGGCTATGGGCACCGCGTCGGCAAGTCAATTGCCCTCGGCATGCTGCGCTCCGAGCTGCATGAACCGGGCACCAAACTCGAAATTGAAATTTTTGGCCAACGACATGCGGCTACCGTCCATACTGACGAACCGCTCTGGGACCCTAAGAACGAAAGAATTCGCGCATGAGTAACCTTCCTGCCAAGGCACGCGTCGTCATTATCGGCGGCGGCATTTCCGGTTGCTCGGTGGCATACCACTTAGCGAAACTGGGATGGACCGACATCATTCTGCTCGAACGCAAGCAGTTGACATCGGGAACGACGTGGCACGCAGCCGGCCTCATCGGCCAGCTTCGCGCCTCGCAGAACATGACACGCCTGGCTAAATACTCGGCCGATCTTTACGTGAAGCTCGAAGAGGAGACCGGCATTGCGACCGGCATGCGTCAGAATGGCTCGATCACGGTTGCCTTGACACACGAGCGTAAGGAAGAAATCTACCGTCAGGCGACACTGGCGAGGGCATTCGACATCGATGTGAATGAAATCTCGCCGGAGGAGGTCAAGAACCTCTATCCGCACCTCAACATCGCAGACGTCGTCGGCGCGGTGCATTTGCCCTTGGACGGGCAATGCGACCCCGCCAATATCGCCATGGCGCTGGCAAAGGGCGCACGTCAGCGTGGCGCGAAAATCATCGAGAATGTCAAGGTAACCGCGGTCAATGAGAAGGATGGCCGCGTTACGGGCGTGTCATGGGCACAGGGCGAAGATGAAGGGACGATCGAGACGGACCTGGTCGTCAATTGCGGTGGCATGTGGGGCCGTGACCTTGCGGCCCGCTCCGGGGTCACCTTGCCTCTTCACGCGTGCGAGCATTTCTACATCGTCACCGAAGCCATCGAAAACCTCTCGCGGCTTCCCGTTCTTCGCGTGCCGGACGAGTGTGCCTACTACAAGGAAGACGCGGGCAAGATGCTGCTTGGCGCGTTCGAGCCGAAGGCAAAGCCATGGGGCATGAATGGTATTCGCGAAGATTTCTGCTTTGACCAGCTGCCGGAAGATTTCGATCACTTCGAGCCTATCCTGGAGAAGGCCGTCAACCGGATGCCGATGCTTGAAACAGCCGGCATTCACACCTTCTTCAACGGGCCGGAAAGTTTCACGCCGGACGACCGTTATTATCTTGGCGAAGCGCCCGAATTGAAGGGCTACTGGGTTGCCGCCGGTTACAATTCCATCGGCATCTCGTCGTCGGGTGGCGCAGGATTTGCACTCGCCCAGTGGATGAATGACGGCGAAGCTCCGTTCGATCTCTGGGAAGTCGACATCCGGCGTGCCCAGCCATTCCAGAAGAACCGCGCCTACTTGAAGGAACGTGTGACGGAGACACTTGGTCTCCTATACGCAGATCATTTCCCCTATCGGCAGGTTGCGACATCCCGCGGAATTCGTCGGTCTCCATTGCACGAGCATCTGAAGGCGCGAGGTGCCGTGTTCGGCGAAGTTGCCGGCTGGGAGCGCGCCAATTGGTTCGCAAACGAAGGGCAAGAGCGCGAGTACCGTTACAGCTGGAAACGGCAGAACTGGTTCGAGAACCAGAAGCAAGAGCACCTTGCCATCAGAAACGGCGTCGGTCTGTTCGACATGACCTCCTTTGGCAAAATCCGTATCGAAGGTCGCGATGCCCTGGCGTTCCTTCAAAGGGTTTGCGCCAACCAGATGGATGTCCCTTCAGGCCGTATCGTCTACACGCAGATGCTGAACAATCGCGGCGGTATCGAGAGCGACCTCACAATTACGCGCCTCTCGAACACCGCCTTCTTCGCGGTCGTTCCAGGTGCCACGCTGCAACGCGACCTTGCCTGGTTTCGCAAGCAGATTCAGCCGGAGGAGTTCGTCGTTGTCACAGATATCTCAGCGGCCGAATCCGTTCTGGTGCTGATGGGACCGAAGGCTCGCGATGTCATCACCCGGGTCAGCCCCAATGACTTTTCCAACGCCGCATTCCCGTTTGGAACAGCTCAGGAGATTGAGATCGGGATGGGCCTGGCCCGCGCGCACCGTGTCACGTATGTCGGCGAGTTGGGCTGGGAATTGTACGTGTCGAGTGACCAGACAGCGCACGTATTCGAAGCGCTTGAGGACGCCGGGAAAGAAGTTGGCCTGAAGCTTTGCGGGTTACACGCTCTGGACTCCTGCCGTATCGAAAAGGGCTTCCGCCATTTTGGCCATGACATCACCGACGAAGACCACGTTCTGGAAGCAGGGCTCGGGTTCGCCGTCAAAACTAACAAGGGTGACTTCATAGGTCGGGATGCCGTGGTCCAAAAGCGGGAGACCGGTCTTGAACGCCGGATGTTGCAGTTCAAGCTGCGTGATCCGGAACCCTTGCTTTTCCACAACGAAGCCTTGGTGCGCGATGGGGAAATCGTCTCGATCATCACATCCGGCAATTACGGCCATCACCTCGGAGGAGCAATCGGCATGGGTTACGTGCCGTGCAAGGGAGAAACCGAGGAACAGGTCCTTGCGTCGGTCTACGAAATCGAAGTGGCAGGCCAGCGGTTCGCGGCGGACGCATCGATACGCTCGATGTATGACCCGAAATCAGAACGAACCAAGCTCTAACAATGGCCTAGGGAGTACTCAAAATGACGATCGCCAACACCGTTAATCTCGATAGCTACTGGATGCCCTTTACGGCGAACAGGCAGTTCAAGAAAGCCCCTCGCCTCCTCGCCTCGGCCGAGGGTGTTTATTATCAAGATGTCGACGGCAACAAGGTGCTGGACGGCACTGCCGGCCTATGGTGTGTGAATGCTGGCCACGGCCGGAAATCCATTGCCCAAGCCGTTGAGCGCCAGCTGATGACGCTCGATTTTGCGCCGTCGTTTCAGATGGGGCATCCTATCGCGTTCCAATTCGCCGAGCGCCTTGCCGATGTCGCGCCAGGCGAGGATGGCAAGAAGCTCGACAAGATCTTCTATACGGGCTCCGGCTCGGAATCCGTCGACACGGCGCTGAAGATCGCAATTGCATATCAGCGCGCCATTGGACAGGGAACGCGTACGCGCGTGATTGGTCGGGAGCGCGGCTATCATGGCGTCGGATTCGGCGGCATTTCCGTTGGCGGTCTCGTCAACAACCGTCGTGTATTCCCAACCCTTCCCGGCACAGACCATCTTCGCCATACCCACGACCTTGCCAAAAACGCATTTACGAAGGGCGGTCTTCCTGAACACGGCGCCGATCTGGCGGACGATCTGGAGCGCCTGGTTGGGCTGCACGGCGCCGAAACCATAGCAGCCGTAATCGTAGAGCCTGTTGCCGGCTCCACCGGGGTCCTGCTCCCTCCGAAAGGCTATCTCGAACGTCTTCGCGCCATAGCCGACAAGCATGGCATATTGTTGATCTTCGACGAGGTCATCAGCGGCTTTGGCCGTTTGGGTACTCCATTTGCAGTCGACTATTTTGGCATAACACCCGATATCATCACCACAGCCAAGGGCCTTACCAACGGTGTCGTTCCAATGGGAGCGGTATTTACCAGTTCGGCGGTTCACGACGCTCTCATGCACGGTCTGGAATCTGCAATCGAACTATTCCATGGCTACACGTATTCCGGTCATCCCGTTGCATGCGCCGCCGGTCTCGCCACGCTCGAAATCTACCAAAAGGAAGGGCTCCTAACGCGTGCTGCGGAACTTTCACAGCACTGGGAAACCGCTATCCACGCCTTAAAGGGGCGAATGAACGTCATCGACATTCGAACGATCGGTCTTGTTGCCGGGATCGAACTCGCGCCACGCGGAACCTCCGTCGGGACGCGTGCCTATGACGTCTTTGTCGACTGCTTCAACCGCGGCGTTTTGATCCGCGTAACCGGAGACATCATCGCGCTCTCTCCACCGTTGACGATTGAAACGAGCCAGATCGATGACATCGTTTCGTTACTTGCTGACGCAATCGATCGCGCCTAATGACATGAAGGGGAACGTGAATAACAGTGTTCCTGCTTTCCCGTTCCCCATGCCATCCAGAAATGCCCGCCTTGATAGGATATGAACCCTGGCCCTTTGCTCGGCGACACAGCTTTGACGGAATATGCCCATGTTCCTTCAGCTTAGAGAAGTAAGCATCCGACTTTCGGCCGAAGCCAATTTTACTGCTGGGATGAAGCCATACCCCGGTTGTAGGCATGGCCATGCGGCTTCGAGGACGCAGCGCGTTGATTGGTCGGAAGTCGAAGATGGCTTTAAAAACTGGTGGAGGATCGAGCGATCGCGCGCTACCATCATTTGGAAAATTATTCCGATCCGACTTATTGCTTTGTTAAGGAGCATGGGCCAGATGTCTCATCAATAAGACCCGCCACGCCTCGGACTTAGCTTCGGCTTCGAACTGCGCACCCCGGCGGGTTTCTTTCGTTTTGGCCATGGTATGAAGGGCATCGTAACGTTAACCGGACATCGATCAAAATGTGGGATCTGGTTGCATGACCAGATCTAGCCGTGATCCACTTTATCGTCGCCACCGATTTCCCGCTGAAGTTATTGCCCATGCAGTTTGGCTGTATTTCCGGTTTCCGCTTAGCCTGCGGATGGTCGAAGATCTGCTGGCAGCGCGTGGCGTCATCGTCTCTCATCAAACCGTGCGGCTCTGGGCTGAGAAATTCGGTAGACACTTTGCCAATGATATCCGCAAACGATCTACCGGCAGGCTCGGGGACAAATGGCATCTCGATGAGGTTGTCATCACCATCGTTGGAAGGAAACACTGGCTTTGGCGCGCCGTTGATCAGGATGGCTTTGTTCTCGACGTGCTGGTGCAAAACCGCCGCAATACCAAGGCGGCAAAACGTTTGATGCCCAAGCTCCTGAAAGCCCAAGGCCGTGCGCCGCGTGTGATGATTACCGACAAACTACGATCCTATGGTGCAGCAAAGCGGGAGGTCATGCCCGGCATTGAGCATCGTTCTCACAAAGGATTGAACAATCGGGCAGAAAACTCGCATCAGCCCGTCCGACGACGCGAGAAGATCATGAAGCGCTTCAAGTCAGCACGACATCTTCAGCGTTTCGTTTCCATCCATGACCCCATCGCCAACCTCTTTAACGTTCCCCGACACGATATCCCATCCGTCCACCATCGCGAACTGCGAACAGCAGCCATGCAAGCATGGCACCAAATCGCGCGCCTTCACGCCGCATGAACTAATTCCTCGCGCCAAGATGTTGCGTTCAAGGCGATAAGTTTACAGTGCCGACGGCATCTACAAGGGCAGGAAGAAGAATGTCGATGACGCCGAGATTCGCAGGCGGATCACGGCTGGTGCAACGAAAGCTGCCGTCGCTCGTGAGCTGAACATTTCCAGGATGACTGTCTACCGCGCCTTGGAAGGTCAAGGTTCGCCATAAGACTATGTGATCACGAGTTCACCATCCGTTCTTTGAGTTGGCCAAAATCGCAGCTTCGGGCCGACTGGGCCTATGGAGGTGCGTGACGTTTATCGGACAGGGCAATTTATTACATTAAGGCAACGAGATGTGGCCGACGTAATAGACTTGCCTTGTTTCTGCTATGACGGGCATTGTCGACCAAAGACAAAAATGCTCTAGTCGCCAATTCGTCGGATCGAATGCTGCGACGGCCGCGAGCGCGCCAGACCGCACTGCTGATTGCGCCTCGGCTGTGGCCGCATCGCGCTGGCTAGCGAGATCGGAATAGGCCGTAATTTGCCGGATCTCCCGTGTGGCAAATCGAACGCCCGTAAGGTCAGAAGCGGTTTGGGCATGCCATACTAGCCATGTCTGGATAGATGGCCAACCGAAATCCCGAGCCAGGCCCGCAAAACCGGGGCTGGACAGAAAGCCGTCGATGCCTTTAGGCTCATTCCAAAGATAGAACGGCGCATAAAGATTTTCGCGACTGGTAAAGCCAACACCCTGCTTTCGCGCATAAAGATAGGCCTTGAAGCGAAGGCGTGGAAATCCGTCGAGCAATGGCCCTTTATCGCGAATGCGCCGCTCAATGATTGCCATATCGTAGTCGGCAGGTAGGGTGAAACTGTACTGCATAGCAATCATTGCTTGAATTCCTCCTGTTGGACTGGACCTAACCAGCGGACGGCGGTTCCGTCTTTCACAGGTTGGACACTCAAATAACTGAAAGGGCTGAGGGGTGTTGCGCCATGCCAGTGACGTTCGTCGGGCGCAAACCAGATGGCATCTCCAGCGCGAACCTCGGCCGGATCGTCGCCTGCTCGCTGGACGAGCCCGACGCCATCGAGGACGAAGAGAAGCTGGCCTCGCGGATGGCTGTGCCAATGGGTTACAACTCCCGGCGAGACAAAGGCACGCATTGCCGTTATTTCACCTTCGGTTTGGCTGGAGAGGAGCATCTGGACAAGAAAGGATCTGCTAGAGATACCGTCAGGCGCAGTCGCGATCCCTTCACCTGCCCGACGGATGGTCATCTCTAATGGACAGGCCGTCTGCATGTCGAAAACATCGGTCATCGGACGCCCTCCGTTGAAGGCACTTCGGCTGAAACACCCGACGCGAATGACCAGTCCTCGAATGTAGAATTGGCAATGGCGACCATCACGTCCTCTGGCCTTATTCCGGGTGCCACTGCCAGGTTTTCGACGAGCCTTTTGTAGAAACGCGCCTTTGTTTCCCGCGAACGCGCCTTACCCGTGGTAATGTGGAAGAAGATATAGTCGTCTGATCGCGGGCCGCCACGATAGCTTCGGTCGAAGATCAATTCGCCCGGTTGGTGCTGATGGATTGCGGCGAAGCGGTCCAATTCCGGAACCTCGAAACAGTCGACAAGGGCACGGTCGAGACTGTCGGAAACTGCGGCGAGATAGTCGGCGGATTTGCCCGCAAGCAAAGATATTCGAGTGAAGGGCATAAGTTCGGTTCCTTGATGCGCATTGACAGGCACAGTATAGAACGACATTATCGTTCTGATAATCAGATTATTCAGGACACGTTATCCTGTTTTTTGGGACAATATTAATGCGCTTGACCAATCTCGATATGGACGCTCTGCGGAGCTTCGTGGCCGGAATCGAAGCAGGATCATTTGCGCAGGCCGCTGATCGGCTTGGCCGGTCCACTTCGGCTGTCAGTGCCCAGCTCAAGAAGCTGGAGGATCAGATGGAGACCGAATTGGTACGCAAATCGGGACGCGGCCTGGCTCTGACCGATAGCGGCGACATTCTGCTTTCCTATGCCCGGCGCTTGCTGAACCTCAATGACGAGGCCATCAGCGCCGTTCGCACCCCGGAACTTGAAGGCTGGATACGCCTCGGCATTCAAGAGGATTTTGGAGAAACGGTATTGCCGCGAGTGCTCGGCCGTTTTGCACGCGCACATCCCCGTGTTCGGATTGAAGGGCGTATCGCCCGGAATAGTGAGTTGCGAGATAAGATCGACTCAGGTCATCTTGACTTGGCGCTGGTGTGGGATGATATGACCGCGTCGTCCGCGGAAAGGATTGCCTCAGTGCCGTTATGTTGGCTCGGTTCGGCGGAAGATCAACCCGTTTGGCAGCAAGGCACGAATGATCCACTGCCGCTTGCCGCATTGGAGGCGCCGTGCCTACTTCGCTCCATTGCCTGCAGCCATCTTGACCGACAAGGTATTGCATGGCGAATTGCATTCGTCAGCCCAAGCCTTGGCGGAATGTGGGCAGCGACGGCGGCAGGCCTTGGCATTGCACTCCGCACGCCGTTTGGTCGACCAGCTTCAGTGCGCGTCCTCGATCCCGCCACAAGCGGTTTGCCGCAACTTCCCTCCCTTGGCCTCAGTCTCCTCCGTCCGGGGAAAAAGGAAACCCGGATCAGCGAGCATCTTGCTACGATCATTCGGCAAGCGTTGCAGGATGCACTTCCGGAGGCATGGATGTCTGAAGGTCAGACAGGGACCTAAACCGGACGATTTATGGCAAGGTCACAAGAGCCAAAATCCGGTCGATGAAATGAGGTAGATGTCTTTTGCTCTTGAAAGGAGCCGAACCACCGACCCGTTTGTCCAAGGACAAAGCGGTGGATATCGAGACCATTCTACTGCTTAAAGGACCTGCTCCGCGGCCCTCTGTAGCAAACCAGCCCGACTAGAGATGACCTTGCGAATTGCACTCAGGATGGGGTGCCTGATCCCCTCGTCAGCCAGTTCTGCAACAAGGGCATCGGCCTCGCTCACAATCCTTTCCGCCATCTGGGCAAGATCGCGAACAAGGATGCGCTGGGAAGATTTAGTGTCGGGCACCAATGCCTTCCAATGCTTCAGCTGAATCGTGTCGGGCACATCGCGGCCGCCAATCTTCATGGCGAGCCTCTTTGACAAGCGGGGATAAACAGCCGTGCAAACGACATCGTAGATCGGTGCCAGATCCGGTTCATCGGAGCCATAAAGCAGGGCGTAATTCTTGCCGTGAGCATCGGCGTTACCGACGAGATAATGGAAGATCAGCATGCGGATGAGCTGTAAACGATCCGCGACAGGTCTAGCGCAGGCCTGGTCGATCAGCCCGAGAGCCCGTTCTGTCCCCGGTCCGCCCTCGGCCTCATACTTCAGTTCCGGCGGGACGCTAAGGGCCTGGCAAAAGTCTTCCTGGTGTAGGCGCTCAATGATGCCGTCTGCAGCTTTCGTCCGATCATAACGCTCAACCAGGAGAAAGGCGGTCGCCCCGTCTAGGCGTATCTCGACATCGGGTACCGGCAGCTTAAGGCGGGCAGCCAGCCGCATACAAAAATACTCGTTCTCCACCGTGCCTTCCAACGCCTGGATGACTGGCTTCAAAATATGGGTCGTTGGTCTGCCGTCTTTTGCCAAGGCAATGGAATCTCCATCGACAATGACCGCCAGTTTATCCTGCGCGCCGGCGAGCGATAGGCGAATGCCCTCGTCTCCGCCAAGCAAAGGCCGGGTCCGTAGCCTGCTGAGAATTTCATCCAGACGTTCTGAAGTGAGAATTTCGGCGTGGGATCGGCTAGGAGGTTCGGGCGCCGTGCCTGTCGGGTAGAGTGACAAAGCACCTGCGCACTCGCCCCCGATAACTTCCAGTAGCCCGAAGGCATTGCCTGCTGAGAGGCCGAGCGCACCAGCGAGGCGTTGCCGCGCCCCCTCGTCCGGCAAGAGACCGGAGAAAAAAGGGCGCACCACCTGATCACCAAAGGGCTCTTCTTGCAGGGGCATCGAGAACGAGATCGCACGCGATAGTTGGTGCAGGAGATACGCGCCATCATAGGCAAAAGTCAGCAAGCCGTCGTCAAGCCGGCTGAGTACGCCCGCCTTGGTGTCGCGAAAATAGACGTCCAATACGCGGGTCATGATCGCGAACCTTGGCGACGGCCGATGGAAACGACGAGACCAAGACCAGCTAGGACTTGCATCGCACGGCCGATCTGGCAGCTCTCTTTGCCGGCCTCGAGTTCACGCAGAAACCGGACGCCTACGCCAATTACCCCGGCGAGTTGCTCTTGGGTTAACCCTTGCTGTTTGCGCTCCTGACGGATCAGCATGCCGAGGCTTTTCGTATCTTTGATCTTTTCCATAATCACACCTATCGGGACGATTATACTACCAGACGGCATAAAGGGAAGTCAAAAGAACCGATCGGGATGATTTCAGGTTTGTTTGCACCAACGGACCGAAATAGAACCGTACGGGATGAAACCACAGCGCAAGACTTACCCTAGCGCTCACTGCTTGAAGCAGTTCTCACGGTGCCATCTCAGGAACTGGGGATGTGGCCGCTCGAAGACCCGGCAAGGCACGATCGCCTTCCCGGTCTTGTTGAGGAGTCCTTGGATGCTGTCAGGATCATTCGCGTGACGCGATATCAGGATATCAAGATCGTCCGAAAGGCCAATCAGACCGCGGTCAAACATCCAGTGTGCGGTACCCGAAAGCGCAATTCCGTTGGAAAGAATGTCAGGTCCACTCGCTTCTACGGGGCGAATATGTGCGGCATCGACCTCCGCCCGGCCACCACCGTTGATGAGCTTCAATCCCGTGATGGCGCATCGTTTATCATAGGCCTGAAGAACGAGCCGGCGAAACAGCCGATTTCGAACGATCCGCGACGAGAGTTGCATAACCCGGTCGCGCTCCTGCTCGAATATGAACGGCGCTTGAGCTTCATCTGCAAATCCATCGATCGCAGGAGTGAGCAGCGGCTCATCCAACCGAGGCAGTTCAGGCTCATGCTCGTCTATGCCGATCGATACGATGCGGTTGAAATCTGCTGCGGATATCGGCCGGACTGCCGCCTGTGCCCTGCCCGAAATGCGGCCTTCTTCATTCAGCACGCCTCGTTCTATGACACCCTCTGGCCCACTGAACGGAACGGGATTGATGAAGTCGAGATAGCTACCGTGTTCGATCAGCGCCAGATACATGCCGGGCGCCTTCGGATCAGGAATAACCCTTTCAACTTTGGCGACAGCAAAATAGCCGCGGGTCGCGGCGACCTTCCGAGGCTCGTAGTAAACGATCCAGTCACCCACACACGCCTGGACACGACCGAGATACTGGCCTGGGAACTGGTATTGTTCGGCCGGGCTGTCGTCGTAAATCGAATCTGATCGGTGAATGAAAACCCCGAATCCCATCCGCAACCTTTAGCATGAGGCTCTTGATGCTTCATCTGAAATCTGGGGATTAAGCCTGGGGGCCAAATGCTCGCAGCTGCGGCAAAACCATTTGTTAAACGTCCGCTCCTATTCCCGCCCGCCCTCGGCACTGGTGCCGAGAGAAATGGAATAAGAGCATGGTAAAACACGATCTTTCAATTCATCACTTTCAACGAAAAATCTCGGATTTCTGCGAGGTGCGCATTGCCCAAATCGCCTCAAAGCGGGTGGTGGATTGCATTCGGTCCTATCTCATAGGGCTCGTCATCCACCGCCGACCACCACCGATCGTGAATGGCCGTATGGACTGGACGGCCATTGGCCAGACATGTGGGATTGAAGGCGAAATGAAAGCGGAGTTGAAGAAGCAGCTGCGTCCAGGTTTGGACGCGATTATCCGCTGGCTTGGAGCGCCACCTGTCGCCGAGGACATCCTGTCCACAAAACCACGTGCGAAATCGAAGAAAGCCGTTCCCCGCAAGTCGGAAACTGTGACGCGTTCCAGGCCGCAACAGATCCTCTCAGACAAGATCCCGGCTCAATCTTCGTCAATGCCAAGAGAGCCCCAACCGAAACCGATTAGTCCGTTTCCTGAACCATTGTTCGAAGCAACCGATGATCCGACCGGCTTCCATGATGCACTCGTTTATCAGATGCGTCGGTTCGGCGAGAGCTACTGGCAACTGTATCGCGCCGTTATTCGATTGGGCGAGACTTTCGATGACAAGACTCACCATGATCGGCTCGAACGGATCGCGATGCACCCGCATGACACGCTGGATTTCCTTCGAGCGATTGGCAGCGTGCCGGTGGAATGCATCGCAGGCGCCGTGCCAGTCACGCGCCGCAAAGTCTATCTCCTCTGGCGCGATCAGCCCTTCGATTGGCTGAACCTTCTTCAGGAGCTCCGGATGCTGGCGGATCCAGCCCACCTCCGCCCGGGTGAGAGCTTGGGCGACCATCAGCATGTCTTCTTCCCACTTGGTATAGAAGCCACGCCGCTGCTCGCGCCATTGCAGGTACCAATCCCATACGCCTGGGAAGATTAGCAGGCCAAAGGTCAGTTGGCTGAGCGGCACGCCGCGCCCTTTGACGACGCCGGCAGGTGAGGCGGCGAGCGCCCCGAACATGAGGCCTAGATGCTCGACCTTCTGGGATGCGGTTTCCTCTCCCCAAACTCCATTTCGTTGGAAGCCGATCGCGGTCAGCGTTGATGTCTTGAAGCGGATCAGATCGGCCATCTCCATAGCCAGCCGCGGCGGCGCATCGACGACGCCGGACAGGAGATCAGGATCTTCTAAGGCTTGCGTATTGTGGGTCCTGCTTTCTGGAGTGATCTGCGATCGGGGTGACAGGGCTGCCCCACCATAGGTGACGCCTGGAAACCGAATTGCATAACGCTGTTTGATCGCCGCCGCCTGGTAGCGGCGATAGTCGGTCGAGCCCGAGATGATGACCCTGCGCACCCATTCGATGATTTCCTCCCGCTTGGAGAACGGCAGACTGCTGAAATCGTCCGGAAGATGCCATGCAAGGCGGCGCCGTTCCGCAGCGCTGATGTCCTCGCCATCAATTGCTTCCACGTTTGCAAATACCGTCTCAAGCGCATCAGTCATGCGCTGCGCTGTTCGATGGGAAACAGTGAATTCCTTGCAGATTTCATCCAAACTGATTCCGACCCGCCGCGTGGCCGCCAAACGCGCCAACCTTATTAAATCCTGCGCCTTTGAGAACGACATGATTGAGTTATCGACCTTCAATTATGACAATTATGGACACCTTATACACGTTATGGATGAATTTGTGCTCTGTCGAGATAGAAGCCGCTCTGCGGGACTTCGCTCGATTAGAAATCTACAATGCTAATGACAGACGTCGGTTAGAGCTTTTAATCTGCCTTGGAAAACCGTGCCTGCCAGGCCTCCATGACGGCTACTTTCTCAGGCACGATCACGGCTTGTCGGGCCGCCCAGGCCAACACCAACCGAACTTCGTCGGCGAGTCCAAGTTGGGAGAAGAACCTCTTTGAGGACAATAACAGCCTCCTCTTCATCTGCCAAAATTCCTTCCGAGTCCAACTTCCAGTTCGCTGCTTTCGCAGATGACACCTGCTGCCATAAACAATTAAAGCACGGATTTTAAAAGATATTTCACTGAATTCCGTAAATTTTGGAAAATTATTTCCCCATCGGGAAAATTTCTTGCAACTAGCATTTTAAGACCTCTCAAAGCCCCTTCAAAGCGTGTTTGAAGACCATTTGAAGAAGGTCGTAGATCAGGCGAATAGCTTTGCTTGATTTGGGATCAAGCTCAGGCAACATGCGGCAGCAGGCAGCGCTTCTCTTCTTCTTTTTGCTGAGAGGTGCGACATGAATGACCCGACTGCTTTTCTGAACATCAAACTCTTTGGGATGGAGGCATCTGCGAGCGGACAATTCGCGATAGCGGCTGTGGTGCTAATCGCATTTGCCACTTTGATCGTGCGATTCAGGCGATAAGAATGGGCCTCGTCAGCAACTTACTTGAGCTTGTCCCTTTGCCTAAACCAGGAGCGCAGACGGAACCCCTTTTGCTAAGCCCAGTATCCGGTATGGAACTTCTTTAAGTAGTTCGTTCACGATCTGATCGCCATGATATCAGACAACCACGCTGAAGGAGCGCTCGATGTCGCTTATCACGGCTTCTAGGGTTTGATCGGCCGGCGCCCAGAACACGCTTCCAGCGTCCGCCGCCGAAACTAGTGAACCAACCAAGTCTCCTATAGCAGAGAGAGTATCTGAATTGGCCGTCACGTTGTCCGTCGTCGAATGATTTGAGACTTTTGGGGCTCTGGAAGAACGGAGTTTCCGGCTCGGTTTGCGGGTTGATTTAAGCCGCTTTGGCCTGGTGGTTCAAGCGGCGCTGTCTGATGGTGTCACGTTTGATCCTTTCGCGTTCGAGCAGGATGGTCTGGCCGCGTCCGAAGTAGACGTCGGCCGGAGTGAGATTGTCGAGGCTCTCGTGGTATCGGCGATGATTGTAATGCTCCACGAAGGCCGCGATCTTGGCTTCGAGGTCTTCCTTGAAGAAGTAGTTTTCCAGCAAAATGCGGTTCTTCAACGTCTGATGCCAGCGTTCGATCTTGCCCTGTGTCTGCGGATGGCCGGGAGCGCCATGGACCTGGTCGATCTTGTATGTCTTCAGCCATTCGCCGAGATCGAAGGCGACGTAACACGGGCCGTTGTCGGACAGCAGGCGCGGTCGGTGTTCGACCTTGACCCTGTCGCAGCCTGAGGCGGCCAGCGCCAGGTCGAGCGTGGCTGTGACATCGTCTACCTTCATGCTGGTGCACAGCTTCCAGGCGATGATGTATCGCGAGAAGTCGTCAAGAATGGTCGACAGGTAGAACCATCCCCAGCCGATGACCTTCAGGTAGGTGAAGTCGGTTTGCCACATCTCGTTCGGCCGCGTGGTCTTGTCCTTGAACTCATCGCTGGCCTTGATGACGATATAGGCTGGCGACGTAATCAAGTCATGGGCCTTGAGCAGGCGATAGACCGAAGCCTCTGACACGAAATAGCTTTCCGTGTCGGTGAACTTTACCGCCAGCTCGCGTGGCGACAGATCGGCATGATCGAGCGCCATGGTGATGATCCTGCCCCTGATATCGGCGGGGATGCGGTTCCACACCCGTGACGGCGCAGACGTCCGGTCTTCCAGCCCTTCGACGCCATGGGTCTGGAACCGGTCATACCATCTGTAAAATGTTGGCCTGGGAATGCCGAGCTTTTCGAGGGTTTGCCGGACCGACAGATGTGACTGCTCGACCAACCTGATGATCTCAAGCTTTTCGGTGGCGGGATATCTCATTCGTCGTCGCCCCCATGCCCGATCATGCTTTTTTTGAGCAGGCGGTTCTCCAGGGTGAGGTCGGCCAGCGCCTCCTTCAGGTCGCGGCTCTCCTTGCGCAGGGCTTTCACCTCGTCACTCGTTGCCGAACGGGAGGTATCGCCTGCAAGGCGCTTCTTGCCGGCTTCGAGGAATTCCTTGGACCAGCTATAATACAGGCTCTCGGCGATCCCTTCACGGCGGCAGATCGCGGCGATGATGTCTTCGCCACGCAGGCCTTCCAGGACGACACGGATTTTGTCCTCGGCTGAATGGTGCTTGCGCGTGGCGCGGCGGATGTCCTTGATCGTCTTCTCGGCCGTCGATGTCTGCAGCCCGGATTTTTGTCTCATCTTCGCTTCCTTTGATAGAGCTACGATGAGCCGAAAATCCTCTCTTCTCAATTAAGCTAGTTCTGTCTCATGTGCGCTGATGTCGGACACAGGCGGCAGCGACTGCCATGATCTGATCCATTTCCAGCGGAGAACGTCACATCGATCGTCTCCGGTACCGTCATGGACGCGACACTGCCACACGTTGCTGTAGGCTTCACTCCGCTGGAAGCATATGCCGTGCAGCCCTTTCGCTTGCTAACGGAAGCGGCAATGAACTTGCTGCCCGGTATTTGAGGTCTGCACTGAACGTACTTTCGTACCCGGCCTGAACGCCAGTGATGCCACGGCTAAATCTCCTATGACATCTCCATGACAGATGCGGGCATTTTAGCTTCATGAATTAGTGACGTATGATAAAATGTAAGCGCTAACAACAAGTTCCTGATTTGTTCCAAATTTTAGCACTTTCTTGCTGGCTGCAGCATATGCTTGGAACCAAGCCACTACGAGGTACACGATGAACAAGATATCCTTAGCAGAGCAGCGAGACTTCGTGGAAACGAGCGCAGCGCTATTGCAAGCGATGGCGAACCCTGCCCGCATTAACATTCTGATTATTCTGGCTGAAAGAGAGGTTTCCGTCGGCCCGCTCAGTGAACTTGTTGGCTTGAGCCAGTCCGCATTGTCACAGCACCTCGCCAAATTGCGACAGGCTGGTCTTGTGTCGAACCGTCGAGAGGCACATACCGTCTATTATATTTGCAAGTCCAGCGCGGTTCTGCGGGTTTTGGCAATGCTCTCAGAGTTCTATCGACCTCATCCTACGCATGCTTCGCCATAGATCTTCGTTGAAGATGATCAGGCATGTTGAGTTCCAGATGATGGTCGATGTCAAAGGCAGCCACTACCCCAAAGACGTGGTTTTATATGCGGGGTTTTTCTACGTCCAATATGCATCGTCCTATCGTGATCTCGAAGAGATCCTGGCCTAGCGCGGTGTTGCCGTTGGCCACGCAACGCTGAACAGATGGGTCGTAAAATATTCGCCGCTTATCGCTTGCCGGGCCTGGCGCCGCAAATCCGCGACCAGCCGTTCTTTGGCGAATGGACGAGACCTATATATAGGTCAAAGGCAAGTGGACCTATTCCTATCGCGCTGTCGAGAATTCAGTAAAACCCTTGATTTCATGCTGTCCGAGCATCGTGATGAGGCTGCAGCCAGCGCCTTCTTCGCCCGCACGATCGAGACAGTCTCTCAGCCATCATTGAGCAAGTTTATATCTACCTGTAATACTATTCGTTGTCAGTGATCACCTACCGTCTCATTGATGCATCATCCAGCGAGAAAAGGAAAACCCATGCTTCGTAAAATCACCCTCGCAATAGCTGCTCTCATGATCATCACCTCCGGCCCTTCCTTTGCCGCCGAGCGATGCCGGGATGCCAAGGGCAAGTTCGTAAAATGCGCGACGACCAAGCCACCCACGCCGACAAAATGCAAGGATGCAAAAGGTAAGTTTGCAAAATGCGGAACGCCTGGCGCAAAGTCGATGTAACAGTATTTACCCTCGCCTTCGGTCACGCGGATCGCATTCTCAGGCCGCGTGACTGGCTGCTCATCACTAGCCCTGAGCAAGGCCATCGTAAGCGGTGTCTCCCCCTCGCGCCTTGACCGACTTTGGCTGATTTGGGGCCGAGAGCGGACCAACAGGACTTGGCCACTAACCAAGAGATAGCTGCCATTTGTCGGGCGATCCGGGCAACAAAGCCCGCCCCACCGAACCGCTCGCCCTTCACCAACGCTGTCAAGCCGGCGGCCACATATTTCGATAGGACATTTTACGAACGGTAAAATACGCGAGGCCTCGGCATTTTCTCATCTTAAAATAACTTAAAATATAATAAATTGGACACCTCTAAAAACCTCCCCATTTTCCGCGTTTCATGATTCAATCCGGCCAGTGTGATTTTCTGGGAGCGGATGATGCGTGGGCAACCGGGCTTTTGGGATTTGGATGATCGTTACGAACGGCTGAGTGCCGTCGGCGATCCGCTGGAGAAGCTCAACAGCATCATTCCATGGGCGATATTTGAAAAACCTTTAGCGAAGGCGCTGAAGCGGTCCGACGGATCGAAGGGTGGACGTCCACCATTTCCGTCGGTTCTGATGTTTAAAATCCTGGTGCTGCAAGCGCTTTATAATCTCTCCGACGACCAAGCAGAGTTTGTTATCCAGGACCGGCTGTCGTTTATGCGTTTCCTTGGCCTTTCCCTTTCGCAGAAGGTGCCGGATGCCAAGACGATCTGGCTGTTCCGAGAGAGTTTGGTGCGTGCAGGTGCCATTGATAATCTGTTTGCCCGTTTCGACAAGCATCTCTCACGTTCCGGATATCTGGCCAAAGGCGGGCAGATCGTTGACGCCACGATCATCCAGGCTCCCAAGCAACATAACAGCCAGGACGAGAAAGACGCGATCAAGGCCGGCGAAATCCCTGAGGACTGGAAGGATAAACCCGCCAGGCTGGCCCAGAAGGACCGCGACGCGCGATGGACAGTGAAGTATTCCAAGGCGAAACGGCCAACGGAGACGCCGACGTCGACGACGACTGGCCAGCACGATATTGCCATTCCAATGTTTGGTTACAAAAACCATGCAGGCATCGACCGAGCCCATGGCTTTATCCGGGGATGGACGGTGACGAGTGCGAGCGCCCATGACGGAGCCCAGCTTCGAAACGTAGTGACCAAAGACAATACCGCGTCGACGGTCTGGGCCGATACGGCCTATCGCTCCAAGACCAACGAGGAATGGTTGCAGGACAATGGCCTAAAGTCCGACATCCATCAGAAGAAGCCAAAGGGCAAACCCATGCCGGAGGCGATGTCGCGCGCCAACGGCCGTCGTTCGAAGGTCCGCTCCGCCATCGAACATGTCTTTGCGCGGCAGAAGGACAAGATGAAGCTCTTCGTGCGCACCATCGGAATCAGCCGAGCGAGGGTGAAGATCGGCATGGCCAATATCACCTACAACATGCTTCGCTATGTCTGGCTGACTGGAAAACCACGGACCGCATAACGCGCAGCTGGCCGGAAGGCCGAAATGCATGCCGCAGATGCGGCAATCATCACAAAAAATGGGCGATCATCCGCGCGAGTTCATCGCGGAAATACATCCACGGCACCATCTTGCCAACTGCGACCGGTAAATCGAGGTGTCCAATTTATTATTGACAATAAAAATAACGCTGATTATTAATTCATATTATGAGAGATATAAAGATCTCTGTTAAATCTGATTTATATTTCATGTAATGCATTGCATTATTTAATATATCATACAAAATATTGCAATATCAATATTTTATAATTTTGAGTCCCTGACGCATGTCCATTTCACCATTAATTTGGTGATTTTTTGAATTGAGACGCTTCAAATCGAAACATACTGACGGGGGTCAAATATGTCAAATTTTACAGTTATTATTCCATTTTACCAGAAAAATGATGGGATATTACGAAGAGGACTATCGTCAGTTTTTGCTCAGTCCTATCAAAGTTTTGAAATTGTCATTGTTGACGATGCATCCCCCCACCCGATTATGGAGGAACTCGCACCACTGAGCCAATCCCAACGAGACCGAATCCGGGTTATTCATCAAAAAAATAGCGGACCAGGGGGCGCTCGCAACACCGGCCTTACCCATATCGGCGACAATAGTCAGTATATTGCCTTCCTCGATTCTGATGATACTTGGCATGAAGACCATCTCAAAAACGCGATCGAGACGATGCAGCGCTTTGAAGCAGATTGCTATTGGGCTTCGATCAGCGGTGGTGAGGGTTTCGAATTTCATTTTAGTATTCAGGGACTGGAGCAGAGCGAAAAAGTACAACGTCTTCAGGACACGCCGCTCGTTCTGGAAGTCCCGGACATGACGGGGCTCATGTTCAAACAGGGAGAATTTCTCTATCTCAGCCAGTTTTTGCACCTATCAACCATGGTTATTGGTCGCTCGCTTGCTGCAAAGGTTCAATTCGAGGCACATTTGAGGCTGGCTGCAGAAGATGTGCTGTTTTTCAGTGATTGCGTGCTTGCCGCAAAGCGGGTCGCACTCTGCGGCGCAGACGGTGCGCAGCGCGGAGAGGGAATGAATATTTTCCACAGTATTGACGCATCCTCCCCTATCTACCTTAAACAGCAATTCGACATGTGTCTGGCTCAGAACATACTGGTGGAAAAATTCGCAAAACGCTCAGCTCTCCTCACAGCAATTCGTGACAGCAAGGAAACCGTGCGGCGCCATGCTTTATGGAGTCAGGTGGGAAGGATCAAACGCGGGCAAATGCCGCAGCTTGGACTTCTGGCACAATGGGTTGTGAAAGATCCAAAATTGCTATTGACCTTAGTATCTCTGACGGTGAGCAAGTTAAGGCCATCCCGTTCGACTGAGGTCGTTCGTGCTTCAGATCAAACCAGCCCCATCCAGGAACAACTATAATGAATGCAGAAAGTCTATGAAAGCTTTTTACTGGGAATGTGCGAACGGCAATTTTGGAGATGACCTCAATCTCTGGCTTTGGGATTTCCTGCTCCCCGGCTTTAGAGAGGTCGATGACGACTTGCTTCTGGTGGGAGTCGGAACGGTTCTCAACGGTGCGCTGCTTCCCCCTACGGGCCGCAAGCTGGTTATTGGCAGCGGCTTTGGCTATGGTAGCCTGCCGGATATGAGCGATAGAGCGCAATGGGACATACGTTGCGTGCGCGGGCCATTAACAGCCGAAAAACTCATGCTGCCGACGGATATGGGAATAGTCGATCCTGCCGTTATGGTGCCGGATATGCCTGAATTTGGAAAATTACCGAAGCTGTATAAAAAGAGCTTCGTTCCCCATTGGGAGTCAGCTGTTTCCGGCATCTGGAAAACCATAAGTTCACAGGTCGGCCTGACCTATATCGACCCATGCGGCGAAGCCAAGGCCGTTATCCGTATGATCGCACAGTCGGAACTGATTGTGGCCGAGTCCATGCACGGTGCAATTCTGGCGGATGCCTTCCGGGTTCCCTGGATCCCCGTCTCAACCTCGCGGGCAATTAACAGCTTCAAATGGAACGACTGGGCATCCACTCTTGGACTTACCTATAGGCCAAGGCGCGTGGCCATATCAACCCGTGCTGAAGCGATGATGAAGGACGATTCCTTCTGGGGTATGAGATTTAGTGACAATAAAACGGTGCTGGACAATCCAAATAGTCGCGTTGTCGAGACGGCGGTTCTTGAGCAGGCACGCTCACCTCGAAAAACCTCTATAAAAAATATAACCAAACAAGCGTTGGCTGTACCGTCGGCGCTTGGTTTATGGCAGGCAAGTCGTATTGAGCCTCAATTGAGTTTCGATACCGTGCTTCAAGAGCGCAAAAACCGCTTCATGGACGTGATTTCAGGTGTGCAGCGCGACTACATTTAGTGATCCCATCATAGCGTGGCGCACCATGCTATAACGGCTCACCCACCAATCTTCGGCATTTTCAACCCGTAAAAGGCGTTGGTGCGCGGCTCAGCTAATCAGCGGATCTCGTTCTTTGATGGGTCCGCTTATTTGGCTGCTCCTGCCGAGGCTCGGCAACGAACGGATTTCGGTCGTCCGCAGGCGAGCATTCGGTTAAGAATGGCGACGCCGATCGCAGCTTCGGTCTGTTGAGCGAGGAATGACCGAGCGCGCAAACGCTGTCCAATGACGCCTTTATATCGACCCATCGCGGTTTCAACCAATGCTCGTTTGCCATAGCCGGTAGATGCCTGCCATTTAAGCCGGCCGTCTATCTGCACGGATGCGATGTGGTCGTGTCTCTGGCAGAACGCCTGGGCGTTGGGCTTTTCAACCGCATTCGAGCGCGGTGGAATGACTACCCTTGCGCCTAGGCTGTGACGCAGGACAACGTCATAGGTGGGAGCACCATCATAGGCTCCATCGGCAGTGAGGCGTTATGTTTGTGCGGCATGCTGGATCAATCAACCTATTTTCGATCCCGGCCCCATAGATGCAAAATGTTGAAATTTGATCCCCGCACCAACGCCCAGTTCCGCCGGAATCGGGTGCACGTTCGACCATGTGTCCCTTGTCCAGATGCGTGTGAACATCGACAGGCGTGATCGCGCTGATGTTTTCGCCGTCCAGGAATATATCGACAGCAGCGCACGGTCACGATCGGAACTTAGCCCTTTCAGTTCATCGTCGAACAGCAGACAGGCAGGGACCCGCGCATTGCGCAGGTTTGCGCTATCCTTGCCGCTCAGGCGGAACTCCGCCTGAATTGCCCGCTCGATCGTCATGTCGCGCTTCCCTCACCTCAGTGGGTATCAAAGACCGCCTGGTAAAGGGCAAGCTTCGCCTCGACTGCGGCGCGTTCTTCCGGCGTTGGCTTGGCTGGGTCCCTGGCCGGCGGCAGCATGCCGAATTTCATCAGGCAGGCCATCAGGAGAATGCGGCCCTTGATCGACGTCAGGTTGGACCCTGCGATGAAAGGGCCGCCCCTGAAAGCAAAGCCTTCTGTCGAGCCCCGACCGCACATGACGACCGGAAAGCCGCAAAAGGCGGCGCGGGCGAGGATGCGTGACTTGGAGGAGGCAGCCGGTTTGCCATAAGGGTTCAGGCCTTCCAGCACGAAGCCTGACAGCGGCTCCTTCTCAAGCTTGTATTCCATCAGCGCTATGACATCGACCTCCTGCGCCGGGTCGCTTTCAAAGTCATCTTCGATATAGGACGCGTCCTTGACGATCGAGACTTTCGGAATGGCGCTTTCCAGCAGCCGGCCTTCAGTGTCCTTGATCTGAACCTCGACCGCGTAGAAGCCGTCCAGTCCCTTGAGGTTGCCGTTGACGGAAGCCGGCAGTTGCGTGATCCGCACGTCGGATTTGTAGCTGTGCTTCATGACCGGGATATAGCGCAGTACCGATCCCACGCCGCTGCCGGCTGCGCCCACTATCCCGCCATGTCCCCCTGTCGCGACATAGCCGCCCGGCCGCGCATCGCCCTTTGACACCTCGCGCGCAGCAAAGACACGCTGGTCCTGCACCAGCACCATACCGGCAACATTACGTCCGTCCTCGCCCGCCCAGCAGCGGGATTGAATATACTCTGCGCTGTCGGCAAGGTTCTTGGGTCCGTCGTTGGAAATCTGGCCGTGGTAGCGCTGGGACGCGTTGCCGCAGACTGGAACGGTCACGTCCAGCAGCAGGTTGAACCAGTACATCGTCTCTTCGATGCGCGGACTGCCCTGCGTCCAGATCGCGCCGTCATAATCGCCCGACGAGAGGATTTGCTGCGTCATGTTGGTGACGCGGGCGAGGGTCATGCGGGCCGGAGACATGTTGAGGTGATGCGGACGGTAGGGCCAGAAATCCTTGCCGGCCACTTCCGGCGCAATATCGCCCTCGCCCATGTCAGTCCGCTTTTCGGCGGAGAGGCCTTTCGTGTAGCCGCCGGACGGCGCGACGCGGTAGAAATCGACATCGGCTATGCTGGAGATCGTATTGCCGAAGCCGAGGCTGTCGATCCCCAGCCGGTCCGTTTCCTCGAAAATCCGGCTTCCATCCGGCGTAAAGGGCTGGCGGCTCTTGTCACGCGGCGCGAAGGGATAGGCCGTATCGGTCTCCCAGGCAGAGCCATCTTTTTGACGCGCCATGTAGGGCATCGGGTAATAGCCGTCTTCGGGCTTAAGTTCGACCTTGAAGACCGGCTTGTCATCCGGCGACTGCCGAGTTTCGTGGAGAGCGCCGGTGCCGTCGAGATATCCGTCCGGATCGGCATAAATTTCCGCGACATCGCTTTCCAGCGGATGCGCGGTGAACTGCTCGACATAGACCGTCACTGGCGACGCCAGCTTCTGCGGGCGCAATACGTCAAAGCGCACTGGATTACCCTCGATATCCGTCACGAGGGGTAGACCGTGCTGCGCGCGTGCCTTGTTGGACGTGACCAGCGGCGGCGTGTTGGTAATGGTCGCGTTCGGACCGGCAAGATGGGCAATGCGTACCTTCTTGTCACTCATGGCAATTCCCTCCGGGCAACTTCACGCGCCCTGTTCATCTGCTTTGAAAACATGCCGCTCGAAGCGCTCGAGAAGCACTCCCATCTCCTCGCGCTGGCGCGCGAATTCCGGGCTCTTGTCGCGTGCCGCCAGATCGGCAGCTAAGGCCGCCTCGTCGGAAAACCGGCACTCCCAGCGCACGTCCGGCCCCTTGTCGCCCTGTCGCACGAAGATTTCGCCGGCGGCGAGCCCCAGACTGATGCGTAGCACCGAACCCTTGCGACGATGGGTGAGCACCGCCTCCGCAAGGCCCGGTTTGGCGAAGTAGTTGGTGGTCTCGACGATGATCGTCATGTCATGAGTCCATCAGGTTTTCGCGCAGCGTCGAGCCCGCATAGGCCTTGCGGAAGCGGCCGCGGCGCTGCAGTTCCGGCACCAGGAAATCGATGACGTTCAGCAGATCGCGCGGCACGCCGGGCGGATGGGCGATCATGAAGCCGCCGCGCTCCCCCGTCTCGACGAAAATCTCTTCGAGATAGTCGGCGATCTCCCCGGCCGAGCCGACGACGGCATGGTCGTAGGAGCCGGTATGCTGCTTGATGTGATAGTAGAACTCGTCTCGCGTGATTTCCTTGTTCGGGTCGATCTCATGCGTCATGTTCATGAAGCCGACCGGCGAGGCATTGGATTTCACGATGACATCGTTGATCTCGGCGGTCGTGAAGCGCTCGGGAAGTTTCGAAAGGTCGTAGCCGATCTGGTGGGACATGAACGCGCCCACAGCCTCAAAAGGAACGGCATTGAGGAGATGCGCGTGGCGGCGCTTGGCGTCTTCTGTCGTTTCTCCGACGATCAGCACTTCGTCCCACACGATGCCGACCTTTGCCGGATCGCGTCCCTGTGCGGCCAGAGCTGCATCAAGGTCGGCGCGATGCTTCTTGCGCTTTGACATGTCGTGATTGGCGGCAAAGATCATGTCGGCGAAGGTTGCCGACGCCTGGATGCCGCGCGGCGAGGCGCCCGCCTGCACCACGACCGGCTTCACCTGCGGCGAGGGAACCGAGGCCAACGGCCCCTTGACCGAGAAGAACGTGCCCTTGTGGTTGATAGCAGCGACCTTCGAAGAGTCCGCGACGACGCCAGTCTCGCGGTCCCAGATGAAGGCGTCTGGCGCGACGCTTTCCCATAGCTGGTTGCAGACGCTCATGAACTCTTCCATGCGGCCGTAGCGGTCGTCATGGTCCATGAGATCCTCAAAACCATAGTTGGCTGCGTCGGCGCGCCGCGATGACGCAATGACGTTGAAAGCGATGCGACCGCCGGTGACGTGGTCCAGCGAATTGAGCAGCCGCGCGACATAGTAGGGCGGCAGGAAGGTCGAGGAGTAGGTCAGCCCGAAACCAATATGCTGCGTCACCTGGCTCATCGCCGCGATGAAAGGGCTCATATCGAGGCGCGGCCAGCCGACGCCCCATCTAACGGCATCCGCGATCGAGCCTTTCCAGGTGCTCGGGATACCGGAGCCGTCGCCGAAAAACAGGAAATCCAGCATACCGCGTTCAGCGATTACCGCGACTTCCTTGAAGATACGCAAGTCCGGATAGGTTGCATGAGACCAGGAGCCTGGCAGGCGCCAGCGCCCCTCCAGATGCGTCCAGGACAGATCGTAACCGATGTGCATTTTCGCCGTCATGTGAAATTTCCCTTGATGATCCGTCCCCTTGCGCGCGATCGCTCACGCACCGAGTTTCACCGCCTCTGTGGCCAGAATGGCCTTGAGTTTCGGATAGACCTGCTCGCCGAAGCCTTTCAGGTCGACGATGAAGTCGATGAACGTCATCTGCAGGGCGTCGAGCCCGGCCCCCAGGTACATTTGCGCCATCTTGGCCGCGACCGTTTCCGGCGATCCGATGATCGGCGTGCCGTTACCGAAGCCGACGACATCGGGGTTGCGCAGATAGGAGGTGCGGCTGCCGTAGGATTCGCGGTTGTCGCGTTCGAAGGAGTTGATGAGTTGATCGAAGGCCTTTTCGTCGCGCGCATCGCGCAGAGCCGCGAAGCGCTTCATGGCGTCTTCATCGGTCTCGCCGACGACGATCATGACATTGCCGGAAGTCTTGAGTGTCCGGCCGATTTGCTCGGCGTAGGTTTTGACCTTGGCCACTTCCGCGCCGCCGCCGCCGACAAACTGATAGTCCGAATGCTTCGCCCCGAAGGCGAGGCCTTCATCGGAAATGCCGGCAGACACGATGGCCGGAAATGGCTTCGACAAGGGCTTCGGATCCGAAACGCAGCCCTTGAGCTTGAAGAACCGGCCGTCCCAATCAGTCGTCGGCTGGCTCCACAGCGACTTTATGATGGAAATCCATTCGTCTGCGTATTCATACCGGTACTCGCCATAGCCTTCTGGGACGAGCCCCATCTGCTCGATCTCTTCCAGCGTATTGCCGGTCACGATATTGATGCCGAAGCGCCCGCCGGAGATGTTGTCGATGGTCGCGATGATCTTGGCAGCGACCGCCGGGTGGAACAGCAGCGGATTGATGGTCGAATAAACCTTGATCGACTTGGTGACGCCCGAAACAGCCGAGGCCATCGACATGGGCTCGATCGTGTTCTGCCAGAAGCCGCTGTCGCCTGGGAAGCCCATCCACTTTCCCATGGAGAAGAGATAATCCAGCCCCATGTCCTCCGCGATGCGGGCAATGCCGCTATGCAGTTCGAAGGTGGGCTGATAGCGTGGCGCGGCATTCGACATGAGAAAGCCGTTGCTGCCGACCGGCATGAATATTCCGAGTTCTACCTTACGCATTGTTTTTGTTCCCCAGTCGGACGACGGTTGTTCGACAATCGGTTTCAGTTCTCGCGCTTCAGCGCGCTCTCGTGCCATTTGCGCAAGAGGAGATGTGAAATGAGGCTGGTCAGTGCGAAAATCACGACGCCGGTGAAGGTGATGAGAAGCAGGGCGGCGAAGAGCCGTGGCACATTGAGCCGCCGGCCGGCCTCGAGGATACGGAAGGCGAGACCCGCCTTTTCGCCCGCAGCCCCCGCCGTGAACTCGGCTACAATCGCACCGATCAGCGCGAGGCCACCGCCGATCCGCAAGCCTATCGTGAAATAGGGCAGTGCGCCGGGGATCAACAGCAGCCGCAGCCGCTGCCATCGGTTGGCCCCATACATCTCGAACAGGTTCAGCAGATTGTGGTCTGCACTCTTCAACCCCTGGGTCGTGTTGGAAAGGATCGGGAAGAAGGCGACGAGGAATGCGCAGAGCAGCAGCACAAGCTCGGTCTGCTGCACGTAGATGATGATCAGCGGCGCAACAGCCACGATCGGCGTGACCTGCAGCACGACGGCGTAGGGGTAGAAAATCAGTTCAAGAAAGCGCGACTCGGCGAACAGGATGGCGAAGAGCACGCCTCCGGCCAGAGCAGCGGCGAGCGCGGAAAAGGTGATCTTCAACGTGATGAGGAGTGCTGCGGAAAGAATGCCCCAGTCATTATAGAGCGATGCTGCAACATCCGTCGGCGCAGGAAGGATATAGAGCGGGACGGCCGCCTCGCGCACATACCACTGCCAGAGCACCAGAAAGATCAGCAGCGCACCTGCGGGAATGGCGACTTGGGCGAGTGGTGCCCGATAGCGGTGCCAAAGAGCTACAGGCGCGGGTTTCGGCGCCATTTCTGCGGTCCTGGCGGTTTCGCTTTCCATGATCTGTTTCTCGCTCATAGGTGATCATGCTCCCCCATGGTTTGATGAAGCACCGCCGAGATGTGGCGGCTGACGGCGGCGAATTCCGAGGACGTGCGGGTTTCGGCTCCGCGCGGCCAGGAGAGCTGGTTATCGAGATCGGCAATGACGCGGCCGGGCCGCGCGGCCATGACGACAATGCGGTCTGACAGATAGACAGCCTCTGTCACCGAGTGGGTGACGAAGAGAACCGTCCAGCGGTGCTCGCTCCAGAGTCTCAGAAGGTCGTCGTTGAGCTTCTGGCGGGTGATCTCGTCGAGCGCCGCGAAGGGCTCGTCCATCAAGAGGAGCTTGGGCCGGGTGATCAGCGCCCGGGCGATCGACACGCGCATCTTCATGCCGCCGGACAGTTCGCGGGGATAGGCGTGACCGAACTTCTCCAGGCCGACCATGGCAAGCGCATCCATGATGGCTTCCCGCGCCTGCGCCTTCGACTGGCCGGCGAGCCGGAGCGGCAGCCAGACATTGTTGAACACGGTCGCCCACGGCATGAGCGTCGGCTCTTGAAAGACGAAGCTCGTCTCCCGTTGCGGACGCCCGTCTACGGTGTAGCTTGAACGGGGCCAGTCGATCTCGCCGCTGGTCGGGTCGCCGAGGCCGGCGACGAGCCGAAGCGCGGTCGACTTTCCGCATCCCGATGGCCCGAGAAGGCTGATGAATTGCCCCTCCTGGACCTTCATGGACATGCCTGACAAGGCGAGCGTCCCATTGGCGAAGCGCTTGCTAACATCACTGAGCGTCACGATCGGACGGACAGTGGTCGGCGGAGTTGGCATACGTACGTCCATCATGGATCTTCTGTTCAGACAGGATTGAAATAGCAGGAGCTATCCGAAAGGGGCTCCGGCCTGGGGCGGACGGAGAGATGCTGCGGGTCTCGTCGAGACAAGGGCAGTCTCACCCTACTTGGCGAGTTCCTTGCCGAGGCCTTTGCAGACAAACTCGTTGGTATAGGCCTTCTTGTAGTCCAGGCCCGCCTTGAGCACACCGGCCTTGGACATGGAGTCGAAGAAGGTCTTGTAGTGTTCGTCGGTCATGCAGCCGATGCCCTCGGCGGCGGCATCGCCGCTGGTGACGATCTCGTATTTTTTCAGCTGCGCAATCGTGAAGGCGATCTGCTCATCCGTCATTTCCGGATTGTCCTTCTTGATCAGATCGTTAGCAGCCTTGTTGTCGCCATAGAGATAATTGTACCAGCCCAAGATGGAGGCCTCGACAAAGCGTTTCACCAGGTCCGGGTTCTTCTCGTAGAGCGCTTTCTGGGTCTCGATGGTGGTCGCATAGGCGGCATAGCCGTAGTCCGCAAGCAGGAAGGCTTTCGGGTCCCAGCCCGCCATTTTCTTGATCGCAAAGGGTTCGGAGGTGATGTAGGCCTGCTGTCCGGACTTCGCATTGGCAATGAACGGCGCGGGGTTGAACGTGTAGGGCTTGACCTTCTCGTCCTTGAACGCGGGGTTCGCCGACTTCATCCAGCGGAAATAGGTGTCGTAGCCTGCACCCGAGAGGAACAGCGTATCGAGCTTGGCAAGATCGTCGATCTTCTCGATGCCCTGGTCAGGATGGGCAAGAATGGCCTGCGGATCCTTCTGGAAAATCGCCGCCACCGTGATCAGCGGCACGTTGTTGGCCACCGCGTCGAAGGCGCCCAGCGTCCCGCCCTGCATGAACTGGATCTTTCCGGCAATCAGCTTCGCCTCGGTGGGGGTCTGCGGGCCGCCCATCATGATAGAAACATCGAGGCCGTACTTCGCGTAAGTGCCATCGGCCAAGGCCTGGTAGAAGCCGCCATGCTCGGCCTGGGCCAACCACCCTGTTCCCATGACGACCTTGTCAGCCGCTTCAGCCGAAGCGACGGACCCTAAAATTCCAAAAATTGCTGTGCATGCGAATTGGGTGATTACATTTGACATTTCAGTTCCCCTATTGGCGTGCATTTTTATGCCTCGTTGAGGGCAACACTGTCCGCTGTTTCATGGCCTGTCAACTTGGCAAATCGCAGCTGCGAGAATCGGACGTTGCGCCGCAACATCAAATCCGAGACCGCAGGATGCATAGGAACGGAGCTCCAAGGGATGGTTTTCACGCCCAGGTTTTGCCGGAAGCAAGCCGCGTGTTCTCATCAAAAATTGAGATTCCTCAAGTGTATCATGGGATTGAAATCTCAGGACGACGCATCGTCATCTGGCGAGGAGGAATTTCGCGAACAATTTCATGTTGCGCCGCCATGCCCGGAACGCGGCGCAGTCATGCATTCAGCGCCAAGTACCTATTTGCCCAGCGCATAGATCTGAAATTTCAGTTTCTGGAAAATATGCTCTGGCGTGACCCTGGCTGCCGGACGCCAGACGCAGTCACGGCATCAACGTATGGACACTGAAGGGCAGCGACGGTTCCCCGACAAGAAAGTTGCGGTCCGGGCTGTAGCCGCTCGCCTTGCGGATGGCAGCCTCGATGCCTGCCATGTCGCGAGCCTCCATCGCGTCGACGATGTCGAGATGATATTGGCGCTGCTGGTGCATTTCAGTGGAGGACGCGCGTTTCAGTCCGAAACACCAGAAGCGACAGGCGTTGTTGTGCAGCCGGCGGAGGGCGACCTCGATCTGTTGATTTTGGCTGGCTCGGGCCAAGGCGCGATGAAACGCCCAGTCGATCTCGACCATCTTGTGGATATCGCGGCGCTCGACGGCGTCAGCATGCTGGGCGAAGGCGCCGCGGATGGCGGCAAAGTCTTCGGGCGTGCCGCGAACGGCCCCTAGTGCGGCCGCGTAGCTTTCAAGCAGCAACCGGGCCTCGTAGACATCCTGCAATTCACGCAGGCCCAATTCGGCGACGCGTGTTCCAATGCGCGGATGGCGCTCGACCAACCCCTCAAGATCAAGCCTGAACAGGGCGTCGCGAACGGCCGCCTGGCCCAGGCCGTACTGCTTCATGAGCTGCTTTTCGTCAACCCGCGACCCGGCCTCGATCTCACCCGTGATAATGGCGATGAGGAGGCGCTCATAGGCGTCTGTTCTGAGAAGTTTCCCGGCTCTCGCGGGGGTCTGCTTGCGCGGCATCCGACCATCCTTGGCCAGCGTGTTCGCCGGCTCTGCTCAAATTGGACGCCTTTCCAACCTTGAAACGCGGGCCCGAAAGACATGCGTTTAGCGCCCCATATGGCGCAATAGCCAACGGGCCGTAAAATTTCAATATCCAGGACTCGGAAATGTCACACGCCCGCAGATATGCAACGGACATATCCGCCGTTCATGTAGACAAGTGGCGAAAGCGGTGCGTCCCAAAGCTCTATCGCCTCCACAGATCCGATAAAGATCGTATGGCTGTCTGCCTGAAGCTGTTGTTTTACCCGGCAGTCGAAACTGGCAAGCGAGCGAGCAAGCGCTGGCGCACCTGTCGAAATCCTGCGCCAGTCCCCATCCCGGAACCTCTGCTCCTTGAATCTGGAAGATGAAAAGACTTCGGCAATGGCATCGTTGTCCTCACCCAGAAAGCTCACACAGAAAACACCCGACTCGATCAGGGGGTCATGGCACGAGGCGGACCGGTTGATGCATACCAGCAAGCTGGGCGGCTCGACAGAGACGGATGTCACGGAGGTCGCGATCATGCCGTGCCATGCATCATGGGTGTCTTTCGTGGTGATCAGTGAGACACCGCTTGCAAGCCGCCGCATGCCGGACTTGAAATGTTCGTCTATCATCATGGCCTTCATCCTCGCTACAACCACGCCCAGAACGGGACATAATTTATGAAACTGAAATTTCTGTTCTCGCATTATGTTGCAGTTGACGATGGCCAATAAGATGATTTTCGTGCATGGCAGCTATGCAAATTGTAGAGATCTTCTGGCCCAGGCGGGCGGGTGAACGACATGTCGATTGCCTTCCTGCGCAACTGGCGTGCTACACTTGTCCCGGCGGTCACCGTTCCGGTCTCGATCCTCGGCACCTTTGGTGCGATGCAACTCCTCGGCTAAAGCCTCGATAATCTGTCGCTGATGGCGCTGACCATTGCCACGGGCTTCGTCGTCGACGACGCAATCGTCGTTCTGGAGAACATTGAGCGTCACATGCAGACGGGCGTGTCACGTGTGGAAGCCACCCTGCGCGGCGCGCGCGAGGTCAGCTTCACCGTCGTCTCGATGAGTGTGTCGCTCGTTGCTGTGTTCCTACCCATCGTTTTGCTCGGCGACCTCGTCGGGCGGCTCTTCCGTGAGTTCGCAATTGTGCTTTCGGTCGCGATCGGCGTCTCGCTCGTGCTCGCACTTACCACCACGCCGATGATGTGCGCCCTGCTGCTTCGCTCCGGCGGCCATCATCCCCCCGGAAGCCTGGCGCGTGCGGCCGGCAGCGTGGTCGATGGGCTGCAACACCTCTACGACCGGTCCCTCCAGCGCGCGCTGGCTTACCCTTTCCCGGTTCTCGTCACGCTTCTCGTCACAGTGGCGCTCAACGTCGTTCTCTTCACCGCCATTCCGAAGAGCCTGTTTCCCCAACAGGACGGCGGTCTGATGATGGGCGGTATCATGGCTGACGAGAGCATCTCGTTTCAGGCCATGACGAAGAAGCTGGCGCAGGCCCAGGACATCGTTAAGGCCGATCCCGCCGTTCAGACGGTGGTAGGTTTCACGGGTGGGGGCAGCACCAATCAGGGCCAAGTGTTCGTCACCCTGAAATCGCTTGAGGAGCGCGACGCCTCAGCCTTGCAGATAATGGCGCGGTTGCGCGCAAAACTCGCCGCTATTCCCGGTGCGCAGCTGATGATGTTTCCAACGCAGGATCTCTTCATCGGGGGCCGCATGAGCTTTGCCCAATACCAATATACCTTGCAGGCCGACGACATGGCTGAATTGCGAAAGTGGGGAGAGAAGCTGACGGCTATCTTGAAGCAAAGCCCGGCGCTGGCCGATGTCGCCTCGGACCAACAGACCGGCGGCCTCAACACAAAGATCATGATCGACCGGCCGACGGCCATGCGCTACGGCCTGACGCCCAACATCATCGACGCGACGCTTTATGACGCCTTTGGCGAACGGCAGGTCTCAACCATCTACAAAGCGCAGAACCAGTACGGGGTCATCATGGAGCTGGCACCGCGCTATCTGGAGGATCCGGAGTCGCTCAATTTAATCTATGTGAGTACGTCAGGAGATTCGGCGAGCGGCACGTCTTCGACCAATGCCTCCTCCACCCTGGTCTCGACCACGTCGACAAGCAGTTCAACCACGACGTCTTCGAGTTCATCGGCCAGCAACCAGGCGACCAATTCGATCGCGACCTCGAGTGGCGGCAGCGCCTCCAGTGGTGCGGCAGTCTCGACTTCGACCAGCACCATGATCCCGCTGGCCGCCTTCGCGCGGCTGGCGGGTGCCACCACTCCCGTCCAGGTCAACCATCAGGGCCAGGCCGCCGCGACCACCATTTCCTTTAACCTCGCGCCTGGCGCCAAGCTCGCAGATGCCACCGCTGCCATCGAACAAGCCGTGCGCGACATCCGCATGCCGACATCCATCCATGGCAGTTTCGCCGGCTCGGCCGGAACGGCGCAGTCCATCATCGCAACCATGCCGATCCTGATCGGTGCAGCGCTGCTTGCCGTTTACGTAGTGCTCGGCATCCTTTACGAAAGCTACATCCATCCGCTTACCATTCTTTCGACGCTGCCGTCGGCCGGTGTAGGCGCCGTGCTGGCGCTGAGCCTTGCCAACACCGAGTTCACCGTAATCGCCCTGATCGGGGTCTTCCTGTTGATCGGCATCGTCAAGAAAAATGCCATCATGATGGTGGATTTCGCGCTCCAGGCGGAGCGTGAAGATGGTCTGGCGCCCGAGGCCGCGATCCGGCGGGCCTGCGTGATGCGCTTTCGTCCGATCATGATGACCACCTGCGCGGCCCTGTTTGGCGCCGTGCCGCTCGTCCTTGATCAGGGCATGGGCGCGGAACTGCGCCGCCCGCTCGGCATCGCTATCATCGGCGGCCTTATCGTCAGCCAGATGCTGACGCTCTACACCACACCGGTGGTTTATCTCTATCTCGATCGCCTTCGGCACCGCTCGCTCAAGTTCTGGCATCGCGCGTTCCCTGGATCGGCCATCACGGAAACGGCGCAATGAAGCCACTTCTCATCATCAGCACGCTCTGCGGCCTGTCGTCTCTTCTCCAAGCCTGTGCGGTCGGGCCGGACTATCTCAAGCCCGACGTTGTAACCCCGGTCGCCTTTAAAGAGGCGCCGAAGGGATGGAAAGTCGCAGAGCCAGGCAATGGCATGACGCGAGGAAAGTGGTGGAGCGTCTACAAGGATCCGCTGCTCGACGAACTCGTGCCTCAGGTCGCGATCAGCAATCAGAATTTGAAGGCTTATGAAGCCGCTTATCGCGAAGCGCAGGCCGTGGTACGTGAAACACGCTCGAGCCTGGTCCCAACAGTAACGGCCAGTCCGAGTATAACCCGCAAGCGCAGCTCTGCGGTGACTGCGAACACCCAGACCGCTGAAGTCACGGGAAGCTGGGACATCGATCTGTGGGGCAAGGTGCGCCGCAAGATCGAGAGCAATCAGGCGGCAGCCGAGGCCAGTGCCGCAGAACTCGCCGACCTCACCTTGTCGGCCCAAGCCGATCTGGTGACGGATTATTTTGAGCTGCGCTATCAGGATTCGCTGGCTCGCCTCCTGAACGACACGGTGGCAGCCTATGAGCGCAGCCTCAAGATCACGCAGAACCAGTATGCCGCTGGCGTGGCATCGCGCTCCGACATTATCACCGCTCAAACGGAGCTTGCCTCGACCCAAGCCTCCGCCATTGCCGCTGGAGAACTGCGCGCCCAATACGAGCATGCCATCGCGCTGCTGATTGGCAAGTCGCCATCGGAACTGACGATCAAGTCGGGAGCCTTGGCACAGGCGGTACCAAACATTCCGCTCGTGGTTCCCTCCGCGCTTCTGGAGCGCCGACCAGATATCGCCGAGGCGGAGCGAACGATGCGACAGCAAAATGCCCTGATCGGCGTTGCGGTCGCCGCCTACTATCCCACCATCAATTTGTCGGCCGTCGCCGGCTATTCCGGGGTGTCACCACTGGTCTCGGCCACCAACATGGTCTGGTCGCTTGCCTCAAGCGGCAGTCAGACCTTGCTCGATGGGGGAACGCGTTCCGCCGCCGTGGACGCCGCACGGGCCACCTACGATCAGAGCGTCGCCAATTACCGGCAAACGGTGCTCACCGCGTTCCACGATGTCGACGACGAGCTATCGAACCTGCGCATCCTCCAGCATCAGGCTGCGGCGCAAGCTGAAGCGGTTCGGCTTGCACGGAAGGCCGTCACGATTGCGCTCAACGAATATCAGGCCGGGACGACGAACTACACGACAGTCGTGACCGCGCAGGCGACTTCGCTCACCAACCAGGAGACGGCGCTTTTAATCGCGCAAAACCGCCTCGTTGCCAGCGCCAACCTAATCAAGGCTCTGGGCGGAGAATGGAGTGCCTCACACCTATCAAAGACAAGCCCGCCATGATGAACTTCAATGGGGCTTGATGAGGTGGACGGCATCCCGCCCCGGCGCGTGAAGTGCCATGATGCGGTTGTTAGGAGCCGCAATGAGGAGAGCCGTCTATGAAGGAAATTATCACGGCACCGTAAAGTTAACCGACACCGTTCAAAAATGTTGCGCACGGCTTTCGCTTATGCGGTCTGCAGGCGTGCAATTTCGCTCCACATTGCATGGCTTCGGTTCTCAGTTCGCGATGATGGTCTGAGGAGATCTCGTGGGGGCTTGTCGCAAACATTTTCGGAGCGCGTGATTATCCCCTGAGCATCTTCATTTTCATGCTTTGTTAACCTTTTGCAGTCCGAAGAGGCGCGCAAGCAAATCGTTCTGGTTGTTGAAAGTCCAGCCGCCGGAAAAGCCGAAGCCTTTTCTGAGCCAGAGCGTCGCTTCGAAACCGGCAATGGTTCGGCGTGCCGTGTTAAAGGACTGGAAGCCTCTGATCTCGGGCATGTTCTTCTTTACCCGGATGCAGGCGCTCACTATCGACTGATGTCTTGATTGCCGACGGAAAAGTACTGACGCCGTCCGTCCCGATCTTTGCCGGTGATAGCAGGGGCTCGTCCTTCAGCATTGTGCGGAAGAACCGCTTGGTGGCGTCGAAATCGCGCTTAGCGGTCAGCAGGAAATCCACCGGATTGCCATGCTTGTCGATGGCTCGGTAAAGAGCGCGCCATTTGCCGCGAATCTTGACGTAGGTTTCGACGATCTGGACCGAGCCACAATGCGGGCGCCGAAACTGCCGCAGCCGCTTTTCTATCATCGGCGCATAAGCCAATACCCAGTGGTTGACCGTGCTATGATCGACCTCGAAACCACCTTCCCGGAACATCTCCTCAAGGTCTCGATAGCTGAGCGGATAGCGCAAGTACCAGGCAACCGCCTGTACAATCAGCCATGCCTCGAAATGTCTGCCTTTGAAAACATCCTTCGAATGGCGCTTCAGCTTCTCGGCAATGGTATTCAGAATCATGGCTCCCTCCGCAACTTTCGGAGCGGCAAATTCCATGCCTATGGTCGACATGCGGTTAAGCCCGAAAATTTGCGAGAAGCCCTCTCGTACGGAACCTAATTGATGCAACACGGCTGCCGCGATCACATGACGGTGAACATAAGTAACGCCATTGAAGTTTGCCACAAAGTTGACTTTGTTAGTCCTATTTGCTGGCCCAACGCTTTCTCCTCCCATAGCAACATTAAAGACACTGACATGCTTGCACCGTTTCTCATCATGTTTCGCGAGGGCGTCGAAGCGGCGTTGATCGTGGGGATAATTGCAAGCTATCTTAAACAGACCGGACGCGGCATGTGGATGCCTGTTGTATGGATCGGCATCCTGCTCGCAATCGCGGTTTCGCTGTTCGTTGGTGCCGGACTGCAGGTCGTCAGCGCCGAGTTTCCGCAGAAAGCGCAAGAGCTGTTCGAGGCCGTGATTGGCATGGTCGCCGTCATCGTGTTGACATCGATGGTGTTTTGGATGCGCAAGGCGGCCCGCTCCATCAAGGCAGAGCTTCATCACTCCATCGATGAAGCATTAGCCTCGCATTCCGGCGGTTTCGGGCTTGCCACCATGGCATTTTTGGCTGTGGTGCGCGAAGGCTTGGAATCGGTCTTCTTCCTTCTTGCCACATTCCAGCAGTCAGACAGCGGGCTCGCCCCACTTGGAGCGCTTTTGGGCGTTGTTCTCGCCGTTCTCGTCGGGTGCGGCATCTATGTGGGCGGCCTGAAGCTCAATCTGCGCCATTTCTTCCGCTGGACGGGCGTCTTCATCCTTATCGTTGCGGCAGGCATTCTGGCCAATGCGGTCAAGGCCTTGCATGAAGCCGGCTTGTGGAACCATCTTCAGTCCGTCGTCTTCGATCTGAGCGACCGACTGCCGCTCGACAGTCCTCTTGGTTCAGTCCTGGGCGGTATTCTCGGCTATATCGATGCGCCGACAATCAGCGAAGTGACGGTCTATGTCGTCTTTTTGACGACCACCCTGTTCCTTTTCCTCGCGCCGTATCCACCCGCGCCAGAAGTCCAAACTTCTCATTCCGCGCGCAAAATCTGAAAAGACCTATCTCAATGAATGGCATTCCCTCCAAGGATATCCTTCCGCGCAAGCTCTTGGCTGCTGGCATCGGGATATCTGCCGTCCTGGTGCTCGTTTCGGGCACGGCGTTCTACTATGCCTCGCGTTATTCGCACGCCGTAAGGAAGACCACCGCAGGCGGCGCGGTAACGGTGACGATTGCTGGCAAAAGCTGCAATCCGAACGAACTGACTGTGCCGGCTGGCCGCACCGTTTTCGAGATCGTCAACACGTCGGATCGCGCTGTCGAATGGGAAATCCTTGATGGCGTCATGGTTCTGGAAGAGCGTGAAAACATCGCCCCCGGCTTCACCCAGAGCCTGACGGCGATGCTGGAGCCCGGCACTTACCAGATCACCTGCGGCCTGCTGTCAAACCCGCGTGGCACCCTGCATGTTACGGCCGCGGCCAGCGGAGCTCAAGCCGCCGCCCAGCCCTCGATGAAGGCCTTCATCGGCGCGATGGCGGAATACAAGGTGTACCTTGCCAGCGAGACCGATGGTTTCGTGACCGCTGCGAATGACCTTGCGGAAGCCATCAAGGCTGCAGACCTGGCAAAGGTTCGCTCGCTCTACGAGCCCGCACGCATCGTCTATGCCCATCTCTTGCCGATTGCCGGCCAGATTTCCGATCTCGACAGGACGATCGAAGCGCGTGCTGATTATTTCGAGAAGAAAGAGCAGGATCCCGCCTTTGTTGGGCTGCACAGGATCGAGTTTGGCCTGTTCTCGAACAACAGTCTCGAAGAAATGGCACCGGTGGCAAACAAGCTTGCCGCTAACGCGCAGGCCCTGGCGGATCGCATCCATGACCTTCGTATCACGCCAGCCCAAATGATATCAGGGGCTGCCGCTGCGATGGACCGTTTCGCCACGGCCGGGCCTGGGCTTGATGAAGACCGCTACGCCCATAGCGATCTTGCCTCTTTCGATGCGGCGCTATCAGGCGTGCAGAAGGTGGCCGATCTTATCAAACCAATCGCCGCCAAGACGGCCCCCTCGCTGACAGAGCAGGTCGATAAGAACATCACCTCCCTTCAGATGACGCTTCGAAAGCACCGCAGCACTGAAGGCTATGTGCGCTATTCCACTCTTACCGAAGACGACAAGTCCGACCTGAAGAAGCAGGCCGCAGCTCTTGCCGCCGACCTCGGCAAGCTTCTCCAAAATCTGAGATTAAGCTGATGACACACCAGAACAAGACAAAAGACGATAATATCCTTGTTTCGCCTGAGCGCCGCTGCCTGCTGATCGGCGCAGGCATGGGCGCGGCGGGCGTTATTGCCGGTGCGAGAGGCGCATCGGCATCTGACAACATGATGCCAAGCGCAGTGACCAATGCGCCAGAAAGCGACAAGCTGGAGGAGAGCCAGCCTTTCTATGCCATGCACCAGTCAGGCATTGTCACGCCGCGTCCGGCGGCAGGCCTCGTCGTTGCCTTCGACGTGTTGGCCCAGAACCGCGCAGACCTTGAGCGGCTTTTCCGCACCCTGACGGAGCGCGCTGCTTTCCTGATGAAGGGTGGGCCGGTTCCACAGCTCGCCCCCAAATTTCCGCCAGCCGATTCCGGCATCCTTGGCCCCGTCGTTACCCCGGACAATCTGACAATTACCGTTTCGATCGGCAATTCCCTGTTCGACGATCGCTTTGGTTTGAAAGATGCCAAGCCGAAGCGTCTGCAGCCTATGAAAGATTTCCCGAACGACGCATTGCAGCACGAGCTTTGCCACGGCGATATCCTGATCCAGTTCTGCTCGAACACGCAGGACACCAATATCCATGCGCTGCGGGACGTCATCAAAAATATGCCGGACCTCATGATGGTGCGGTGGAAACAGGAAGGCAGCGTCCCGGTGCAACCGCCGCATTCGGAAAAGGCGAAGGAAAGTGCCCGCAATTTCCTCGGCTTCCGAGACGGCAGCGCCAACCCGGATTCCGGCAATTCCGGGCTCATGGACAGGATCGTCTGGGTGCAGCAGGACAGCGACGAACCCGCCTGGGCCGCCCATGGCAGCTATCAGGCAGTGCGCATCATCCGCAATTTTGTCGAGCGTTGGGATCGCACGCCCTTGCAAGAGCAAGAGACGATCATCGGCCGCCAGAAGGACAGCGGCGCACCATTCGGCGGCAGGGTCGAGGCCGACATTCCTGACTATGCCAACGATCCAGATGGCAAGGTCACGCCGCTGACGTCGCATATTCGGCTCGCCAACGCGCGCGATAAAGAGGCTGAGGCACATCTCATCCTGCGTCGACCATTCAATTATTCCAATGGCGTCAGCAAGGCAGGGCAGCTGGAAATGGGCCTTCTCTTCATCGCCTATCAGGCCGATCTCGAGAAGGGGTTCATTCACGTTCAAAACAAGCTCAATGGCGAGCCGCTTGAGGAATATCTCAAGCCGATCGGCGGCGGTTATTTTTTCGTTCTGCCTGGCGTCAAGGACAAACAGGATTTTCTCGGGCGTGGTCTTCTCGAAGCAACCGGCCCCGTGAATGTACGCGGTTGACCCGCATTTCTCCAACCCAAGGAACAAGCCTCATGATACGTCGCACTTCGCTTCTGTCCACGGTCTTCGCAACGGTCCTTCTGGCCAGCACGGGCCTCGCCCAGGCCAAGGTCGCCCCTGAAGATCTCGTCCAGCCGATCGCTGATTACAAAATTTATGTCGAGAAAAATCTTGCCACGCTGGCCAAGGACACCAAGGCCTTTACCGATGCGGTCAAGGCTGGCGACCTGGAAAAGGCCAAGATGCTGTATGCCCCGACGCGTGTGACCTATGAAAAGATCGAGCCGGTCGCCGAGCTATTCTCCGATCTCGACGCCGCTATCGACTCGCGCGCCGATGATCATGAGCAGAAAGAGAAGTCTGCCGACTTTATAGGCTTCCACCGGATCGAATATAGCCTGTTTCACGAGAATTCGGCCAAGGATCTCGGCGCACTCGCCGACAAGCTTTATGCAGACGTGACGGAATTGCAAACGCGCGTGAAGGGCCTGACCTTCCCGCCGGAAAAAGTCGTAGGCGGTGCTGCCGCGCTGATCGAAGAAGTGGCAGCGACTAAGATCACGGGTGAGGAAGATCGCTACAGCCATACCGACCTTTATGACTTCCAGGGCAATGTCGACGGTGCCAAGAAGATTGTTGATCTCCTCACGCCGCTGATCAAGCAGGAGGATCCGGCTCTGCTGAAGAAGATCGATGAGAATTTTACAACGGTCGACGGCATCCTTGCCAAATACAAGAGAAAGGACGGTTTTGAGACCTACGACAAGCTTACTGACGCCGACCGCAAGGCTCTTGCCGGCCCAGTCACGACGCTTGCCGAAGACCTATCCAAGCTCCGTGGCACGCTCGGACTGAACTAGATCTCTCGCTGCGGCGGGCGACGTCGGTTCGTTGGCGAGAAAAAGCCTTAGAGAAAGGAAAAAGGAAGCTTTTCGGAGATTTCGCTTTCTCCGGAAATGCTTCGTTTCATGTCGATTTCAGGGGGTGGTGTTGTCATGTTAAGTTTTTAACTGTTGGTTATGGGATGGCCCGCCCTTCCGAGGGCATCGAGTATGATGTCCTTTTCTTGAAGAGAAAGGAGCAGAGCCATGCAGATTTCTATCTTGGGCATCGACATCGGGAAAAACAGCTGCAGCGTTGTTGGGGTAGATGACCGCGGCGCTGTATTTGTCCGCCGGACGATGCGGCGACAGACATTGATTGAATTCGTTGAGAAGCTACCAACCTGCGTTATCGAGATGGAGGCCTGCTGTGGTGCTCACCATCTTGGCCGGCTCTTTGCCGCTAGAGGCCATGAGGTTCGGCTGATGTCGCCGGAATACATCCGCCCATATGTAAAGGCGCAGAAGAATGATGACAAAGATGCCGAGGGCATTGCCGAGGCGGCATCACGACCGCCGATGCGGTCTGTCGAACTGAAGAACCAGGAGCAGTTGGATGTCCAGACGTTGCATCGGGGTCGATCACGGCTGGTTGCGGAGCGAACGACCTTGATCAATCAGCTGCGTGCCGTTCTTCTTGAGAGAGGTGTCATATTCGCCGCGGCGTTGGTGCGGGGATCAAATTTCAACATTTTGCATCTATGGGGCCGGGATCGAAAATAGGTTGATTGATCCAGCATGCCGCACAAACATAACGCCTCCCGTCGCCATCGCATCGGTAAGATGAAGTTCAAAGTGACGAACTGGGCGGAGTATGAGGCGGGCCTTCGCCGCCGTGGCAGCTTTACATTTTGGATAACTCCCGATGCGCTGGCGGGCTGGGCTGCTCCACGTCGCAGGACGCGTGGTGGCCAGCCTCTCTATTCGGATCTGGCGATCGAAACTACTCTGATGCTGGGCATGGTGTTTGGGCTGCGTTTGCGCCAGAGCAAAGGCCTGCTGAGTTCGGTGCTGGACATGATGGGATTGGATCTGCCTGTGCCCGATCACACCACGCTAAGCCGACGGGCCAGAACCTGGAAGCCATCAGGCAGAGGCAACGACCGGCCGCATGTGGCGGACGGACCCATTCATGTTGTGGTCGACAGTACTGGGCTCAAGGTCTATGGCGCCGGCCAATGGCTCGAGGAGAAGCATGGCGTAAAGTCCCGCCGCAACTGGCGAAAACTGCACCTGGCTATTGATACCGATAGTGGCGAGATTATTGCCCATAGCCTGACAGATCAAGAAACTGGAGATGCCTCGCAACTGGAACCTTTGCTGGATCAGATCAACAATGAGATTGATCAGTTCACTGCCGATGGAGCCTATGATGGTGCTCCCACCTATGACGTTGTCCTGCGTCACAGCCCAGGAGCAAGGGTAGTCATTCCACCGCGCTCGAATGCGGTTGAAAAGCCCAACGCCCAGGCGTTCTGCCAGAGACACGACCACATCGCATCCGTGCAGATAGACGGCCGGCTTAAATGGCAGGCATCTACCGGCTATGGCAAACGAGCATTGGTTGAAACCGCGATGGGTCGATATAAAGGCGTCATTGGACAGCGTTTGCGCGCTCGGTCATTCCTCGCTCAACAGACCGAAGCTGCGATCGGCGTCGCCATTCTTAACCGAATGCTCGCCTGCGGACGACCGAAATCCGTTCGTTGCCGAGCCTCGGCAGGAGCAGCCAAATAAGCGGACCCATCAAAGAACGAGATCCGCTGATTAGCTGAGCCGCGCACCAACGTCAGCTGGCAAGACAAACAAGGAAATTGCGGTGATCTTGTCAATATCTCCCTTCATGGTTCGAATCCACGTGTCAGCGATGGGGCGCGCGCTTGGCGTTTCGTCACGCTCTGCAGCAGTGACCAAGGGCATCAGTGAAGGCTTGATCAATGTATATGACAAGCAGTTGGAGTGATGGGCATTCTACCAGCACCTCCATCAGTTGCCTGTCGCGACTAGTACAGCTGTTCTAATTGCGCCTTATGCACTTCTATTGTTTATTTTTTTGCGGGTGGCCATGTGCCTTTCAGGCTGTCCGCTTCAATGTTATCAAAAGAGGAAATAACATGGAACATTTGATGGTTTCGCAGGAAGATTCGTATTCGACCCTGCGCGAGTTAACTGATACCGAGCTTGATAACGTCAGTGGCGGCTTGTCTTTCGAAGCTGCGGGATACAAGTTCGAACACACGGGCATCGCAGGCGGCGGATCGATGACCACAATCACCAAGGGCGGCAGCTACGTTTATTATGACGTGTGCTGGCCAAAATGATGGCTTGGGGAGATCGACTTCCGTGATAGTTGCGACGGATTTGTAGATCACCCGATCAAAGTTCATCTTATGAGTCTTCAGAAGCGGCCGAGCCTTTTGCAGAAAGGGCTCGGCCGCACAATTAGTGAATGCGTACCATCTTTTTGATCGAAAATTCACGAGCTCGGCAAACGTCTTGCTGTTTTTCAGAGGGCAGAAGTTGGCTTTTCTGATCTGCCGACTCGCATTAGCATATCGGCAACAGCAAGAGACGAGGGCCTATGAGCCACAATAACGCGTGTTATGGGCAGATGCTTGATGGCCTGGTTCACGCGCTCTTCATTCTCCTCATCCAGATGGCTTGTCGCTTCATCGAGAAAAAGGATCTTGGGCTTGCGATACAGCGCCCTGGCGAGCACGATTCTCTGCCTCTGCCCTCCTGACAAAGCACTTCCCATATCGCCGACTACGCTGTCGTATCCCATTGGCATGCGCATGATATCGGCATGAATAGCGGCAACCTCCGCGCAGAATTGCACATGCCTGACGTCAACTTCACCTGCAAAACCTGCAATATTCTCGGCAATGGATCCCGCAAATAGCCGGTCTTCCTGGAGTACAAAGCCAACATGATCGCGGAAATTTGCAAGCCCCAGTGCGGCGATGGACTGGCCGGAGAATGATACCTCGCCGCGCGTTGGTTTTATCAGTCCACCCATGATTTTAAGCAGTGTCGATTTTCCTGCGCCAGAAGGCCCTGCGATTCCTAAACATGCCCCTGCGGGAATATCCAGATCTATCCCGGACAGGACCTCCGGCTCGTTCTCCGAATATCGGAAGGCAATGTCCCGCAACGCCAACGACCCATATGCAGCAGCGGTCCTATCGACGCTTACAATAGGTGCCGGATAGGTTTGCTCGTCGGTAGTCAAGGCAATATCCGCAATTCTCTCTCCGTGCAGAGACATCATGCGTAGAGAAATTGCTGTGTCGAGGAAGCTATTGATCCTGTCGGCAAACTGATCTTTGTATGTCAAGAAAGCGACGAACATCCCGACGGAAAGGGTTCCCCCGAGAATGGCATGGCCTCCCAGGTAAATCATGAGGATTCGATCCGCTCCGAAAAGGGCTTGCGCTGCCGCCTGAAAAACAAGGTTGAATCTCTCGGTCTCTATGTTTGCGCTGACGCGTTCGACAAGATAGTTCGTCCAAAGGGAGCGGCGTTGCTTCTCAAGACCGAGTGCTTTGAGGCTTGCCGCCCCGCGCACGGTCTCAATGAAGTGAGACTGTTCTTTAGCTTCATGGATAATCGCCTCGTCGGACAAGGCACGATATCGGGGGTAGGTGAGCGAACGCAAGACGGCATAGAGGCAGACGGAGGCGATCGCGACGAATACGAGGCTACCACCGTAAATGATCATCATCGCAACGAGCGCAATCGACATCAGGCCATCCACCATGGCGAAAACCGCCTTGTTGGTAACGGTTCTCTGGATTTCATCCAGGGACCCGAACCGGGACACAATATCCCCCACATGGCGTTTCTCGAAGAAATCGAGAGGAAGCTGCATCAATTTGTCGAACAGCCCGACCTTCCACTGAAGGGTAATGCTCGACCCGACGCCAAGGGCTGTCCTTGACCTGATAAATCCAAGAAAGACCTTCATAAACAGAAGAGCAGAAAGGCCGATGGCTATCAGAGCCAGAAGGTCGTAATCTGACGTCACGACAACCTGGTCTAAAACGAGCTGGAAGCCGATCGGCATCGCAATCGTCACTGTTTCGAGAAGGAGGGAATGCGCGAGGATCGCTAGGACGACTCTGCCGAGACCCTGCGTTCTTGAGACCATTCTCCAAACGCTCACTGCGTCTTTTTCCGTCTTCTCGAATTTTTCTGTCGGCCAGGCCTCAAGCGCAACACCAGTAAAGTGCTTTGACGCCTCGCTGATCTTGATGACGCGCCGACCGTGGCCTGGATCATGAAGGACGAGACTGCGCCGACCGACCTTGGTTAAAAGCACGAAGTGGTTATGATCCCAGTGAAGAATACAAGGCAACCGTAGCTTCGAGAGTGCACTTAGCTCCGCTCGTAGCGCTCGGGTGGCGAGCCCAAGCGCCGCGCCCATCGTTACAAGATTGCGAATTGTGACGCCTTTGAGGGAAGTCGGAAATTTGCGCCGAATTGCTGGCAAATCGATCTGATAGCCATAATGACCAGCAAGCATCGCCATGCACGCAAGACCGCATTCGGTTGCTTCAGCTTGTATGATGATCGGCGGCTGTGATCGCATTCCGCTGGACATTTTTGAGCTGAGAAGGGACAGGACTGGCGGGACATTCATCGGACTAATCCGTCCGTGGAAGTTGCGCGTCCCAAACTGTAAAGCGGATCCAATATCCACTGATAGAGTGGGCGCGCGTCAGCCAAGATGCTTGCCTCCAATTTCATTCCAGGTTGTATCGAGACCAATTTTCCGTATGCAAGTACCGCTGGTTGGTCGGGGTGAACGGTGACGCGGTACATATGTTCACGCTGGCCGGCTTCTGGTGTTCCCAGGCCGGAGACCTGCATTTCTTCTCCCGACAGCGTCGTACCAGAGATTGCGGCGACCACCCCGCGGTATTGTCCAAATTTCTGATAAGGGAACGAATCATAGCGCATGAGAACGCGTTGCCCCTCCTTGACGAAGCCGATGGCACTGCTGGGGACGAGCAACTGCGCTGATAGCGGATCGCCTTCGGGCAGAACCGAAAGAAGCGGCGCGCCACTGGAAACCGTCTGACCAACGTGGCCGATTAGCGCAGTTACAGTGCCATCTCTCGGCGCAGTGAGAGTGATTTCCCATTTTGCTTCGCTCTCAGAAAGCCGTTGTTCGACGTCGATGATTTCCTGCTTCATTTTGCTTAGCTCGGACGCGGCGTTGAGATCGAAAGAGGCTAGCTGGGACAAAGTGTCTTGTAAGCGCGTCTCGATTTCGGCTCGATCACGCATCAATTGTTTTATCTGTGCCTGCTGTGACATGACGTTCTGCAGGCGTGGTTCGTAATCAGAATCCTTGGCAAAGCCGCGTTTTAAATTGGCCTTCTGCTTGTCGGCCATTGCCTTCAACAGATCAACATGTTCCGACGCCAGGGCAATCTGGTCGTCAATCAGCCTTCCCTCGGCTTCGACACTCTGGCGAACGTGTTCTAGTCCGGCCTTTTTTTCTCGGTTGATCGCATCCTGCCTGCCGAGGTCAGCGCGTAAAACTCCTCTCTTCTCTCTCAATAAAGCGATCACAGCTTCTTCGGTGGATCCACTCGACGCCGTGATATCGAGGCGAAGAGTGTACAACGGTTGACCGAGAAAGACTTTGTCTCCGTCGTTAACCCATTGCTTGCTGATCCATCCGTTCTGGGGTGAAGCAATGCGGCTGATTCCAGTCAAAGGCATCATGATCCCCTCAACCCGGACTCGCCGTGCGTAGTGCCCGAATGTTATCATCAAGACAGCGGCGGCAACGAGCAACAGCGACACCACCGCACTCAATTGAAACGGTAAGCTCTGAATGACAACCGGTCTACCCATCCAACCGAGAGACTGAGCTTCACGAACTTCTGGACGGAAGAGATGTGGAGGTTCGTGTTTCAAGGTCGGCTCCTGGCGGTTGGGAGCCTGAAGTGCGATGCTCCGTAAGGTCGTAACCATCGCGGACGCCGTTACTCTTATCCGCGGCTTGGCGTCCTGCTGCGGCTTTCATTAATATGAGTGCATCATTTATCGCAAAACACACCGCAATGTAATTAGTACAGTTGTGTTATGGCGGCGGTCTAGAGAAGGCTTTCCCCATTCAAGGTCTACAAAAGCAGCATAGCTCACCCCAATCTCGCAGGCACGTGCCTATGGGTGGAATTTCTAGAGGATCATTCGAAGAGTCAATCGCTAACTGTTTGTATTGTCGCAAGATTTGAGAAGACTGGCTCGATCTCTTTGCTCCTGCATGACCTTAGGGCAGAGACCCTATCCCGTTCATGAAGTTCGCCGGCGGCGCAAGAGCGCCGCCATTTACCTCACCCTTGCGGGGCTTCGGGATTGTTGGTGATTTTCGGCGTCCGATCATCCGTCGTTCGCCCTGAAATAAAAGTGATCGTCGGAACGTCCACGTCATGTTGCCTAACGCGGATCGAAGGACCGTCCGGCAAGCGACGACCAACATCGCTGCTGACGACAAGGCTGCTCGGCTCCACGAGGCGACGGATGACCGCATCCCGATGATCCTTGCCTACGGCGCTAGCCTCCTCCCCACGATACAACTCTCTCAAGGATTTCTGCACGAAATCCGGTGGCGGAACGCCTTCCTCCTTCCAGCTACCGGGCGGGCACAGGATTGCTTCGATCCCAAAAAAGTGCTTCGGCAGATGGCTCAGCCGCTTGTGATCCAACCTTTTCTTCGGCGCTGAAGCCAGCTTCAGCTCCAGCTCAGCGGCGATGTCACTGGCAAAGGCCAGAATTTACGCCCAACCCAAAACGTAGGCAACTGCAAGCCAGTTAACGTGACAACACCAGACGAACAGTTTCCCGGCCGACAATCACGCCACGCTCGGTCAGAATGTCTTCCACCTCGGCCGTGCTCAGGGCAAACCGATGGTAGATCCAAACCAAGTAGGCAATAATTTCACTCGGAAAACCAACCTCCTTCAGACGGGGAAATGAGCTGGGTACCTTCATTCGTCTCGCTACCCGAAATGCTGGGGTCAAACAACCTGGCAATACCAGCTACACTATGCCGGTGAGAGTCGCACTATCACGCCAAAGCTCCTGTGCTCGTCCCTCGTCATACGATTCAACCGAAGACGGAATTTCGCGCATGCCCTCGAAATATCTTCCGTTCGTTGCGGCAAGCGCCGGGTCCACGATCAGTCTCGCCAGCGCCGAGCCGGACTCCTCGGGCGTGTGGATGTTCTTCACCAGGATCAATCGCAACAATGGGAGCAATCTTGGAAGGATGGCATGCCATGCAAAGCGCGCGATCGCGGGATAGTCGCGGGCAAGCCCGGTTCCCGGCATAATCCGGGATCGAAGGCGTTGACCGTGATGCCCACAGGCAGCAGTGGCGCGAGGCCATAGGTGAAATAGACGTTGGCAAGCTTAGTGGTCGAATAGCGCCGACCACGGTCCGCCCCGGCGTCGTCATTTGCCGCTTCCGGACCGAGTTCGCCTTTGGCCAGCGCAGCTGGCGTGTTCCAGGCAGGCACGGGCACACCGGCGCTGGCCGGCACCTTCGCCAGCTCCGCTGGATCATGCACGCCGCTGGCCACGACGGCGATGCGACCCGGCTTCTCCATCAGCGGCAAGAGCAGGTTGACAAGCAAATAATGCCCCAGATGACCGACACCGAAAGTCGTCTCGAAACCATCGACTGTGAACGTCTTTGCACCTTGCACAGCGGCATTGCAGACGAGGCCATGAAGCGGAGGCAAACTCGCCGTTTTTAATGTGCCGTCCAGCTTCGCCGCAAAGGCACGGATCGATGCAAGGGATGCGAGATCAAGATCCATCGCTTGGACCTTCGCGCCGGGCGCCGCGAATTCACGCAACGCTTCAACAGCGCTTTGCGCACGTACCGGATCGCGGCAGGCAATAACGACGTGCCACGGCGGAGACGCCGCAAGCAACGCGCTGGCGCAGGCATAACCCAGACCGGAATTGCCCCCGGTGACTATAACGGTCTGCAACGGCGGAGCGCGGTCCGAGCTATTACCATTCACCATCATCAAAAGTGCCCCCAATGCCAGGCGCCATCGAGCGAACGCTTCGCCTCCTAAATAGTGCGGCATATATTTTATTCAATCTTCAGATGTACGATCCGCCTATTAAACTTGTTGAACTGCTCTCGCTCGGCCGAGCGGAAGTCGCTGGAGCATCATGCGGTAAAGGGGCTCTACAACGCTAAGCGGCCGTGAGGTGGCCGCCAACTCGGACAGTATCTCCGAGGGCGAACTGGTTTAGCTCCGCGATGGCAGTAAAGATGACACGAAGGGTCTGACCGAAGATGGAATCGACGACCTTCAAAATCTCCTTTCCAACATACGGGCGTGCGACGGTAGAATACGTCAGTTCCTCGATGGCGAACAATGCGATACCGATACGATCGAGCGTGTCATGGCCGATGAGGCAAAGCGCATCCCATAGTCGTCCGCTCGACCAGACGAAAATGCGTTCGCCGGACGTGTGTGGACGCTCCCTCGAATGCAAGCAAAATCTTCACTCAGTCTTGAACGTTGTTCGGGTGCTGACGTGTGTCCGGCCTCTCGTTGCGACCGTAGTACGTCGCGGGCCCATATGGGAGTTCGCAGATCAGGTCCAACACGCTCACGCGCACTCGAGGTGCCGTCCGGCAGAACTGGTTTTCCTAATCCCGTCTCTTGACCGTTTGTCCATATCCTTCGTTCGACCTGCCTACACTCGCAATGGCGGATTAGAAATCCTCTCCGCCAGAGCTGATCTTATGCTGCGATCCTCTTTTCCTCGTAGCGGCCTCCGTTTGTCATAAGCGCCCAGGCAATACGCCCCATACGGTTGGCGAGTGCAACGGTGATCAGCATCGGCGGCTTTTTGCCGATCATGCGCGACAACCAGGACCCTTCAACCGCCCCGCGCCTTGACGCCCAGCGAACAACGGCTGATGCCCCTATGATCAACAGTCGTCGAAGATCTCGCTGCCCCATCTTCGAGGTCTTGCCGAGCCGTGGCTTGCCGCCAGACGAATGCTGCCGCGGTGTCAAACCCATCCACGCGGAGAAATCTCGACCTCGTGTAAATGTCTCAACTGGCGGCGCTAAGGCTTCGAGCGCCGTTGCGATGACAGGGCCAATTCCGGGAATGCTCATGAGCCGCTTGGCAACATCATCATGCCGAGCCCTCCGACCAATCTCCAGATCAAGTTCCCGAACCTTATCAATGAGTGCCCGCAGCGTCAAAACCAGTGCCAAACAGGGTGCGCGTGCTGCCTCCGTCAAGCTTGAGCTATCATCTTCAACGTGATTGATCAGAACTCCGACATGTGAGGGCCCTTGTGGAACGGTAATTCCAAACTCTGCCATTAGACCACGCAGCGCATTGATAATCTGGGTCTTTTGCCGCACGAGAAGGTCACGTACTTTGAATACCGTCGCCGCAGCCTGCTTCTCCTCACTTTTGACTGCGACGAAACGCATAGTTGGTCGCATAGCCGCCTCGCAGATAGCTTCCGCATCGGCTGCATCGTTCTTCTGGCGCTTGACGAACGGCTTGACGTAAATGGGCGCAATCAGCTTCACTCGATGCCCAAGTTTGGCAATCTCGCGGCCCCAATGGTGGCTTCCGGCACATGCTTCCATCGCCACAACGCAAGGATCGACCTCCGATAGGAAGGAAAGCAACTTCTTGCTCGAAATCTTCCGCCGAAAAAGCACCGAGCCGTCTACGCTGGCCGCATGGATTTGAATTATGCTTTTGGCCAAATCCAAGCCGATTATGCTAACCTTTTCCATGGACGCTCTCCTTTGTAATGGTTTCCAACACAACCATTCTGGCACGAAGATGCCGTTGAGTGGGAGCGTCCACCCCATCGCTCACGCTGATCTGAAGCGAAAGCGATAGGATCGTAACGCCGCAATATAGCGCCGCCTTCGCGGCGGCGCTCCCCAATGCTAGGTTCGAGATCATCCCTCGCGCCGTTCGCGTGACGCAGACTGAGCGACCCTAGGCAACGTTCACATTCATCGACGCCTTCATCGCGTAGATTGAGCGGTCGCCCGTAGACGGCGACAGTTTTGATGGGGTCCCCTGCGCGGCGTCGCTCCATCAGCCACTCGCCTTTCCGCAGCTAAATCAGGGCTGCCGAGGCCGCTGTCCTTCGTCACCATCAACGAAACTTCGGCACGCTGCACATCGCGCAATGCTGTCTGCCTTGTTTCGTCTGTCTCGCGACCGTCGAGCGGACGGGTATCTGCTACCGTGCCGAGGAGACCGCTGTCATTCATTCTTGAGCTTCTCTTCGACATCGGTCCGGCTGTTCCCGACAGACTTTACAGCCTCCTTGACCTCTGACTGGGACACGCCCTCCTTCTTCGCCTCGTAGCTCACTTCGTGATCCTGTCCTGCCGCGACACGAGCCCTGTCTTGATTGCGTCCGCGAGTTGTGGTTACCATTTCGAACCTCCTGGTTGGTTTGCGGAAATAACTCACTCGGATTCTTGAAGTTCCTTCGCCACCTGCCGCACCGTCAGGGCTGTGCTCGATAAGAAGTGGTTGGCGTCCTCGACATGTTTGGTCCGATATCCATCCTCCCGAAGGAGACGCTCGACGTATCGGAGCTCAAATCGAAATGCTCAGCCTGTGTTACCGGACCGTGTTCTCAGCTCGTGCTGTAATTGTTCAGATGTCGTACCTGTCCACGTTCGAAAGCATGATAGAATGATAGAACGAGTGCGGCTCCAAGTATCCGAGGAGAAACGAAATCTCTGGGATAGCAGCGACGTGAACTGATGGGGTGATGCCCCCTCCGGCCGGCATCGAAGTATGATGCCTGCCCAGCGCCATGGTGGCGCTCACGGAGGAAAGGCAGATGACGCAGGTGCATATCCTTGCGATCGACCTCGCGAAGCGGAGCTTCCAAGTCTGTGGAACTGATCGCGGCGGGGCAGTTCTATTCAACCGGCTTCTCTCGCGAACCCGATTACAGCAACTTTTGAACGAGCAGTCGCCGTGCATCGTCACTATGGAGGCCTGTGCCACCAGCTATTTCTGGGGCCGCTTTGCTCAAGGCTGTGGTCATAATGTACGGCTAATTCCACCGATCTACGTAAAGCCGTTTAACGTGACAACACCCACTTTTGCGTCTTGAAGCAGGCTGCTTAGCTCGACACGAAATGCTGTGATGACTCACGACACCAAAGACGCGTTATGACTCATCATCAAAAACGTTTATTAAATCATCACCTTGAACGCGTATTGATTCAACGTTAAAAACGCGCATATAAACGACATCAAAAACGTGTAATGATGCAAGCATTGCCTTATGAGACGCGGCATTGTGAGTTCGCGCAAGAACAACGAGGTCGTGAGAACCAAAATGGCTACACCAAATGAAAAGTTGGCTGACGCCCTGCAAGCCCTCAAAACATTGCAGGATGGCGGGCGTCGAATATTCAAGTCCGACGAGTTCAGCCGACTACACCGAGAGCGCCTTACACGGAGCGGATTTCTCCAAGAAGTCATCCGCGGCTGGCAAATGTCAACGGCACCCCAGTCCCAAGACGGCGACACAACCCTTTGGTACGCTTCATTCTGGGAGTTCTGCTCCCTCTACTGCAACGACCGCTTTGGACGGGAATGGCATCTGTCACCGGAACAATCGATGCTACTCCACGCAGAAGCAACTGCGATTCCGCCCCAGGTGATCGTCAACAGTCCAAAGGCAACGGGCAACAATTTATCACTGCTTTTTGGCACATCCATCTACGATCTCAAGACCAAGCAAATGCCACCGCGCGAGGATCTCATCGAGAAAAACGGATTGAGGTTCTATACTGCGGACGCCGCCCTGGTAAAAGTTGCTGAAGCGTTTTTCCAAAGATCACCTATCGAAGCCCAGATCGTGCTGAAATCCATGCGCGATGTGTCGGGTGTCCTCGGTCGATTACTCGACGGAGGGCATTCGGCCGTGGCAGGCCGCCTGGCCGGGGCATTTCGGCGCATAGGAAAAGGCGAGTTCGCCGACGATATCTTGAAAACGATGAAAGGCGCGATGTACGACGTTAGAGAGACCGACCCGTTCGATCAAAACCAGCAAGTCTCCACCTTAGCTGTCGGTGGATCTCCCATTGTGGCGCGCCTCAATGCTATATGGGAAAGCCAGCGTCAGGCGGTCCTCGATGTTTTTCCTGCTGCACCCGGACTTCCCTCGGACACAGTCGCTTTCATGAAATCGGTCGAGGACATATACAAGAACGACGCATACCATTCACTTTCGATCGAAGGCTACAGCGTTACTCCGGAACTCATTGATCGCGTGCGCGCTGGTACGTGGGATCCGGATGTGGATCAGCAGGATAGGCAAAACCGGGACGCCCTGGCAGCACGCGGTTATTGGCAGGCATTTCAGAGCGTGAAGGAATCTGTTACTGAGATTCTCCGCGGTGCACCGGCAGGAGCCGTTATCCGTAAACAACATAGGGATTGGTACCGCGAACTGTTCGGCCCGTCGGTCGCCGCAGGTATTCTGAAACCCAGCGCCCTCGCGGGCTATCGAAACCACCCTGTATATCTCCGCGGATCATGGCATGTACCACCGCGTTCCGAAGCAGTTCCGGATGGAATGGAGACCCTGTTCGATCTACTGGAGAAGGAAAGCGAGCCAGCGGTTAGGGCAGTCCTTGGCCACTGGTTGATAGGCTATGTTCATCCCTACCCTGACGGCAACGGACGGATGGCGCGCTTCCTGATGAACGCCATGTTCGCCTCGGGTGGGTTTCCATGGGCAGTGGTTAGGGTTGAGGATCGGTCAACTTATTTGGCCGGCCTTGGACAGGCGAGCGTCCACATGAACGTCAAACCGTTCGCGGAATTCATCGCTGAGCGCACCTCTTGGTCGATGAGTAAGGCACTCTAAAATCATCGATCGCCTTGAACGGATTCCAACCTTCAACCCGTCTTTTATAAGACAGCGATTTTGTCTAACTCATTGAATTTTCAATTTCAGGCAGGCTAGTACAATCCGACCTGTACGAATCCGGATGGCGGTTGACTTCCTTGTAGAGCAGGTAGCGGAAGCGTCCCGGGCCGCCGACATAACAGGCCTGAGGACAGAACGAGCGGAGCCACATATAGTCGCCGGCCTCGACCTCAACCCAGTCCTCGTTCAAGCGATAGACGGCCTTTCCCTCCAGCACGTAGAGCCCATGCTCCATGATATGCGTTTCCATGAAGGGAATGATGGCGCCCGGCTCGAAGGTGACGATGTTGAGGTGCATGTCGTAGCGCACATCGGCCGGATCGATGAAGCGGGTCGTCGCCCATCGGCCCTCGGTATCGGGCATGGGGTGCATCTCGCAAGCGTCTTCATAGGTGAAGATGGCCGGCGGCGGTTGCAGGCCATCCACCACCTAGGTGTTTGATCCCGGACTTTAATGGTGCATTATTTTCCCTCGAATGGAAGGAAGCACTATGGGCCAGGTTCTACACGGTCGCGCCACAACGACAGAGGCAATCCGTCGAGCAATACAAAATAGTCAAGAGAGCCTGAGAGCGCTCTCAAAGCGGTATGGGATCAACCCGAAGACCGTTGCCAAGTGGAAGAAGCGCACATCGGTTGCCGATTTGGCGACCGGGCCGAAGGAACCGCATTCGACAGTCTTGAGCCTTGAGGAGGAGGCCGTGATTGTCGCCTTCCGCAGGCACACGCTTCTACCTTTGGATGATTGCCTTTATGCCCTTCAGCCAACAATCCCGCATCTGACGCGCTCGTCCTTACATCGATGCCTACAGCGCCATGACATTTCACGACTGCCGGAAGTCGAGGGCGACAAGGAGCCAAAAAAGAAGTTCAAGAGTTACCCCATTGGCTACTTTCACATCGATATCGCTGAAGTCCAGACCGCTGAGGGCAAGCTCTATCTGTTTGTGGCCATTGATAGAACGTCCAAGTTTGCCTTCGTCGAGCTTTACGCCAAAGCCGGAAAGATGAATGCAGCCCAATTCCTGCGCAATCTGGTCAAGGCTGTGCCCTATGCCATCCATACGGTTCTGACGGACAACGGCATTCAGTTCACCAATCGGGCCTGCGATCTCTACGCCTTCCATCACATCTTCGACCGGGTCTGTGACGAGAAGAATATCGAACACCGGCTGACAAAGGTGAAGCATCCTTGGACCAATGGGCAGGTCGAGCGAATGAACCGGACGATCAAGGAAGCGACCGTCAAGCGTTTCTACTACGACAATCACGACCAACTCAAAAGGCATCTCGCCGACTTCATTGATGCCTATAATTTCGGGCGAAGGCTCAAGACCCTAAAAGGCCTCACGCCCTACGAATTCATTTGTAAACGATGGACTTTGGTGCCGGATCGTTTCATCATTGATCCGATCCATCAAATGCCGGGACTAAACATCTAGGCCTCATGTTCGGGGCGCTCGCCGCCTCACCTCCACGGTAATCCCCCCGCAAACTACCCGGGTTTAAAAGTAGAATTTTCTCACAACGATTTTGGAGAGGATTTCGATGAAGACCTCACGATTTAGCGACGCTCAGATCATGGCGATCCTTCGGCAAGCCGAGGACGGCGTTCCGGTGGCGCAGCTTTGCCGGGAGCACGGCATGAGCGACGCCAGCTTTTATAAATGGCGGGCGCGGCTGGGCGGCATGGATGCGTCGATGGTTTCGCAGATGAAGAGCATGGAGGACGAGAACCGGCGACTGAAGAAGATGTATGCGGAACTGAGCATGCAAAACGATCTTCTGAAGGAAGCGCTCGGAAAAAAGCGCTGAGGCCATCTCAACGCAAGGAGATGGCCATGCAAGCGGTTCAGGATCACGCCACACGCTGGCTCTGGACATACAACAACGATAGACCCAATATGGCCATCGGCGGCATCACGCCGAGGCAGAAACTGACAATGCCAGCCTAAATTCTACTGGTCGGCCCCGTTAATACGGGGGGATTACCACCTGTCAGGTTGAAAATAGCTGCCTGGCCTTTGCGCAAAGTGCGCATGACCTCAAAACCCTTGATCGTGGCGTAGGCGGTTTTCAGCGTTTGAACCCTCTCACCGGTCTGATCACCTGCTTCAGCTTGCCGTGATCAGCCTCAACCAAGTTGTTCAGATATTGAACCTGCCGATGCACGAGCTCTCCGGGGCATTTGCCTTCAGTCTTCAGTTCTGTAAGCGACGATACCGTCGGCGTCGGCCAGTGTCTTGTCAGTGTTGATGACAGTCGGCTTCTCCCAATCCTTCAGGCAATTTAAGACTTTACCGTGAAAGCGCTTTGCCACTTTGGCATTGCGGGTTGGGGAAAGATAAAAATCGATCGTGTTGCCGAATTTGTCGACAGCCCGGTAGAGATAAGTCCATTGTCTGCGGACCTTTACATAGGTTTCGTCGACACGCCAGCTCGTTGATTGCCGTCTGCGCCAGCGCCAGCGCAGCCGTTTTTGAATCTCCGAAGCGTATTTCTGGACCCAGCGATAGAGTGTGGAGTGATCCACCGCCACGCCCCACTCACCCATCATGTGCTCAATGATCGCGGTAGCTGACACCATAATGACAGTACCAGCATACCTCCCAAAGGATAACCTCACCCTGAAAATGTCGCCACTTGAACCGAAGGTCCGCGTAGCGATGGAGGTGCTCCCCTTCTTTCCATGCTGAAATAATATCCTGTGAATACTTTGTGACGTGCCCCCATAAATTGGGCCATTTTGAACTGGAATTTTCCACTTATGATCCCTTTTGGGAAGAAGAGGAGAATTTGATGAAGGCCTCGAGGTTTACGGAAGCGCAAATCGCGTTTGTGTTGAAGCAGGCGGAAGGTGGAACGCCCATTGGCGAGGTCTGCCGCAAGGCAGGAATTTCCGATGCGACGTTCTACAATTGGCGCAAAAGATACGCCGGCCTGATGCCCTCGGAGATGAAGCGCCTGCGGCAGCTGGAAGAGGAAAATGCCAAACTGAAACGGATCGTCGCCGACCTTTCGCTGGACAAGGCCATGCTCCAGGATGTGCTGTCAAAAAAGCTCTGAGGCCTGACGGCAAGCGTAATCTTGTCGACAGGATCAAGACGTTTCGATCCGACGCGCATGCGCTGTGTTGAAGATCGACCGGTCCCTTTATGTCTACAAGTCCAAGCGCGGCGATCAGGCCGAACTGAAGCTGAAGATCAAGGATATCTGCCAGACGCGGGTGCGCTATGGCTATCGTCGTGTGCATGTCTTGATCAGGCGTGACGGCTGGGTGGTGAATCCGAAGAAAATCTATCGTCTTTACAAGGAGATGGACCTGCAACTGCGCAACAAGGTGCCAAAACGGCGCGTCAAAGCAAAGCTGCGATCGGACCGCACCGCAGCCACCCGTTCGAACGACGACTGGGCCATGGATTTCGTGCATGACCAACTGGCCACAGGTCGCAAGATCAGGGTTCTCACGGTTGTCGATACCTTCTCGCGCTTCTCTCCGGCGGTAGATGCCCGCTTCAGCTATAAAGGGGAGGACGTCGTGCAGACCCTCGAACGCATATGCCGGCAGGTCGGTTACCCGGCCACCATTCGGGTGGACAACGGCAGCGAATTCATCTCTCGTGACCTCGATCTCTGGGCCTATCATAGAGGCGTCGTGCTTGACTTCTCGCGGCCGCGCAAGCCGACGGACAACAGCTACATCGAGAGTTTTAATGGCAAGTTCCGAGCAGAGTGCCTGAACGCCCACTGGTTTATGAGCCTTGACGACGCGAGGGCAAAGATGGAGGATTGGCGTAGAGACTATAACGAGTTCCGGCCACACAGCGCGATCGGCAACAAGGTGCCGATTTCGCTCATGAACGGCTCATCGGCACCTGCGCCAACATGAGCCTTAACCCCGGAAAATTCCAGCTCCCGCTGGCCCAAAATCGGGGTGCACGTCATACCGCGGAAAACTCTACTTATGAACGGTCCAGTTTTGGGGGATCAGAGCACATTTGAAGGGGCGTTTTGATAGTTAGCAAAAAAACTACTGATGATGAATTGCACCCTCATAAGTACCACCATCAACAACACCGACCAAATGGCTGGAAAATAGTGAAGGGCTACACCTCCGAGAGCTGTCCCGCACAAGATTCCCACCTGGCGACAGATAGAGATCCGGATGGAGAGCTTCATGCGCAGCTATTCATCGCCGGCCAATTGGACGATCCCATCTAAAACGCCGGCGTTCATGGCGGTGCCTACCGAAAACAGAACAGCGTAAGCAAACAGCCATGGTGCAGATGGAAAACTAAGCGCACCGACTGCCAAAGCGGCAACACCAAGAAGTCTCAAAGCTTTGTCTTGACGAATAACATAACGACGGTTCTTCCGATCAGTCACCATTCCGGCATAGACAGAGAAAACGAGTGAGGTCGCGCTGCTGGCGAAGAACAATTGATTTGAGGGCAATACCGGTAGCAAGGGCAGTGTCGGATTCGCTGGTTTCGCGGCCACGCGACGGTGTCCAGGTTGGCAGGCAAGGCGACCGAGTTGATGACGGTTCCATTGCGGGAGTGAGCGAAACGATGCGAGAGAGGGTAAATCATGAGTGCGGGTTATACCGAAAAAATCGCAACAAACGGCACGAAGCGTCGTGAATATTAGACGTCCAATAATCTTGCATTATCAGTTTTTATATTCATTCTGGAAGGAAATATCCTGATCTACCAGCACATTGAACTTGTAGCCGGGGCGAATTTCGAGGGTCGGCTGGACATCCATATTGCGCTGGATGGTTCGATCAGCAACCCGACCGAACGTTTCTGCGAAATTCCTACGCGCCGCATCCGAGGCTGTATCCTGTGTTGCCAACGTCGAGCTCTCCGGAATGGCCACGTCGATCCCCGTCCCGATCAGGGCAATCAGCATGGCCGAGCCGAAAGTCTTCAAATAATGGTTGTTCACCTTGTCATTGAAACCGCCATACCCTTGCGCATCGGTCCCCGACATGCCGCCGATCTGCAAAGTCGAACCATTCGGGAAGATGATGTCGGTCCAGACAACCAGCACACGTTTCTGTCCGAATGACACTTTGCTATCGTAACGGCCGAACAGCTTTGTGCCCTGCGGGACCAGCAGACGATGCCCGGTGGCGCTGTCATAGACGTTCTGGCTCACCTGGGCGGTGATCCTGCCCGGGAGATCGGAATTGATGCCGGTGATTAGTGTGGCGGGTATGACCGACCCGCGTTTCAACTCGAAGGGCGATTGCTGAGGCACCACACGGTTCGACAAGTAACCGAGATCTTTGAGATCAGCGTTGAGAAAGTCCTCTTTTGAGTTCTGTCCGTTGGGATCGGCGTTTTGACCACCCAAGCCAGCGCGCAACGCAGCCGCATAGAGATCGGACGGCTGCCCCGCCGTTGCGGACGGCGTTGTGGCAACTGCGGTCGTGTCCGCTGTCGCGCCTTTTGCTACCCCGCGCGCTTTGAACTTGCTGTGATCAATGGCGAGCGGCGCGTCGTATGCGGCATTGTTCGCCTGCAGGCGAGCCATCCGCTGGCGTTGCTGCTCCCGCAGATATTGCTCTTGCTGTTCTCGCTGAAGTCGAGCGCGCCAGACCTCTTCGGGCTCAAGCTCACGGACCCGCTGCTGGTTCTCTCGCCCTTCCGGCTGCGACGCGAAGGGATTGCTGGTCTTCTCTTCGACCCGCTTTGTTTCGACCGGCGTCGGCTTGAAGGTGGTCTGCTGCTGCGGCTCGCCGATAATGCCATCGGCGACGCCGCGCTTGATCTGGTCGGCGTAGGTGGAGGCAGGGTTGCCCGAACTTGTCTCCGGACCGCGGTCCCTACCGAAGTAGAGCCCGCGGGAGGCTAGGCCATAAAAGATGACGGCAAGGAATGCGACCACCAACACGATAATGACGACGATCGGCAGGCGGTTGATCCGCCGCATTCCAGACTGGGATTGGTTGCCCTGTGCGCCGCCGAGATTGAGAGATTGCACCATGGTTGTTCTCCTCACCCGCGCCGCATCAGCGACAAGGCGCTTGCCGGCGTCGCGCCGTTGTCCGTGACTGCGTATGCCCGTCCGAGCTCGATAGTGTTGGTCGAAAGCCGGGCCAGCACCTGACCATCAACAGCCAAGATCACATAGGCGAGCGGGATGACCGCGGTGCCGCTATCGGTCTTCTGATCGGTAACGACGGCGTAGCCCCATCCCTTCAACGTGGCTTCCAGCGCCTGGCCGAAGGGCGAGGCATCCGCTTTAAGGGCGACCGTCGCCTTCCCCGGCCCGATCTGTTCGGCAAGGCGGCTGATCATGTCTCCGGCAATGGCACTTGCCGCCTGGCCGGAAATCTCCGGCGGCGCATTGCTCGTGGCGAGGCCTTCGGCTCCGGTAGACTGGCATCCGGCGAGGAGGATGGTGAGGGCGCAGGCTGCGGCAAATCTTCGGATTGGGTTCAGGAAGCTTTTCGCACGGGCAAAGGTATCCATCATTGCCCTCCCCTTTTGATCGTTACCTTTTCCTGTTTCCACCCGACGCCGGAAACGAGCACTGCGCGGTCGATATGATAGTCGACGACCATCATGTTGCTTTTCAAGCGGTAGTTGACGATGCGGTTCTGTCCGCCTGATGTCACGAATAGGACGGGTGCATCCTGGCCGGAGATCGAGCGTGGGAATTGAATGTAGGTCTTGAGCCCATCGGAATAGACGCGGGTCGGTCGCCAGCCAGCGCTGCCCGAAACAGAATAAGAGAAGTTCAGCTGCTCGGCGGGGACACCCGCACCTGGGACGGTGCTTGCCTCCAACCGCGCGTTGACGTCAGCAAGCTTGGTTGAAACATCCTCTGGATATTCAAAGCCAACACGAGCCATATATTGGGTCGAATGGGACTTCAGCTGGATATGATAGGTGCGCCTCGACGTCGTCACCACCATCGAAGTAACGAGACCGGGCTCCGACGGCTTGACGATCAGATGGATGGCTTGACCTCCAGCGGCTCCCGATGTCGCGGGTTCGACCTTCCAGCGCACGGTATCGCCGACCAACACGTCGCGGACCACCTCCCCGCCCTGAAGCTCAATGTCGCAAACCTGCAGCGGCGAGCAGACGACGGAGGGCTGAACCTCGCCATAGAGGAAGATCACCTTGCCATCAGCGCCCTTGGTGACGAGACCCCGCGACCCACGCCATTGGGTGGAAATCCCCATCCCCTTGGCCTCGTTCGCAGTGACGCCGTCAGCAGCTAAAGCGTGGAGAGGGTTGAGCAAGACCGAAGTTAACATCACTGACCCAAGGGTACTTAAAGTCAGCCTGGCCGAAAAATTCTCAAGTCGGATAATCATGTTCAGGCCATGCCTTTCAAAGCTGTGCTGTCCAGTCGAAATCGCGGAGATAGAGACCAATGGGGTTCAAGCGAATGACACCCTCATCCTGCGGTGGAGTGAGGGTCACGGTGGCGATGCCACGGAATCGGCGGACGGCGGTTTCCTTGCCGCGCCGGTCGCGCTCAAATTCGGTCCAGTCGATCTGGTAACTCTGGTTCGACAGCGCGACGATGTTGTTCACTTCGATAGCCACGGTCGAATTCTTTGCTTTCTCGAAGGGCGAGTTCGAGCGAAACCAGTCATTGACCTTCTCGGTTGCCGGGTCCGAGGTCCTGAGCAGTGCATAGGTCCGGTCGATATATTGCTTCTGCACCACTGCATCGGGCGTTACGCTCCGAAAACTCGAGACGAAACTGCCGAGGGTGGCGCGTACCACCCGCGGATCGGCATATTCGATCTGCTGCGGAAACCCGGCATTGACCGCTGTACCCAGCTTGTCGACCTCGACCACATAGGGGATGAGCTTCACCTGGGTGCTCTGGTAGAGTGCGTAACCAAAACCGATCATCGCCATGGTCATGCCGATGATACCGACGATCCGCCAGGCGGCGGCGGCCTTTACGTAGGATCCATAGCGCTCGTTCCATTCGTTGCGCGCAGCGAGATAGGGATTATCTGGCATGTTTTGTCCGGCCATGGTGGATCGGCCTCCAGTCATTTGGTGTCGTTGATCGGCGGGGGTGGAGGCGGAGCTCCGGGGCGGCTGGCCTGCTGGTCGAGTTTGGCATTGGCAAGGCCGAGCAGCGAACCGGCATAGGCACCGGGTGACCCGACCGCTTTGTCTTTTGCGGCCGAACCGACAGCACCTGCCGCGCCACCGATGCCGGCCTCCATGCCGCGCATCGCGGCACTGCCAAGGGACGCTCCCCCTGCCCTTGCCGCACTTGCAGCCTGAAACCCTCTGCTGGCTGCTGCGGTAGCCAAAAAGCCGGCGCCCGCCGCAACAGATGCGGCCTGTCCGCCGTGGCGGATCGACTCCATGCCACTGGTTACGGAGGCGCCCTGAACGACACCCTGCAGGATTGGCGGCACATACATGGCGATGACGAAGACCACGACCGATATGCCGGCGATCGCGAGCGTCGTGATGAACTGCTCCGAGGTTGCGGTTGGTGCCTCCGCCAGGCCCAGCAGGATGTCGGAGCCGATCTTGGCGATCATCACCAGCGCCATCAGCTTCATGCCGACAGAAAAGGCGTAGACCAAGTATTTGATGGCGAAGTCCTTGGTATAGGACGTTCCGCCCAATCCGAGCATGATCATGCCGGCAAGCAAGCCGACATACATCTCGACCATGACCGAGACGAAGATGGCAGCAACAAGCGAGAAGCAGACGACGACCACGACCATGGCGAAGACGGCGGCTATCGCCAGGGCATTATCCTCGAAGAGGCCAAATTTCGCCTGTTCCGACATCTTGGTCGCAACGCGAATGCCGGCGTCAAAAATGTTGGCCGGCGACGCAGACCCACCGCCAGCACCAATTTGGTAGAGGCTGTCGACGACAGCCTTGGCGAAGGCCGGCCCCCGGTCGAGGATGAAGGCGAATAATCCGATGAACATGATGCGCTTCACCAGCTCGGCAAACCAGCTATCAAGCGAGGCAGCGCTAATCGCCAGCCACACGGCGGCGATGCCGATCTCGATCCCCGCCAGGATCCAGAACAATGACCGGGCCGCATTCATGACCGTCGTCTCCCAGCCTTTGGCTGCAGTAACAACGGAATTCTCCAGGGTGGTCAGCACCTGACCCTGTTGTGCAAAGGCCGGCGCGCTCGCAAACAACACAAGGCCGATCGCGACCAGGGCGAGTTCGAGGCGGAGGGGACGTGCAACGATCACCATCTCGGTTTCATTTCCTGGCCACCGCGAATGTCGCGATCGGTATCGCCACCGAAGAATTTTTCTCGATGTTCACGTCGGGCCGCATCGGATGTGGTTGCTTGCGAAGCTTCTCCCGTTCCAGACACTGACGCCGGATGGGGCTGCACGATCCACCGGGCGACGCCTACACCCGATGCGACGATCCCCACGACAACAAGGATGATAACAAGACGCGGGCTCACCAGCGAGGCTCCATCGTCTGCCCACTGCGGATGTCATGCTCGCTTCCGCTGAAGAACTGTTCACGGCGCGCCTGGGCCAAATCCTTTTGCGCCTGTTCCGACTGGAACCATGTGCCCATCATCGTCATCTGCTGGGAAACCAGGCCACGCAGCTTTTGCATTTGCGCGACCTGCTGGGCGGCGATCTGGTGTCCGACCTGCAGCGCCTTCATCTGGCCGTCGGCCGTCTCCGACATTGATCGCAGCGACGACATCGTGCTCTCCTCGCTCGAGAACTGGTCCGCTGTAAGGTTCGCGGCCTTCAAGGTGCCGCCGATCGTATCGCGATTGGTGTCGGACCAGTTCTGATAGGTCGACGAGAAGCTTGCACCATCCGGTAGATTGCTCTTCATCTCGGAAAAACTCTGGAAGCGCTGTTTCAGGACATCGTCGATATTGCCCATCGAGAAGGCGACGCCCTGCCCTTGGGCCACGACGTTTTGCAAGTTTTTCAGGTCGTTCTCGACCTGGCCCCAGACATGGTTTGGCAATTGCGCCGTGTTTTGAAGCATGTTGTTGTAGATGTTGATCTGGTTCTGGATTTGCTCGGCAAGCTGCGAGATCTGGGTAATCTGGTTGTTGACCTGCTCGGCCGACTTGCCGACAAGTGAGATCAGTTCGGTATTGTTGGCGAGCTGTGTCCATTCGGTTGCCTGTCCCGTCACGCCGCCGGCCTCAGCTGGAAGCGGCAACGCCATCGTAAGCGCAGCCACAACGACGGCGACCACGTTTGCAGTCTCAAGAGGTCGGAAAGAGTGTTTCGGCATGTGCGATCCCCCTTTGCTGGAGCCAGTGGAGAGGCCAGGAGGCCCCCTGTTCGGAATGCAGGGTGCGAATTTGCTTCAGGTCTTCCTTACCCGTCGCTCCGTTCGGTAGGCAGATCTTTGTCGGGCAGCTCTCCTTCAAGACATCGATGATCCCGGATCGCTCGGCATCCGAAATCGACTGGGTGGCAAGTACGACGGCGCAATTGGCTTTGCGCAACACCTTCAGCCATTCGCGGATCTTGTCGCGAAACACCGGATGGCCGAGCATCAGCCAGGCCTCGTCGAGGATGATGAGACTGGGCGCGCCGGTTAGGCGTTTCTCGATGCGCCGAAACAGGTAGGTGAGAACTGGGACGAGATTGCGCTCGCCCATGTTCATCAGTTCCTCGATCTCGAAGCACTGGAAAGCGCCAAGCGCCAAGCCGTCCTCTTCGGCATCGAGCAACTGACCCATCGGACCGTCGACGGTGTAGTGGTGCAGCGCGTCCTTGATTTCGCGCATCTGGACGCCGGAGACAAAGTCCGACAGCGAGCGGCCGCGCGCCTCCGCCATCAGTGCGATCTGTCGGGAGATGGCGTTGCGATAATCCGGGGTGATGGTCACACCTTGCAGCGCCACCAGCATCTCGATCCATTCGGCCGCCCAGGCACGGTCGCCCTCGGTCGAGAGTTCGGCGAGCGGGCAAAAGGCAAGCGCCTTCACCTCACCACTAGCCGACGGGCCGATATCGCCGCCGACCTGGTAGTGATCGCCGTTGAGACCGAGGGTCAGCGGCAGCATCGAGCCGCCCTTATCGAAGGCAAACACCTGGGCATCGGCATATCGGCGGAACTGTGCGGCGATCAGCGCCAGCAGCGTCGATTTGCCGGAACCGGTCGGGCCGAAGATCAGCGTGTGTCCGACATCATCGACGTGCAGGTTTAGTCGGAACGGCGTCGAGCCGGATGCTACCTGCATCAAGGGCGGCGAGGCCGGCGGATAGAACGGGCAAGGCGCGTTAGGACTGCCCGACCAGACGGAATTCAGCGGAATGAGATCGGCGAGATTGCGGGTGTTGATCAGCGGCTCGCGGATATTGGCGTAAGAAACCCCGGGCAGGCTGCCGAGGAAAGCGTCCGTGGCGTTCAACGTCTCGATGCGTGCGCCAAAACCTTCGGCCTGGATCAGGCGGCGGATGGCTTCGCACTTCTCCTGAAGGCGGGCCTGATCCTCCTCGAACAGAACGATGACCGGCGTGTAATAGCCGTAGGCAACCAGCTGTGATGAGGCTTCGGCGATCGCGTCCTCGGTTTCCGCCACCATCAGCATGGCGTCCTGATCGACCGAGCGGGATTGCGTCTGAAACAATTGGTCGAAGAACGGTCGCACCTTCTGCTGCCACTTCTTGCGGGTGCGCTCAAGCCGCGCCCTCGCGTCCTCCGCGTCGAGAAAGATGAAGCGAGACGACCAGCGATAGGTGAGCGGCATCAGGTCCAGCGTGTTGAGAATGCCCGGCCAACTTTCGGCTGGCAGACCGTCGATCGCGACCACGCCGAGAACGCGGTTCTCGACCATTGGTGTCAGACCATGCTGCAACTCGGCCGTCACCAGCCAGTCGAGGTACATGGGAATATCCGGCAGGCGCACCGGGTGGTTTTCGCCGGTGACGCAGAAACGAATGAACTGAAAGAGTTCGTCGTATAGCGCGACGCGGAATCCGCCCCGCTCTGGCGTCTCTCGCGTCATCATGCGACGGATCGACACGACGTTGGCGAGATACTGCTCGACTTCACGGATCGAGGTCAGAAAGCTCTGCAACATCGTGTCGGCATAGGTCGCAGAACGGCTGGCCGCATCTGAATAGACATACCGCGTCAGGCCGGAGCGCCGCGGCTCCGGCGGCCGCCAGGTCAGGATCAAAGCATGGCGGCTCTCGAAATGCCCCCTCTCCTTCTGGAAATGCGCCCGCCGCTCATCGTCGATGGCGCGCGTGACCGGATCGGGAAAGTGGGATTGAGCCTCGGTCGGATAATCGCCGGTCGGCACCCGGATGGCCTCGACCTGGATCATCCATCCCGAGCCGAGCCGCGACAGGATGGCGTTGATCTGTCGCGACACCTCGTTACGCTCAGCGTCGGTAGAGCTTTCGCTATCCGGCCCGGCGAAATACCAGCCGGCCATCAGCGAGCCGTCTTTCAGCAGGATGACACCGTTATCGACGAGACCAGCGTAGGGTGCCAGATCGGCAAACGACGGTCCGGAATGACGAAACGATTTGAGGGCGACCATCGAAAGCCCCCTTCAAAACTTGCGCCACGGCGACGACGTCGCGCGGTAAAAGGTCTTGTAGGAAATATGGCGGAGGTAGACCTGCCGCATAAGCGGGTCGGCTTTGGCCATCATGCGAAGTGCCGCAACAGCCACCAGCCAAATCGCGATGCCGAACAGAGCCGCGTACCAGGTCAGCACGACGAAAATTAGGATGACCGCCGCAAGCGCGGTCAGCAACACCAGTTCGCGGTCGGCGCCCATCAAGAGGTTCGGGCGCGATAACGCCCGGTGTACCCGCGAGCGTGCGAGAGAGGAACCAGCCTCAGCCATGGGCCCCCTCCCCCACAGTGGCCGCCGTCATCGAGGGCTCGGTCATGCTGCGCCCAGCCTGCGAATGAGCCTCGCCGATCGAGGCACCGGTCGCGCCGAAGAGAGCGACAATCTGGGTAGCTCCGAGAAGTACCCCGCCAACGAGGGCGACGTAGCAAAGCCGCCTCGCGAAATCATTCAATTCGCCGCCGAAGATCAGCATCGCACCGGCAATGGCGACCGCCGCCAACGCGATAAAACCGGCGACGGGTCCAGTGATCGATTGCTGGATTTGCTCCAGCGGCGATTCCCACGGCAGACTACCGCCGCCCGAAGAGGCGAGTGCGAAGTCGGCATAGCCGACAGAAACGGCGGCAAGCGCTGCGCCAACGAGAAGAATGGAGATTTTACGCGACATGGCTGTCCTCATCGATCTGGGCATAATGCTCGGTCTGGTAGCGGCCGTTGCGGTATCCCTCGATGTGGATGACCTCACGGACCCGCCTCCCCTTCCCCGTTCGCTCAATGGAAACGACGAGATCGACGGCCTCACCGATCACCTCCTGCATTGGCTGCTGGCTGGCTTCCGCCGTCAGTTGCTCCAGTCGGCGTAGAGCTGACATCGCCGTGTTGGAATGGATCGTGGTGACGCCGCCGGGGTGGCCGGTGTTCCAAGCTTTCAGCAGCGTCAGGGCTGCACCGTCGCGGACCTCGCCGACAATGATGCGGTCGGGTCGCAGGCGCATCGTGCTTTTCAGTAGGCGGGCCATGTCGATGGTATCGCTGGTATGTAGCGACACGGCGTTCTCGGCCGCACATTGGATCTCAGCGGTGTCTTCGAGGATCACCATCCGATCCTCCGGGGCAGCAGCCACGACCTCGGCTATGATTGCATTGGCGAGAGTGGTCTTCCCCGATCCCGTGCCCCCTGAAATGACGATGTTCATCCGTGCGTCGATCGCGCTACGGATGGCGGACGCCTGGGCCTCGGTCATCACCTTCGACTTCACGTAGTCGGTGAGCGGGATGAGGCGCGAAGCGCGCCGGCGGATGGTGAATGCCGGACTTGATACGATCGGAGGCAACAGGCCCTCGAAGCGGTGTCCGCCGATTGGCAGTTCGCCAGAGATGATTGGTCGCTCGTTGTCGGCCTCCGACTGGAGCGCGTGGGCGACGCTGCCAATGACGACTTCGGCGGCGGTAGAGCTCATCGCGCCGGCAGCTGCCACGCCATGCCCCAGCCGTTCGATAAACAGCCGGCCATCGGGATTGAGCATGATTTCGACCACCGTCGCGTCTTCAAGCGCAACGCAGAGCTGGTCGCCCAGGGCGTCCTGCAGTTTGCGGACCAATCGTGGATGGGAACGAAGTTGGGTCACGCAGCGCTCCTAACCTGATGACCGCGATATCCGGCTATGATCGACCGATAGTCCGGTGGGCGGACCCGCTCAAAGCTTTCCCGATCGGCTGGAAGTGTCCCAGCCACTGCCACGGTGTTGCCGATCGCCACGGGATCGCCAAGCCGCTTCATTGGCCATCCGGCTCGGTTCAAGATGCGCTCAAAACGGAGGTCGGTTGCTGTGACGATCTCGTCATAGCCGTTTTCCATCGACCATTCGATGATGCCTGCAAACATGGTAAGTGTCGCGAAATGCAGTTGCCCCCCTCCCCTGCCCGCAGGCAAGGATGTGTCGACGCAAAAGCGGGAGCTTTCGATCATTCGGTCAGATGCGTTGAGGGAACCGGTTGCCAGCAACTGCGGAAACGTTCGCTCAAGCATGGTCGGTCCTATTGCCGGAAGGAGACGAGCGCAGCCGACGACCCTCTCATCATCGGTGATCGCAAGTATGTAGGTCGGGTCGAAATCGTCGTACTCGTCTCGTTCTCCTGCCTCAGTAATCGTGACTTCCCACTCAAGACGTTCGCGGAAGACTGCCGCGCGCAAGCAGTGCATCTGTTTTAGGAGATTTGAACGATCGACGTATCGATCCGGGGAAGCGGTCAGAATCAGCATTTCTATCTCCGCATGATGTGGACATGCGGCAGACAAACCATCTCTGGCGATTGATGGCTATCTGCAGATCTGCAGATCTGCAGAGAGCTGAGTCGGCTTGTAACTGCGCCTTCGGTTGTTCAGACCCGGCAAAGCCACAGGATTTTGTCTGCAGATCTGCAGAACCCAGGGAATAGATATTACGTTAAGAATCAGCTTAACGTGCGGATACATATCGAGAATTCAACCTCCCGCCAAAATTTCAGGAAATTGTGTTAACTTCTTGTTAACTCTAATTCTCTTGCAGCATCGCTAGAATCGTGCGTTATCATGAGACGGCATAAGCGCGTCTGACGCTTGCAAACCGTCTTGAACCTGAGGTTAAAGTGAACGTGATCGACAGGCACATCAGTAGAGCAGCAACGTCTGCACATATCACGCAGCGCGCTGAAGCGCTGTCTGCGCGACTCCGTGCGGTCGGTGAGCGCGCCTTTCCGCCAACAGCGCAAAAGTCGCTTCGCTCATTCACGTCTGGCGAAGTTGCCGAGATAGTTGGCGTGTCTGATGGGTACCTGCGCCAACTGTCGCTGGATGGCCTTGGCCCCGCGCCGGATATTGGCGCGGGAGGACGGCGCTCCTATACCTTGGAGCAGATCAACGAGTTGCGGCGATACCTCGCTGAGGCGCGTCCGAAAGAGGCTGGGCGATTTTGGCCACGTCGTCGTGAAGGTGACAAACTTCAGATCATAACCGTCGCAAATTTCAAGGGAGGGTCGGCCAAAACGACCACCTCACTTTATCTCGCACAGGGTTTGGCGCTACAGGGTTACAGGGTTCTCGCAATCGATCTCGATCCTCAGGCTTCGCTTTCGGCGATGTTCGGGTATCAGCCCGAGTTTGACGTTGCCGAGAATGCCACCATCTATGGCGCAATCAGATACGACGACCAGCGCGTGCCGATGAAAGATGTGATCCGTTCGACATACTTTACGGGCATCAGCATTGTCCCTGGCAATCTCGAATTGATGGAGTTCGAGCATCAGACGCCTCGCTTCATGCTTCAGAACCGAGGTCGGCCGGAAGATCTGTTCTTCAGGCGTGTCGCGAGCGCCATCAATCAGGTTGAAGATGAATACGATATCGTCGTCATCGACTGCCCTCCTCAGCTTGGCTTTCTAACCATGGGGGCTCTCAATGCCGCCACGGGTATGATTGTTACCGTCCACCCACAGATGGTGGACGTCGCGTCTATGAGCCAGTTCCTTCTCATGACGTCCGATCTTGTCTCCGTCATCGAGGAGGCGGGCGGTAAGCTTGATTATGATTTCCTAAGGTTCCTTGTTACTCGCCATGATCCGCGCGACGTCCCTGAACAGGAAATCGTCGGTCTGCTTCGCGACGTATTCGGAACTGATGTCATGGCTGCAGCAGCCTGGAAGTCGACTGCGATCGCCAATGCCGGTTTGACCAAACAATCGCTCTATGAGCTTTCGCGTGGTGCTGTAGGTCGGTCGACTTACGATCGCGCCATGGAATCGATCAATGCCGTCAACCATGAAGCTGTCGGCTTAATCAATGACGTATGGGGCAGATGATCATGCTTCACGATCAAAGAAATCAATCGTTTAGCTTGTTGTCAGCTGACGACACAATGTCATTGCCTCTACGAGGGCTAGGTTTTTATCGGGGAGACCAAAGATGAGCAAACGAACTCAATCCGTTCGCAATCTCTTTGCCGCTGGGCCTGATGTGGTGCCCACGGCGGAGACCCGTCAACCGATGCAGCGTGTAGCGTCAGGCGCGGTGCGATCCTTGAAAGATACGTTCTCGGAAGTTGAGAGAGATTACGAGGAACTCAAGCAGCGGGTTGCGGACGGCGCTTTGCCGATTGAACTCGATCCCTCACTGATTGATCCCTCCCCTTTCGCTGATCGTTTCGCAGATCAGGATCCTTCCGCTGTCGAAGCACTCAAGACTTCTTTCCTGGAGAACGGCCAGGAAATACCTGTCCTCGTTCGCAACCATCCGACCGAGCCCGGCCGCTATCAGATTGCCTACGGCCATCGCCGTGTGCGCGCTGCCAGTGAACTCGGCATCAACGTCAAAGCTTACGTCCGCGAGCTGGGGGACGACCGGCTCATTCTTGCACAGGGCATCGAAAACTCCGCGCGCGAAGACCTTACCTTTATTGAGCGCTCGATGTTCGCTCTCAAACTCGAAGACGGTGGCTTCGATCGGACACTCATTCAGACTGCTCTCTCAGTTGATCGTCAAGAGGCCTCGAAGCTCATCAACGTAGGCCGCGCGGTTCCCACATGGCTAAGTGAAGCGATAGGAAGAGCTCCGAAAATTGGTCGGCCTCGGTGGCAAGAGCTTGCCGACGTGCTGAAGAGCGAAGGCGCGGAAACCAAAGCGCGCAAAGCAATGAGGGACGGTTCTTTCGACCACAAGACGTCCGATGATCGCTTTATCGCAGTGCTTCGTGCCGTTAAGGCAATCGATAAGCCGATCTCTGTGAAACCCCAAGCCGTTGTCGCAAAGTCTGCAGATGGATCCGAGATCGCGACACTTGCTGTCTCAGGGAAGGTTTGCAAGATCCAAATTGATAGAGATCGAGACGAGGCATTTGCCAAGTTCGTGATGGATCGTATTCCCGATCTTTACGAGAGCTTCCGGCAGAGCGCGTCCGGATCCGAAAGTTAGAGAAGGAAGAAACCGCAAAAGAAAAAGGCCCCCAAACGTTGCCGTCGTGGAAGCCTCTCTCATTGGTCTAAGCAGCCCGAGAATCGCATTTCCATGAATCCCAGTCAAGAGTCTTTGGCACCGTTTTGGTGAGCGGATTTCTTTTGCCGATCGAAAGGTGAAAGAAAAATGCAAAATGGAAGTGTGACGACGCCCTTCGGGCGGCGACCGATGACGCTTGCGTTGGTCAAGGCCCAATTCAAAGCATCCGAGATTCGAGAGGGAAAGTCTGCGGATAAGTGGAAAGTGTATCGTGACGTTTGTGACGCGCGAACGCTTCTTGGCTTGCGCGATCGAGCGCTTGCCGTACTCAACGCCCTCCTGTCATTTTATCCCGAGACGAAACTCAGCCACGATGAAAACCTCGTGGTCTTTCCGTCCAATGCCCAGTTGATCGCTCGAGCAAACGGTATCGCTGGGACGACCCTGAGAGAGAACCTGGCAGTGCTCGTAGATGCAGGGTTGATCAATCGCAACGACAGCCCCAATGGCAAGCGCTACGTGAGGCGTGCCAAGGACGGTGCTGTCGAGACAGCTTATGGGTTCAGTCTTGGCCCCTTGCTTGCAAGGTCGGAAGAATTCGCCCTCATGGCGCAACAGGTTGCCGAAGACGCCCGACGCCTGAAGGTTGTCAAAGAACGCACGACTATCGCCCGCAGGGACGTTCGAAAACTCATCACTGCTGCGGTTGAAGACGGCGCGGCTGGGGACTGGGCGATGATCGAGGCCGCCTATATCGCAGCAGTAGCAAGGCTGCGGACAGCCAAATCGAAAACGGACTTCGAAGCAATCCTGGACGAATTGTCGCTTTTGCGGGAAGGCATTCTCAATATACTGGAATGTCAGGTTTTTTCCGAGAAATCCGGCACCAATGATAGCGATATCCGCCAGCACATACAGAATTCAAATACCGAATCTATAACTGAACTTGAACCTAGCTCCGAAAAAGACCAGGGCGAAAAGACGGAGGAAAACCTTGAGCGTCGTATCGAGACACTCAAGGTTTTCCCAATTGGATTGGTCATGCGTGCGTGCCCTGAAATTGCGGCCTATGCACCTGGTGGCGAGGTGCGAGGGTGGCGAGACCTGATGTCTGCCGCAATTGTTGTCCGGTCCACTTTAGGTGTAAGCGCGTCCGCCTATCAGGATGCCTGCGAGGTTATGGGCGCCGAGAATGCGGCCGTCGCGATTGCTGCGATACTTGAGCGGGCAGGGCACATCAATTCGGCTGGTGGATATCTCCGCGACCTCACGTCCAGAACGCGGCGCGGTGAATTCTCTCTGGGGCCAATGCTGATGGCGCTTCTCAAAGTCAATTCAGTCGGGGCAATGCGGGCATGAAATAAGCAGAACAACTGCGGATGTGTGACTTTTCGGCAGATTCGCGTGCTGTCGTCAGCTGACAACATACTAAGGCATTGATTTTGCAACACTTGGAAAAACAAGCTGAAGGGGATCGTCGAGACCGGGTGACGTGGTTTAAGATGGTCAAGACGCGTCAGGGTTCGATGAGCGGAGTTTCTGAGCGGATCGAACTTTCCGAGAATGCGAGGATAGTGCCGGTGGCCTCGCTCGGTCAGTCTAAGGGCAGAATATCCGAGTTATGACCGACCAGCGTGAAGCGGACTGCCGGCAAGAAAAAACTCACCTCCGCCATTGCACTGGGCAATGCCGCCACGCTTTGCCAGCTGAGACGTAATGGGGTAGCTTCTGGCCGAGCCGTGTTCCACGGATCGCCCTGGCTACACTGACCATCACGTCCCGGCAGTGATGGTCGCCGAGCAACATTGTCTGAACTGGTCGCGCCCGCGATACGTCTGCGGCGATTTTGACTATCGATTTTACCAGTCGGCTCATCCCTCGATGAGCTATCCGGGTTTTCTGTCCGGCGCCAGCCTGCATGGACTGACGGAGGCTGCGCGGCAGCTTGGACTCGGACGCTCCACCGTCTATCGGGAAATTCATCGGCTGTGTATCCAACGAGCCTGCTTTCGTTGCAAAGTCACATAAAAGCCGCAACGCCGCAGGTTTTAGCTTAAGGATGCGACAAAGGACTCCAATTCGGATAGATCATTTGTTATCGCTGTTGTTGAAGAGCATTGGCGCATCGAGGTAGACTTTGCCTAAGTAAATACCGGTCTCAATCCAGTTTCACCCGTACTGCCGGATAGCAACATGCTGTCGGCGTATGATCATGTTCATCGGGTGGTGGCAAGAGACCGGTTTGGCATTGTTACAATGTGCCATGTGCAGCTCCGCTGTCTCAGCTCTTCAGCCGCCCAAAACATCGCCACGCCGTGCCCGCAAGGGTTTTCTCATGCACCATCTTGGTGGACTTCCGAACGGAAGACCAAGACGATATGTGCAATACACTTCGGGTCCGATGGACCATTATTCCCCAGACTGCTCCCCAGCCTTGGATTGTGTGCAGCGGATGTGGGGGCCTCAGAGCCTCCCAATCCAGCGGCAAAATCCGGCTCAACGCCAATGGTCGCAAGCTTGATGCGTGGCTTATCTACAAGTGTGTGACCTGCGAAAAGACATGGAACCGGCCAATCTTTGAGCGACAGAATGTCCGCGACATCGATCCTGTCGTCCTTGAAGCGCTACAGTCCAACGATCCACAGTGGATACGGACGGAAACGTTCAACCTCGAAGCTTTGAGGCGCAAGTCGCAGCGCGTCGATGAGTTTGCGGATTTTCGCATCGAAAAAGCGATTCTGCATGAAACTGACAATTGGACGAAATTGCAGATAGAACTGGTGGTTCCATTTCCAACGAGCACACGCCTTGACCGTCTGCTGGCGTCAGAGTTGAGCGTTTCGAAGATGCCAAGCATAAGCCCTATCAGGGATGGAGACACGAGCAGTTCAAAATCCTGCGCCAAGACGCGCCAGATAGTGAACCGCGCCGCGAACTCTCATAAAGCTCTGTGGGCGGATAGCAAACTTCCGAATGGTGGCAACGGAGATGTCGTTGCCACCAACGTGCTTTTTGCTTTCGCTTCGGGGTGAAGGTCGTGCCTTGACGCCCTGCTTGCACGTTAAGCCGGTCGGCGTTTTGGTCGATCAGCAAACACAATCAAACTGTGTGACGCGCCCTTAACCGCCGGACGTGACCCATGATCTTTCAATTTTACCATCCGAATCGAGCCCAATAGTCCATCGGAAAAGACGCTTTTCATGCTCGACGTGGTAGGTGTCATCTCCGTTATCTTGGACCCCAATAAATCTAATAGACTTTATCGCACCCTCCTTTCCAATAAAGGGCTGCAAGCCACTTAGTTGAGGGCATCGCGTTGGTTTCCCGCTGAACAACGGTTGGCGTGAACAGGGACAGAACACTCAGGCTGCCCGCGCTCCGTCAGAGATGACAAGTGTTTTCCGGGACCTGCTTTTGGCGGCCTGCTCCCAGAGGAAGTCGCCGGAGAATGCGATATGCTCCCATCCGACGGGTGAGGTATGTGCCATCATCGCGTCATCCACGATCTTACCGGTCGAACGTATATGCGCAAGGGCGTCGGCCATATAGGTCGAATTCCAGTACACGATCGCGGCGATGACGAGGTTAAGGCCGGACGCGCGGTACTGTTGGGCCTCATGGCTGCGATCGATGATACGGCCCTGCCTGAACGTGCAGATAGCCTGCGTAAGGACATGACGCTGCTCACTTTTATTCAGGCCAGCCTGGCAACGCTGGCGCAGTGCCGGATTCTCCAGCCAATCCAGCATGAACAGGGTTCGCTCGACCTTGCCGATTTCCTGAAGGGCGACATCGAGTTGGTTCTGACGCTCGTACGCAGCAAGTTTTCGCAGCATGGCCGAAGGTGCGACGTGACCCGATTTCAGAGAGGCAACGAGCCGCAGGACATCATCCCAATGCTCTCGGATGATGTCCGCGCGGACCCTCTTTCCGAGAAGGGGCGCTAGGTGCGGATAGCTGCCGGTCGGCTCGATCGGAATGAGACGTCGATCCGGGAAATCGCGCAGCCGCGGGCAAAACCGGAAGCCCAGAGCAGTGCAGAGAGCGAAGACGTGATCGGTGGCTCCGCCAGTGTCGGTGTAGTGCTCCGAGATATTGAGACTCGTGCCATGATGCAGCAAACCGTCGAGGACATAGGGCGCTTCATGCGTAGCGGCCGAGATGACCTTCACGTGGTAAGGGCCATGCTGATCCGATACATGGGTATAAAAGCCGAACCCCGGATCGACGCCGTATCGGGCATTCACATCACCGCCGGTTTTTGCACGCTTTCCACCCCGGAAGAATTGACCGTCTGAGCTTGAAGTCGTGCCATCGCCCCAGACCGACGCGATCGGCAGCTGGTGGTGCGCATCGATGATCGTTGATAAGGCGGCGGTATAAGTATCGTCCCGAATGTAGGCGTCCTTGGTCCATATCAACTGATCTCGGGTGATGCCTTCGCTGGCGCGGGCCATGCGGGAGAGGCCGAGATTGGTGGCATCGGCGAGGATTGCGGCCAGCATTGCACTGTCGTTCGGGCATGTCTGTCCCGTCCTCAGGTTCGTAAACGCTCCAAGGAAGCCGGTCTGACCGGCGACCTCGTGCAGCAACTCGGTGATCCGTATGCGCGGCATCATACCTTCGATTTGGCTGACCAGAGTTTCCGCACTCGCGGGCACCACTGATTTCAAAGGAGTGATGCTCAGGCGGCTTCCATCGAAGTTGACGCCTTCAACCTGATTTTTCTGGAGACGTTTTGAGAACCGCTTCAGCCGCCAGTCCAGTTCCCGGCCCCGCTGCTCCAGCCAATCGTCAGCAGATGCGGGCAGCCCTAAATCTTTGACGACTGGCGCCGCCATTTGCGGAGGCAGGAGATAGCTGTCGAAGCGGCGATATGACGATGAGCGCTCTACCCAGACGTCGCCCGACCGCAGCTTATTGCGCAGATGCGCGAGTGTCGCGACCTCGTAGAGCTTACGATTGATCTTGCCGTCCGCGCCGACCACGATCTTCTGCCAATCCTTTTTGAACGGCATAGGCGCGTCGGCAGGTAATTCGCGTTTTCCCGTTCGATGAGCCTCTCTAAGCACCCTGACAGCGGAAACGGTCCGCGCGCTGCCTCTTCCGGCCTTGAACTCAAGCGCCTCGATCAGGGCCGGCGCAAATTTTCGCAATGTCGCGTATCGGTTAGCGGCAACAATCAGCGGATCCTGATCCGCAGTGTCCGCTATTTCTGCCACCTCTTGGCGCGCTCGCAACAGGTTTGCCCAGCCGACCGATGCATTGATGGTGTCGATCGGATCGCTGTCAGTCTCGATGGCATCCGCCAACGCGTCAATTGTGCCTCGAAACAGGCGCATCAATCGCGACACATCCTTGGCTGTCGCCTCGTATCTTCGGGCCTTGGCGTTCTTGGCGCGGGTGAACATAGAACCGATCAGCTTGTCCGCCATATCGATTGCGGCATCTGTCAAGCGCTCTTCGGCGTCGATCAGGAATGCTACCAATGTCGCTCGTCGTCGTGAAAGGGTGTAGCGCTCGATCATATAGGACGGCGACATACGCCCTTCACGGACAAATTGGCGATACCGGTCGGGATGCAGGGCCATACTGTTGGCTGCCGGAATGCCGATCGCCCGGACAAAGGACAAACGTTCCAGAATATCGCGAACGTTGTCGGCCTTCGCAGCAACGGGCATGGCCTTCAGCCACGCCAGAGACGACAGGCCAGTCTTCGAACCAATCTGAACGAGGCTATCGAGCATGCCGAGCTGATGGGAACTTAAGCCCCTGATAAGCTCCTGGCTGGCATGTTTACGAGCTCGCGCCCTTCCGGCAATTCCTGCTCTCTCGATTGTCGAAATGGTGGGAAGCACGATGCCCGCCTGCCGCAATGTCGTGACAATGTGAATCGCGATCGGCATTCCCTTATCTGTCGCCGTCGCGGCGACCGCTCCCGCTTCGATCATCGTAGGGATATCACCGCGTTCGGCCGCCCGCATGCCCATCATCTGCGCTATTTCACGCGCATGGTCCGTCATCGTCTGGCTTCGAAGAAGGCCATAGCTGGCTAGATCGTCAGGTCGAACGTCGATCTGCTCTGCCACGAAGGAAACCATTGAAGCCGGGATCGTGCCGAGGATTCGAGCCAAAGGCACACCTGGATGACGAAGGGTACAAAGCTGTAAGGCGAAGCCAAGCTTATTGTGATCCTCGCGCCGATACCGGATCAGGTCGAGATCATCTGGCTCAAAGGTGTAGAGGCGAGCCAGGCCGTCTCGGTTTTCAGGAATGGATAAGAGCTGTCGCCGTTCATGCTCGGTCAGAAGTTCATGTTTGCGCATCTCTACCCCTAAATCGTCCACAAAAGGCCCTGATAATCTATGGACAGCAGGGAATAAAGAGACGTATTCTATGGACGATTTTTCAGTGTCGGAATGAGGATGACTGCCACCGTCCACAGAACGGCCGTTTCGGAGACGCTATCATGGGGGCAATCCTCGGCTATGCACGTGTCTCGACCGGCGATCAGGATGTCGCGGGTCAGACGCTACGCCTTGAGCATGCCGGTGCAATCAAGGTGTTCACCGACGTGAAGTCCGGAAAGAGCATGGACCGGCCTGGTCTCACAGACCTGATTGCCTATGCTCGCGCTGGCGACACACTGGCGATCGTTCGGCTCGACCGCCTTGGCCGGTCGTTGGCTGAACTGCTCGAAATCGTGAAGATGCTCCGCGAGCGCCAGATCGACCTGTTGAGCCTGGAGGAAAAGATCGATACGTCTTCCGCCTCCGGCGAGCTTATCTTCCACGTATTCGGCGCCATCGCTCATTTTGAGCGACGGCTGATCTCGGAGCGGACGAAGGACGGTATCGCCGCAGCAAGGGCGAAGGGAAAGAAGCCTGGTCGCCAGCCACTTGACCTGAAGAAAGTCGAAGCCGCCATTAAACTCATCGAAGCAAAAACGTCGCCAACAGAAGCTGCACGGCAACTCGGGCTCGGGCGATCAACCATATACAGGGAAATGCGTCGCCTAGGTCTCAGCCGCCCTGCGTAAACGTCGTTTCGATCCGTCGCTATCGTAAGCGATACGTCTCCTACCAGAGTTGCAAATGCGGCAGTCCCTCGCGGTTGTATGCTGCCAACACAGTGTTGTGCATTAGAACCATAATCGTCATTGGCCCAACGCCTCCGGGTACTGGTGTAATGGCACTGGCTCTCTCAAGAGCGGCTGAGGAATCCACATCACCCAGCAGCCGCTTTTTGCCATCCAAAACTGCTTTCGTGGTTCCCACATCGATCACCGTTGCCCCTGGCTTGATCCAATCACCTTTGATCATCCCGGCTTGGCCCGCCGCTGCTACCACGATATCCGCCTGACGCACTTTGTCAGCAAGGTTTCGCGTTCGAGAATGCGCCATTGTTACCGTGCAGTTCGCTCCCAACAATAGCTGTCCCATCGGCTTGCCGACTAGGATAGAGCGACCGATAACGATTGCATCGAGCCCTGTTAGATCGCCCAGTTGATCACGAAGCAGCATCAGGCACCCGAGCGGGGTACAGGAGACCAGCCCAGGTCGCCCGGAGACCAGACGACCGGCACTTTCGGGGTGGAGACCATCAACGTCCTTATTCGGATCGATTGCCTGAATAACCGCCAACTCATCAATGTGAGCGGGAAGCGGCAACTGTACGAGTATGCCGTCTACCTTATTATCGGCGTTCAATTCTTTGACGAGTTCCAAGAGTTCGTCCTGGCCCGTCTCGGCGGGAAGAATATGCTCGAAGCTGGCCATGCCGAGCTCCCGGGTCTTCCGCCCCTTGCTTCGGACATAGATTTCGCTGGCCGGATCACTGCCAACAAGTATCACTGCCAGACCCGGCACGCGTCCGGTCTTTTCTATAAAAGCTGGGACGGCGGCAGTTATTCGGTCTGCCAGCCCGTCAGCATAGGCTTTTCCATCAATGATTTTCGCGCGCATATGGGCTCTCTCTTAAGAAAGTGATCGGATTGTCCGACGGCCCAGGCGAACGGCGCATGTTTCGTGCGCTCCCCGGTGGTCCTCCACCTCAAATCGCCAGTTGCGCACGCCTCAACTTAAGCGGCTCCAAACTTCACGTCAAAGTCAAAATTCGGGTCCCAGTTGTTTCGGAGGTCGCAATTTGTTCACTCGTAGCGTTGTTTGGCGGGAAAGCAGCGCGACGCCCTCTAGTTGATCGCGTATCGCTTGAGCTTGCTCGGACGCCATCTCATCATAGTTCGGATTTCCTGACGTTATTCCGTCGATAAATCGGCGGAGCGCGTCCTCTGTGCCTGCTCCAGGTAGATTATTCTTGATGCGACGCTCAAGCGCAGTGATCAGTTGGTCTGCTGTTTTTTTATCGATACGTTTCCAATGTCTTTCAAAGCCATCCTGGTGCAGAATGAGCTCTGTCACTTGATCACGTGAATTGGTGATGAAGCTTACTTGAGCGTGAACAACAGTTGTAAAAAACTTTTTGTCACTTTCCGCGAAGATTTCTATGGGTGCTTGCCCTGTGATTTGGCTGAAAAATCTTCCGCCTTCGCGATAGATTTTAAAGAGGATGCCCGGTTCCAGCTGATAATAACCCACGAACTTATCGAAACGTTGAGAAGCGAACGGAATCGCGGTTCGCGGCGCGGATTGCTCCGCTAATTTTTGGCTGCGTTCATCTGTTGAAATCCCCAAACTGTCGGCGTTGTTTTGGTTGGATGCCGCGCCATTGCGTTCTCCCTGGATCTTCGCCGATAAGGTGTTCCAATCGGGGAGCCCAAGCATCTTCGAAACGAGCTCGAGGCTTTCACTATGACTGATCGTAAGGTCTTTTATGGCAAGAGAATCGCGTAGAGTCCGAGCCATGACTTTTGCTTCACGGTAATCGCGCATAGACGTGTCCTTTGCATGAGCGAACCAAGAGCGCCAGATGGTTGCGTTAGCTGACTTAGTCGCTCGGGCAAAGGGAAAGCCGTCGAGGCGTGATACGTTCACCATTCCCTCACGGGAGCAACCAGCAGGTCGTATCAACCTTTGCTGATGCTGTATCAGGGCGAAAACAGAGTCAACTACGGAGTTGCCTGCAGTTTATTAAATCCAAGGCTAGAGAGCATATCCCTATTGTGAACACGCCCTGCTAGGCGGCCCGCATCATCCTGCCGGCAAGCCGTAAGGATCTGAAGCTTTCGGGAATTTGCTGCTCGGTGTCCCAGGAATAGATGCTGGTCAGGTTGATATGCTCCTATCAGCTTCGCATCAGCTGACGGGAAGGGTCTTGCCTGCCTTACACGATGATCAGCAAGCATCAGCGAGTGATGAAGGAGGGGTGTGCTGCTTTGTGAGATGGGCTTTCGACTTGGACGGTCTGAAGTCGACACCTTCGCAGGATCCAGACACTCGAACATGGAAGAGCTGCGCATCAACGTGTTGAAGGTGCAATGGCGGTTTGCCTTTGCCTTCGATCCGGAGCGAAAGGCTGTGGTTCTCTGCGGTGGTGCGAAGAGCGGTGTGAGCCAGAAGCTCGTCCACAAGCGGCTGATCGACCTGGCGGACAAATGGTATGACGAGCACATGAGCGCGTTGGATAAGAGACATAGCTGATGTCGATAAGTGGTACAGACGCTTCCTGAAGATCAACAGCGCGCCGTTGCGAAGCGCACCGACGAGCTTGTTGCGGCGCACAATCTACGGAAACTGGGGGCATTTGCTGGACGGACGCAGGAAGATGTGTCTGCTGGGACAGGTTTCAAGCAGACCAACGTCTCAAGACTGGAGAAGCGCGCCGATATGAAGTTGTCGACCCTTCGCGATTATGCCGAATCCCTTGGCGATACGTTGAAGATCGTTGCTGATGTTGCGGGCGAGAAAGTTGATCTTTCCAGCATCGCTGAGCGCTCTCGCCCCGGTTCGCAGGTCTGAGACGGCTCGCCGGGTGGGGGAGGGAACTATAGCCCAGCGGCTTTGGTCAGATTGACCCTGAAGCGATCCCTTCTCCGCTGGTACCTGCGGGTCATCTCGGCTGAGGCATGACCGAGTTGCTTCTGGATATAGCGTTCGTCGACTTCGGCGGAGGAGGCGAGACCGGCGCGCAGGGAATGGCCGGAGAATTTGAAGGCGCGCTCGATCTCGCTGAGATCGCCGCGAACCCCGGCAGCCATGGCAGTCCGCTTCACCAGCCTTGCCACTTCCTTATCGTTCAAGCGTTCTGGGCCAACGGACTTGCCTTGTCCGGTGACGCGGCGGAACAGGGGGCCATGGGCAAGCCTGGCAAAGGTGATCCAGGTTTGAACAGCCACCACCGGGCAGGTGGTGTCGGAGGAGCCACGGCCGATCTCGACCTCGCGCCAGCCGGTCTTGCCGCGCAGGGTGACGAGCATGCCCTTGTCGAATATTTCGATCCAGCCGCGCCCGTCTTCGGTCTGGTCAGCCTTGATGTCGAGCCCGACAATCTCGGACCGCCGCAGGCCACCGGCATAGCCGATCAGCAGCATGGCCCGATCGCGCAGGCCGCGCAATGTTCCTCGATCGAGTGTCTCGATCATGGCGATAATATCCTCGGCCAGCACCGCTTCCTTCTGCACGGGTGGGCGTGCGTGGCTGTTGCGAATGCCGGCCATGACGGTGGCGATATGCCGATCCTTGCGATCGAGCATCAGCCCGCGTTGCGCGTAGTTCCAAGACAATGAGGAGAGGCGACGCTCAACGGTCGAGACAGCATTTGCCTTGGCGCCAGGTTTCGATGTGCCAAGTGCCGGTGTGCCAAGTGTCGGCGTGCCAACGGTCTCGCCTGAGGCACAGGCGGTGATATAGAGGCCAACGGTCTGTGGGTCCGGGGGGAGGGGAGCCAAATTCAAACGCCGGCACCAGGCGCTAAAATGCTTCCAATCGGAGGCATAGGCTTTTCGGGTATTGGCAGAACTTGCCGCCGCCACATAGTCGCGGGCGCGGTCCGCCAGGCTGGCAAGATGCGTTGGCATCTGCTCGTCGGTGGAGGAGAGGGGAGGGGCCTGCATCGAGGTGCCAGCGGCCGACACCTGCGGCGCGCAAACATCACCCTCAGCCGCCGTGCTGAGCGACGGCGCGCCGCTCTCCTGGAGGGGAATATCGGTGTTTTGCGCGATGATTTGGGCCATTTCTTTATAATGCGCATAATGTCCGATAATGCAATCTTATTGGACGTATTTATTTGGCGACGGGGAGTGCGGTTATTTCCGTGAATTCTCGTCTAAACCGCGCATCTGATCTACACTCCGGCGCATGGATTCGCTCACGCCCTCCGCCTCAACCGCTCCCACCTGGTCGCCTCGCCTGCCAGGCTGGACGCTAGCGCGGCGTCGCGACATCAACGAGACGGACACCGCCTTCGCCGCCGGTATAGCTCTAAAATCACTAGGCCGTAGACTCATAACGATCTGATCCAAATTCTTGCTGCTGCCAATTTGACAGCGGCGAGAAAGTTCAATGGGTCTTTGTCGTAACGGGTTGCGATGCCTCTGAACTGTTTGAGTTTGCTGAAGAAACGCTCAACGAGATTGCGCTGTCGGTAAACCCATTGGCTGAAAGGGAAGCTTCCCTTCCGATTGCTCTTGGCAGGAATATTGGCCGATGCCTGCCTTTGCTTTGCAAATGCTCTGATCGCGTTGGTATCGTAGGCCTTGTCCGCCAGCAGTATCGCACCCTTGGAGATTGTCTGTAACAATGGTTCTGCCGTGCGACCATCATGGGCTTGACCGGCTGTGAGTGCGAGACGGATCGGTCGGCCATCGGCATCGACAACGGCGTGGATTTTGGTGGTCAAGCCGCCACGGGAGCGTCCCATGCAGCCATCGTGTTGATCCCCCTTTTTCCCGTGGCCGCATGTTGATGAACACGGACACAGGAGCTGTCGATCATAACGATATCGCCGTCGAAAGCCTTGGAAATCTCGCCCAGAACATGATCCCATACACCCGCCTTTCGCCATCGCACGAACCGGTTGTAGCAGGTTGTATATGGGTCATATCGATCAGGAACGTCTGCCCAGGGTGAGCCTGTCCGAAACCGCCACAAGATGCCGTTGATCACACGCCGGTCGTCAACACGTGGCACCCCACGCGGCTTGTTGGGCAACAAGGGCTGGATGACAGTCCATTCGAAATCGGTGAGATCAAACCGGCGACGGGTCATGAGAGGCCTCCAAATCAAGGCCTCAGTGAATCAAAATCAGGCCGATTTGCAAACCCGGTTTATGAGTGCGCGGCCTAGACGATCTGATCCTCGCCGACACGCCATGGCTCGGCTGCTGGCGCGATCGCCTCGCCCTGAAATCAGCCGCCGTCGCCGCCAGAATGCTCGGCCGAAAGGAGGAGGAAACCGCCATCCGCGATGCGGTTTTGCTCACCGCCACTGGCGGCGATCCTGGGCCGGCCGGAAAGCTGTTTTTGGCCACGCGAATGCTGACGCGGCGATCGGACACGATCGGCTCGGTCTTCGTCAAAGAGCTTGCGGGAATGTTAGAACTTCGCTGGGACGAGGGGCTTGCCTCGATTCCAGACATGGTCGATTCTGCCGTTCGCCCGGATGCCGAGGTATTGGCGCTTGGGCTTGCCGAGGCCGTTTTGGCGCATAAGCTGAAATGGCCGCGACCAATTCCCCTCTTGCTGCCTGAACGCTATGGCCCGGCCTTCCGCACGATCGGCGGTAGAGGCCGCGTCCGGCCAAGCGAACCGGCTTATCCAAAAGCGATCTGCCTGGCACTGGTTGACGGCGTCGATTCTGCCCTCCGCTCCGCCGTCGAGATTGACCGCCGTGCCGCACGGCTACTGGCTGTAGTGCAGAAGCTTCGAACAAAAGGCGACGAGCCGGTGATCCATAAATTGCTGAACGAGGATGCCGTGGCAGCCTCCGCGTCTACCAGCGGCATGTCGCGCTGGGCGGCCAACCGGTTGTTCGAGCGGCTCGAAAGGTTAGACGCCGTGCGCGAACTGTCGGGCCGATCATCATTCCGAATGTTTGGTTTGTGATCATGACCGAATTCACTGCAGCCAAATCATCGCGTCGGAGGGCAAGCGCCGCAGACGAACATCTGTATGATCGTGAACTGGATCAGTTCCCGCCGGAGATGCGCTGGCGGGAATGGATGCTGCGGGTCGAGGCGGTGATTTTTGCTTCGGCCGAGCCTGTCAGCCGCGAGACCCTGGCGCGGATGGTCGGAAAAGACTGCAGCATCGATCTGCTGGTCGACGATCTGCGCGAGGACCTCAGTTCTCGGCCCTACGAACTGGTGTCGGTCGCCGGCGCACGGGGAGGGACGGCTGCTCTGTCGGACTTCGAGGCGATGGTGCTGATGGCGGTGGGATATTTCCAACCGATTACCCGCGGTGAGCTTTCGAAGATCTTCGGCAAAGAGGTAAGCCGCAACACGATTGGTGCGCTCCGCGGCGCGGGTTTCATCGGTTCTGGACCGCGAAGCCCGACCCCGGGCGCGCCCTATACCTACGTGACCACCCAGCATTTCCTTTCGGCCTTTGAAATGGAGACGTTGCGCGATCTGCCAAACATAGAAGCACTGGAAGATGCGGGATTGCTTAGCCGGGATTCACTGCCAGACGTGGTGGAGGCGCTCAAAGATTTGGAAGAGGAGGAGACATACGATCAATAAGCGAAGGAGTCTGGTGTCAGCAAACCGCATTCGCTTTCAACGCCAGCTTCTTTGTATTTGCTTAAACTACTATCTATAGCAGAACATCCGGGCGTTTACTTTGCGACCAGCTCGTGTTCGGACCCGCAAAAGTGGCGGCCAGTCGCTCTGCCATCTGATCAACTCGCCGGCGTCCTTGGACGATTGCCACCGCCAATTTTTGCCTTCGGCATGTCACCGTCCGTCTTCTTCGACTCTAAGATAATCTCCGCGTTGGATGCCGAATCGGCATAAATTACACGAACCTTTTGTAGTCTTTCTTGACTGCGCATCGAAGTATCGTCATCGTTACGTTGGCGCAACTATTAAGCGAGGACGTAATCCTGATGAGAACGCTCTTAATTGCCATAGGTTTCATTGCGGGGTCGACTTGTTGTGCCTCGCAGGCGTTTGCCGACTACTCTGTCTTTCACGGACCCGGCTTCGGAGGCACGTGTACCGTAAGGGTCTCAACAGCGAGCGCCCCGCAGTACCCTGATGTGTTTGTTACTAAGCCAACCTTCGAAGCGGCTTGCAAAGAAGCAAAAGCCCTTAAGACGGACGACTCTTCAGAGACTAAAAAGTGCTACACTTACGATACGGATACCGTCAAAATGTGCAAAGCCAAGGGCGTTGTATTGAAGGAGTAGTGTGACTGCTTGAAAACGCTGAAGCTTTCCTCCCAGCTGTAGACCAAGGTATACTTGGTAATTTTGAACCCTGGAACTCGGTATCGCCCTTTAGGAGTGGGGCGCGTTGTTTAGCCGCTTCAGAAACCGAGTCGCTGAGTTCGTTTTTCTGAAAAGTGTCTGACGACCTATTTCAGGGCGTGGCATGCCTAGGATGATCTCCCGAAGGGCTGATGCCAATTTGTCGCCTAAGTCAAGCCTCGCAAGGATGTGCTTTACACTGTTGTCATCTCTGCCGGAAGTACCGGTGGCCGAACGTAAGAGCTACATGGAGACTGGCTCCTCCGTGAGCCGGTCCAACCTCTGCTAGTGTGTGTATGCCGGAAGATTCATTTCCGCATCGACGGGACTCGGCATGCGCGCATATGATTTCTCGAAACTGTCTTCAAATGCGAGGCGGTGAAGGGACAAACGATGGTTACGATGGGTAAGAAGCCTTATTAAAATTTCCAGTACGAATTGACTCGACAACTAGTCTGAGTTGTGAATTATTAAGGTATCCCAGGAATTTCAGAAGCAAGCGCTTCTGAGAAACATGTATGATTCCATGCCTACCGTGTATTTAGTTCTCCAGATCGTCTTGCACTAACTAGTCTTCCTTTATTTCTCGACTACAATTTTCATCCAATTTAGTCTAGTCACATATGAATCCGTGGGGAGAGACATGGCAGATGGCAGTTTGTCTGCGAATTCGTCCGATTTAGATCCATATCCTGAATTGTTTGAGCCTGACGCAAGTGTTCGAGGCAGAGGTCAGGCTGGTATCGTTCTCAGCCGTCGGCAGTTGCTGGTGGGGGTGGGCGCGACATCTGCCGCATATGCGACCGGCGCCGCCTCTGCGAACGTACCCAAGATCTGGGCGGTCGCCATCAATCCCGACCCGACACGTCCCACCCGATCCATCATCGAAATCACCTTTGGCGGAGATCACGTCCGTTCGTTTCGGGAAGTGGATTTCGGCGAACGGGCCAAAGCGTACATGACGCAAATTCCGGCGCGGTACAAAGGTCGCCTTCCAACCGCCATCCGCGACATACGACTGACAATCTCCGGAATGGAACTGGCGCGGGCCGGTTCGGCACCTGAATTTTTTGAGCTGATCTTCGAGTTCCGACACTCTAACATTCAGCTTGACGCAGATGACCCTCACAAATTCCAGGCGACCGGTGAGACCTTCATCAAAGCCACCAACTGGGTATTCGGGACGGGCACAATCTCGCTGGTAAATGCGGTTTCGCTGGACGAACTGAAAATCGAAAAGCCTTTGAAAGTCGACTGCGGGACCAAGATTGCCAACGCCTTCCGCAGCAAGATTTTCGGACGCCGGCTCCTTATGTCCGACAGCCGCTCGGCATTGGGTCTATTCATCAAGCTGCCATGGTCATCCGCGGCCAAGCCGATGCGGTGGCTGCTGGCGGTCCGCAGGAAGAATGAAGCTTTTACAGGGCGCCTCTCGATCGCGACTCGCCCTATAGCCTCAAATGTCGCGTCTGCTCCCGCGAACCTCACGCTGATATGGGCGCCGGAGGTAGAAATCTGGCGTGAAGTCCCTCCGCCGGAAACAGGGGACGTCACGCAAGCTGATTCCGGCCGGCCCCAGGACGCCGCGCTGATCCGCACTATCGGGATGCTTCGCGATCCCACGACGGTCGGCGGTACCGAAACGTTCCTCGCCGAACACAACCTCAGCAACAAGCAAAGGCCGTCGGCTATCCTTAAGGACCACGCCGTCAGGGAGGGTACACTCGTCTATCTGACGCGCGTCGATGGCGCCGGCAGAAATGGCACGCCGGAAATCGTCACGGTCGCAAAGTTGAGCGGCGGCTTGGTCATTTCGACAAGCCGGCCGAAAAGGCCCCCGCTGGAGGAAGGACCGTTCCGTTTCTCCGATTCCCGGTTGACGCTGTCAGGCCCGCCGGACGCCTCGGTTCTTAACCTTGAGGCACAGTTTTCGCTGCGGGCCGCCGCATTCGAGGTCTCGACGGCGCACGGTCCCCTTATCGCATCTTCACCAGAAGAGAAGCGGTCCGAGCCGGGGGATAACATCGTCCATGCGCCGGCTCGCCTGAGGGCAAGCAATGGCACGCTGACAGTATTTGAACTTCATGCTCTCGTCTTGAGTACGGCGATCGCACTGAAGGACCTCGGCCCCCCAAGCGGCGACCAGAAGCCATCGACCGGGGTGCAGGAACATAGCGTCGACCTGACTTTCCCGAACGGAAGGGAAGTTTTGTTCCGTATGCACGGCCTCAATGGCGAGGCAGCCGTGGAGCCTGGTCTCGGGCGGATCTCGCTTGGCTGGACAGCAAGCGCGAAGCCGGCGGACGGATTATTTGGGGCACGGTTCTCTCTCCCGATGGAAGGAGCGATGCTTCGTATCCTGCGGTGGCGCGACCTTGCCACCATGACCTACAGTTTCCTTGGGCTCGATCTGACCTATGAGGACAACGGTCCCTACCTACGGCCGCGTGGCCTGGCCCAGGTGCACAGAGGATCCAATGCCGTTCCGGGTGATCCGACCTATGACCCGCGACCAATGATGATCGTCGAACTGCCCCCGCAGCATATCGCGGAAGAGGCTTTCTTTGAGCAGCGCGAGGCCCGTCCGGCGTTGCCGGCCTACCCACTTGCCGCGCTCGGCAAGCCGTCGTTGGACAATGGCAAGCCCAACCAGGCGCTTCTCGCGCGGCGGCTTCTCGACCAATTGCGCACCGCCTATGTGGTGGACCCAAAACCCGGGGTGCAGTTGGAAGCGGCGCCCGAATTGGAAAAGCGACGGAGAGGCTGGCGAACCGACCTAAACAAAATTGTCGATGGGCTTTCCGAGGACGCCGCCAAAGTCGACGCCGTCGCGAAATTCCTTGCTTTCCGCGAAGCGTGGGACGCGTTTGTCCCGCCCGCCGCGAAGTTTGCCCTGACGCCGGAACAGAAAATCTACGTAGGACCGGATTTCCTCGATCCGGCAGCACGCTTCGCCGCCGAAATGGTGTCATCCGTGGCATCATCCAAGAGCGTCCTGTTCGACGATGCTCCGGAAGATCCGGTGTTCGCCGAGGAAAAGGCGGCCTTTCTGGACAATGCCAAGCGCAAGTTTCCCTCCTCCGAGGAGGCTCAGGCGAAAGCAGTCACCGCGCAGACCGAACTTGCAAGAAGCATACGGGACCCATTTTTTAGCGAGTTCAAATGCCGCTACGACTCGCAAAGTTCAAGCCTCGCACTCGTCAAGGCAATCCCGGAACTTCAAACTTTCGAGGGTCGCCGACAAATGCGCGGCCTCATCGAAAGGCAGCGTGGCGAGCAGGGAACGACCGGCGTTGTCAAAAAGGTGAAGGATGACGATCTCGCTGCCTTCGCACAGTTCATCAGCCAGAACGCAATTGCCGCGCTTACGACGCTCGGCCTAGGCGGCGAGGAAAAGCCCAGGAAAGTCGCGCGAGCTCGCCTGTCGGGCCCCTCAAGGCTCGCGTTCAGGATCAACACCGACGATTTCGACCAATCCCGACCCGGCGGTGGGATGCCGCTATCAATCGAGGAACTGACGAACTGGTCACGCCATGAGTTGGCGGTCGTGCGCCGGGCCGAGAAGATGTTGAAGCCCTATCGCGACGGCAGCCGCCGCCCGGCGTGGGACCAGGTCGAGGATCACGATCTTGCCAGCCAACTTCTCCATCAGGGCTTCACACGGGGCGGCTGGCTTTCAGACGAGGACGGAAAGCCGATACCCCAGCCATGGCCTGACACCTATGTCAGGGCCGAGGATCGTATCGCGGCGGCGACTGCGTTTGCCACGGCGCCGCCCTCCCGCTTCGAGACGGCAATCGAAATGCCGTTCAGGCTTTTCCTTTCGCCTGCGCAGGACGGCCGGTTCCGTACACGGCGCGCCGTTCCTTCCTGGATTTTCGGTGACGCGGCGCCTGGCGACAAAACAGTCAGCGAACCGCTTTGGACAGCCGAACTCGAAACTAACCTTAGCACAACTGTCCGCGCTGTTTGGTCGCCAGATTTTTACCCCGAGGCCTTTGTCCGCGACATCGGCTACGCTACCGCGGGGTTCTTCCGACGACCGGCCCCGGCGCGTCGCAATCGCCCGCCGTTGCGCGGCCCATACGCGCCGTGGGAAATGTCGCGTGGCCTGACCACGCAAGACTTCCAGACGAAAAGGGTTTCGCTTCCATCGAAGTTCCGAACTTCGCTGGATGCCTTCGACCGACACGAGCTCGTCGCCTTGACATCGCTGCATGGGCTTCCCGTCATGGGGCGCATTAAGCCGGAGACCGGCGCCAGGCTTGGCATCGACCAGCGCGAGCCTCCCGCGGGTTTCCAGGTGTCGACCGACGGGTGGCCGGCAACGCTCGCCAGTGGCGAAAAGCCTTGGTTGTTCAATGATGTCTATGTGCCGCGCCCGCTCGATCCCGAAGGCCTCGAACTGGCGCTTTCCTCGCTTGGCGGGTTCCTGCGCGTCAATGCCAGCTTCGAGCCTCCCGCCTCGATTCTGGATGGACGGGGCGATTCGTTTTTCGACGCATTGTCCATCGAGCGCTGGCGGCACCGCATTGTGCTCGGGCGCGACATCAGCGCCGAGGTCGTCTACAAGGGCTATCTTTTCCCCATCGGCATACGGTGCGCGCTCATTAAGATCACCGAGCGGCGTTTCCAGCTCGTCGAAGGCCGGTCGGGACCCGTCGCGGTCCTTCGCCAGCGAATGTTCCTGCGGATTGGCAAGCCCGACAAGGCGTTCCCCGCCTTCCGACAGCCCGACGACGGCCGCAGGCTGCCGTTCAGCGGGCTTAAGCTGGTAACGACGGTGACGCCGGACATTGTCGATCCGTTCGACCGCGGGCTCGGCAATCCCGACGACAGCGGTATCCTGTCAAGCGGCCTGATCGCGTTGCCCGATGATGCCACCGGCGCGGCATTCTGGCCGAGGACCGCGAAGCGCCGCGGCAGCGAGGTGAAGTTCGACCTGCTGGTTGATGGTCAGATTCCCGTGCGCATGCCGCTCATCTTCATCGACAACGCGGCAGCGAACAACCAGGCTTCGATCAAGCGAATTTGCGAGCACTATAACGCGCTCGGCAATTTCGATGGACCAACCACGAATCTCGGTCTCGTCGAGGTGGATGTCTATGGCGCGAAACTAACTTACGCGCCCGAAAAAGAGGCCGGCGACACCCAGTTGGAAACGCTGTCGATGACGTTTGCTGCTGAAGGCGGCCAGCCGGTGGCGGATCGCTCGGATACATCCGCGTACAGTCCCCTGGTGGACAACACCATGTTCGCCAGTGACGCCTACATGCAGGGCGTGGATCAACCGCCGTTCTATCCCGCCGTGCGGCGAGCAAGGGTCAAGCTCGGTCAGGTCGAGCGCTTGACGACGCAACCGATGGCCCCGGTCGATGTGGTGTACGACCCGAACTACGCGTTGAACGGCTTCGGTGAAAAGCCGTTCGCGGATGGGAAGAATATCAACGAGGTCTTTCTGCTCGTGCTCCATTCGTCTCCGGCGATGAGCTACGGCGCGGCTGGAGATCGCGGCGGCGCCGTCGGCCGCGGCGAATTCGACATTAAAGCCATCTGCCGACCGCTCGGCGCCATCGGCGCCAACGACGTGAAGCCGAAGGCGCAAGTGCAACTCGAGCAGGGGCACGTATCGGTTCCGGTACCAGAACAACTGCCCGACAATATCGACGCATTGAAAGCCGTCCAAAAAGCTAGCGACATGTTCAACATGAACGCAAAGCTTCTTGGTCTCGTCTCGCTTAGAGAGATCATCGAAATCGTCATCGGGAGCGCATTTACACCGAAGCTGCAGGAATTGACGGAATTCGGCGGCGGCCTGGCCGGCGACGCTGACCGGCTTGTCCGGGAACGCGTCCTGCTTCCGGCGCAGGCGATTCTAATGGAGTTTACTGAGCGCCTCAACGCAATGAAGTTCAATGGGCTTGAGGGTTCCGCCGCGCTTGCCAAGATTTACCCCGATGTCATGTCGACGCGGACAGCGCTGGTGGACGCCATCGCTGTCGCACTGGCAGCGCCACCCGCCAATGACAACGTGACGGCTTCTCTCGCCGCCTATACGACGGTCTACACTACCGGACGCGGTTTTGTCAGCGCGTTGGATAGGGTGCTGCGCGATCCGGTGACGCCCATCCGCGAAGCGGGGCGCAAGGTTCTCGATGACGCATCCACGCAGTTGTTGGAAAAATTCAACGCGGAGGTCGCTCCGCTTCTAAAAGTCATCGAGCCATTTTTGTCTCCGCAGAAATTGCGAAGCATTGCACGCGACATCCTCCGCGATGAGGTCATGAAGCCGCTGAAGAGCAGCGTGTTCTCCTTGCCGCTGCCTGATGTCAAGTTCGGCCTGGCTTCCATTGACGAAGACGCGGTCGCCAAGGCCCTTTCGGACGCGATCGATGCGGGATTGAACGCCGATTTAACTTGGCCGGGCGTTACGGATACGACCAAGCAGCTGTTTGATTTCGCGGCGTTCCAGGCCGGTGTTGCCTCGAGCCTGGAGGCTAGCGTCGCATCGCCGTTGGAGGCGCGCCTCAAAGCAGAAGCCATGTCCATCAGGAAAGCCGCGGCGGAGCAATTGCAGGGTTATATCTGGTCGCAGATATTCGACATTGTTGATACGGTCGACAAGCGGACGAAAGCACTGCAGGAAAACGGCCTGCAGTCGGTCCTCACGGTTCTCGAAACCCTTGACGACGCCGGTCGAGTTATAGGCGCCGCCGAGACGCGGCTTCTGTCCCTGGTCGATATCGGACGATCGCTGGCGAAGGATGCATCCTTCTTTTGCCAGAACATGCTGGGTGGTCTCGATGACCTCGTCCACACGATCCTGCCGATCGATCTCGTCGAGGATCTGGCTAGCTGCATTGTCGACGGAACCCAGGACTGCACAACCTGGGACGACAGCAAGTCGGGCCCCTTCGCGCTGGCGGCCGCACTAATCAGGTTCCGGATCGGTGTGCTGGCAGTGACCGACCCTTCAAGCGGAAAACTGGTCAAGCTCGAAAAGAAGCTGATGGCGCTTGGCAGCAAGCACAAGTTGATCGCAGGAAACCTGGCTAAGCTGCGCGTAAACCTGAGTCAGTTGGCGAATCAGATCAAATTCGCGGACGACAAGTTTGTCCATGCGATCGTCGGATTGAATCACGGTATAGCAGCCTATCGCGCGTTCTCGGACAAGATAGCTGCCGGATGTACCCAGCCGGACGATTTCGCCGCACCTCTGATGCTGGCGTTACGGTCGCTGCAGGAACTCAACAACGACCGGCTGGCGGTGCTACAGACGGTTCAGGGGATCGTCCTGCCGCTGGCCAGCTTCCTTAACGACGATGACGCCTTTGGCAACGGTCTCGAGCCGCCGCCCTACGACCTGCCCGCGCAAACTTCCCCAAGCCCTAATGGCGATCCGGCGCTCTGGAAATGGGCCGATGTGAGCGTGACGGACGAGCGCGACGCTAGCAACGCCGCCGTTACCGCCCGAAAGGATATTCTCGGCCTCGTCCTGCCAATTCTCACCACCAGCGTCCAGCTTGTCGAAGCGACCTCCATGGCGGGCGTGCCCGTCATGCCGCTGGCGAACAAGTCCGATCCAAAGGCATCCCGGGCGCAGCACAGGGAGGATCTCACCAAGAAACTAGACGCACTGCGCTTGGCCGCCGACGCCCAAATTGGCGGGGTGGGCGCTTGGCTGACTGCCGCCCATGCGGCCCTGACGGACAAGACGCAAAATTCATACCTGACCAAGATCGCCACCGACCTCGACGTGGTCGTGGTCAAGATCAACGTCGCGGTCACGGCGATCCGCAATGTCATCAAGAGTTCCGACACCCCCCTTTCCGAAGTGGAGTCGTCGATCAAGGACGTTCGGGAGGCCCTGAAGACGAAGGGGCTACATGAAATTGGCAGCAGCATCCTCAACAGGCTGATCGGTTTCGGGGAGCAGAAGGCAGCCGATGTGTTGAAGGACTTTGAGGCCGACAAGGAAGCGTTCGAGCGCCGCGTGCTGGCATTCCTCGCGCAGGGCGCCGCCCGCATCGACCAGGTCTATGACGCGATCGTCAAAAAGGCGGTCACCACTGCCAGTTCGCCATTGGCTGTGGTAACTGGCGATCTCGCTTCGGTGTTTGAAAAGGCGAGGGACGCCAGGGGTCAGCTTGATACGTCAATCGACGATCTATCAAAAATGCTTCCGCCTGCCGTGGCCGCGGGCGTCGTAAAACGACTGAAGGGCTCGCTCTACGCTTATGTCCCGACAGTGCCGGATCCGCTGCCCAAACCCCCAACGGATGGCATGGTGAAACAGGCCATCCTCCTGCGGACGATCGCCAACGATCTCGCCGGGCACGGCGAAGTCACGGTAAAAGTGTCGGCGGCCAAGAAACTCCTCGGGTTGCTGCGGTCGTGGGACCAGGAAGCGAGCCAGCCAACACAGTCCTATGATGAACAGGGCAATGGACCGAACGCACCGCTGTTCATCCTGCGCGCAATGACGCGAACGTTGGAAGAACTCCTGAAAGAGGTGCTGCGCGGCGATGTGGCGTCGATCATCGACTTCGGAGCGATCAAGCAGGAAATCGAACGCCGGCTGAGGGAACTGATCCCGTCCCGGATCACACTTGCCTACGACCTCGACACGGAAGTTGGCTCGCTCCCTCCGATCTTCATTCCTGAGAACGGAACACGGCTCACCTTAAAGGCACGTACGGTTATCGATCTGGTGAAGGGTGGGACACCCGAGGTGAATTCGAGCGGAGATCTAGGCCCGTTCTCACTTAACCTTTTTGGCGACGCGTTCGACATCGTGACACTGTCATTCGATGGTGCGAAATTCGGCAGCGAGACCGGCGGCAAGTTCAAGACCAACATCGTCGACGTCGAACTCGGCAAGATGGTCGAATTCCTACAGCAAGTGAGTTCGTACCTATCGTTCAGCAGCAACGGCTTTTATATCCGCCTGCTGTTTGATCCGCCGGGCATCGAGGCCGGTTATGAAATGCCGCCCATGGGCCTCAGTCTCGGCGTCCTTGGCATCAGCAACCTTTCGCTGACTACCTCATGCATCCTTCCCTTCGATGGCACCGAGGCGATGTTTAAAGTCGGCCTCTCCACGCCCGAAACGCCCTTCCTCATCAATATCGGCGTTTACGGCGGAGGCGGACATCTGGCGCTCTACGCCACGCCCGGCGGGATCGTCGGGTTTGAAGCCTCCTTCGAATTCGGCGCCGTCGTCGCATTCGAAATCGGGCCGCTCAAGGGCAACGGCCGCGTCACAAGCGGCATATTCCTACGCAGCTTCAAGAAGGACGGCAGGACGCTCAGCACTATCGAGGGTTTCGTGTCGGCTGGCGGGCAGGCGAGCATCGCGATGTTCCGCTTCGCGGCACTCCTGCAAATTCGCGTCGGTCAGCAGCCGGGAGGCGCGCTGGTTGGCACTGCGATCTTCACGTTCTCGTTTTCGGCCGGTATCCGCGACATTAAGTTCAGGATCGTTACCAGGAAACAATGGGGCAAAGGGTTTTCCAGCGGCGGCGGCGGCGTCGGCAGTAGCGCGATGCTGGATTTGCCTACCTCGCCCGGCCCGGTCCGCCTGGCCTCAAAAGGTACGGATGCCGAGATCGCACAATTGGTCGCGGCGGCGGCGAAGAAAGGCCCGCCGGCGGAGCCGACCCCGCCGAAGCTCGTGTCGGCGGCCGTGTGCAAAGGCAAAAGCTACGCGACGTACCAATCCTATTTCGCGGATCTCGATCCATGGCGGCCGAAGGTCTGGTGATGTGCATCAAGAGGGCTGGCGCCCAGCGCTGGAGGTAATCCATGGTCGACAAAATTGCAGCCTATGTCATGCCGACCGCCTTGCGACGCGACGGGGAATCCGTCGTCGTCAGTGCCACCCTGGCACTTCGTCCGATCGTCGGCAAAGCAGGCGACGGGCTTGAAACGTTTCCCAAGTGGGTCGAGACTCTTTTTAGCACAGGGAAGGTCTCGGCCACGCTTCGAACCGCGGATGGCCAGACGCCCAAGCCGGGAGTCGCGGTGAGCCTTTTCAAGGGGCATTATGCCAAGACCGGTCTCGGCATGAAGGCGATAGATACGATAACCGATATCTGGAAGGTGCTGCTGCAAGATGCCGGCGGCGACTTCACGGGTCTCAGGGGCGCCTTGGCGACGAGCGAAACGGACAATTTCGCTGACATCTCGCGCGATCCTCAACCGAAGGACATGAAAGATTCCGCGTCGTCGAATATCGCGGATGCCAAAGTTCCCGATATCCTTTCGGTGGCGCGCAACGACCTGTCTCATCTCATCACGGCGGAGCGTGCAAACTCGATCGTCCAAAGCGTGAAAGGAGCGACCAAGACAGTCCAGTTCCAGACCGGCGAGGGCACATGGTTCAGTCGTCCGTGGTCGCGATCGCCTACACGGCTGGAGCGACTCGCGATGGCAAGCCCATCAACGCCGCAATGGGGCGGCGTCGCGGCCGGATCAACCCCGGACGGGACCCCCATCATCTTTGCCGCGGTCGAAAAACCGTCGTTCACCTATGATCCTTATCGCTATACACCCGGCGATTCCGGATCCGGAGGACAGGCAGAATTGCGTGATGCGCTTGTCGCCGAGCGTAGCGACCTGGACCAGCAGCTCAAAACCAACTTGAAGCCAGAGCGGGAGGTCGTCGACAGACTGGCGCAAGCAGCGCGGCAACTCTCCGAAAGCAATGCAAAGACAGGGCTGGAAGAGCTCAAGAAACTGCGCGGCGCAAACCGGTTGGGTCTTCAGGGCGCCATAAAAGAGGTATCCTCGGGAAAGTACCACAGCGCCCTCGACAAGCGATTGGCGACCCATGTCGCGGCGGGCCTGGACGATTATGGCGCGGAACCCGACGCCCAGGATTTTGCAAAACAGCTTCCCGCGAAGGAACGTGCGGAGCGGCGCTGGTTTGCGCTGCAAGGCTTGCCCTCGCTGCAGAGGCTTCTACACTTGGCCATCGACGTCGAACTCACTTGGCCGGAAAGTGACTTTGCAATCTCTGCAAACCAGTCCGGCCTCGACCCTTCGAGCTTTGTTCAGATCGGTGTACAGTTCGGTGCTGGCCCGACCCTGTTTACCCTCACGCGGATTTTTCTGCCCGCGGATAAGCAGGTCGCCGGAAAATGCTGGCCATGCACCATGGAGGAATTGCTCGAAATCAAGGTTGATGCGCCGTCCGCGCGGGACGATCTTCGCGGGCGGGCGACGATCGACCAGTTCGACGGCATCGTTGATTTGGAAGCTTGGACCGGAACAGGAAAAGACCGCGTCGCCCGCTTCGACGTCGATTGCCTTGATGTCATAAGCGCAGCCGAATCCGAATTCAACCGGTCGCGCGCGATCGACAACGCGGCCCTGTTCGTAAAAGGCGAGGAAAAAGAGGCTGCCAATGAGGCCTTGGAAAGCGCCCGAGCCGACCGCAAGCTGCGCACCGCGGGATTGCGCATCGTGGACCAATGGCGGGGCAGCGTGGCGGTCAAGGAGTTCATTCGGGCGCACGACCACGTCGCCAATTCCCTGGACGGACTGGTACTTGACGCGGACGATCTTACCACCGGTTTCAAGCTCGATGTCGCCGCCCGCAATCCGGTCACGAACAATCGACTGTGGACCAGCCTTACCGACCGTCGCGTAACCTACGGTTTGCCATCTGGGCTCTTGACCCTGCCTGCCGGCGTCACCCTGGAAAAGCTTATCAATGTATTCGTGGGGGGAAAGACGAGCGACGAGACGCAAGCGTTGCGCCGGTCCCTTGATGGCGTGACGCTGACAATGCCGACCAGGCTTCTGCAAAATGCCGACAGCCAGACTGCCTTTGCAGAGCCGGTCCTGTCGACATGGGACGGCGATCCACTATCCCTGGAATGTCGCGAGGAGGAGTCCGAAGCCGGCCCATCCGACCTACCGCTGGACCTGACATTCGATCTCGACAAGACTGGCAAGCGGCGTCCCCACCGTATGCGTTTGGGCGCTTCCTATTGGTTGGGCGCAAGATGCGCCATGATGGCAGGCGTATCGCAAACGCTCGAAAATGCAAAGGCCTATTACGAAAACGGTTTCGGCAGTTCGCCGGCGGGCAGGGGAATGGCGCTACCCGCAAGCGTTTTTGAAGTCCGGCGGCTGCTTCGCTTCGAATGGATTGATGCACCCATGTTGACGGTGCCCTGGCCCGACATCTCCGAAGAATTCTCGAAAAGGGAGGGGCTTGACGGCTCGACTATCGTGGTGCGCAGCATCCCATCGGGCCCGAAGCTGTCGAGCGAAGAAGAAGATAAGCGCCGATTCGGCCCCACTCTGGCAAGGAGGGTCCTTTTTGCGCCTGCGGTCGATCTGACATTCGGGCATGTCCATGGTGTGTTCGACCATCTCAACCTACCGAAGGGCGTCGCGCCGCCGACTGGCGTGAAGGGTGTAGCATACGACATCGAACTGGGAGGGTTTCCGTCCTTCGTGCCGGGCTCACCGGTCGCTGAGACGTATATAACGCACCGCATCAAGGACGAGGCCGGCGATCCTTTGCCCAGCGGTCTTGCGGTCTACCAGCCCGCTGGCAAAGGTCTGAGCGCGAACGGCTACTATCCGGATCCGGCGGCGCGCTACCTGGTCGTTGCGATCCGGAAGGGTGGGCGCAATGGACCCTATCTGCCGGGAGATCCTATTGTTGTCAGTCTCTACCCCGATCATGCCGTGCAAAGCGGTCCGGTGACGCCCGGCTACCCCAACGCGGCGCCGGTAGTCGTAACGGTCAAGACCTGGCATGGCGAGTTGAAATCAGAGCCGCTCACCTACCAAACGCTGCTCAAGCGCACCGGCCAGTTAAGTTGGTCGAGGCGCGTCAACTTCGACTTCACCCGCCAAAGTTCAGGCAGCGCAAAGGCGATTGAAATCGAACTGGCGCTGGCGCCTGGCGAGGATCTCGAACTGGAGGCCTGGTGCGTGCCGGAACGGGCGCATCTCGCGGCGTGGTTCGATGCCCCGGAGTCAATCGCGCTAATGAGTGCCGGGCGGATGGCGACTTTAACGCCCAAGCCGGAATATCCGCTTGCTTCTGCAACGAAAACGGTCGCGCGGGTCCGCGAGGCGCTTGGCGGAACCGACGACAAAGCAACGATAACCACTTCAGATTTTGTCATCCGACGTTCCGCATCGGTGGTCGACGCCGAAGGCGTAAAAGAGGCTGCACGTCTGCTGCAAGCCGCCATGTTGCGCGCCCCCGTTCCGGGCATCGCGGCGGTGCGCCGTCTGCGCGCCGTCCACGCCGTCGAAAAGCCAATCGAAGCACCCGCTATCGCACCCAGCCAGGAGGCGTGGCCTTTACGTCTGCGGCGGATTCGTGAGGACGAGCGCGACAGCTTATTCAAAGCCGCCAACTGGCAGGGATGGAAGCGAACGGACGATGCTGAAGGAGCGACAGAGATTATGATCGGCGGAGCCGCCCTGCTCAACCAATGGGCGGTGGAAAGGCTCGAACTCAGATTATCGACCGTTAGTCCGCGTGCGCGCCCCATCGATGATATCGAGACTCGGCAGGACAGCCGAAAGTCGCATGAGGGGCGATTGGGGCGTCCAACCTGACGGGTCGGTGGCGAACCCGACGGAACGACTCTATGGATTTCGCGTCGATCCGCAGGGATATGTGACCTTGAAGCCGGAACAGATTGTCCATTCCCGTTGGCGCATCGATGCTTCGGATGCGACATCGATCGACCTGCTCGCCCTATCGGCCGCCGAGCAACAGAAGAAAAAGAACAAGCGCGGGGAAACCTCCGACCGTTTCTTCACCGATGGAACAGCACGCCGCATCGTCGGATATCTGGCAGGTACGTCGCGAACTGCAAGGTTGATACCCGAGCGAAAGGTCTATCCCAGCACCGAACAGCTGGCACTCGACGAACGCCGCCGCTTCGCGGTGAAATCTCGGTCCGGTGATGCAGCAGTGATCGAAACGGTCTCAACCGTGCTGAGGTCGACCGTCAGACCTCTCGCTGTACCGCCCAAAAGTCTGTTGCCGGCATTTTTCTGGAAGCCCACATCCGACAATAATGGCCGAGTGCGAGAGATGGCGAGGCGCACGCGCATCCGCATCCGGATCGACCGTCCATGGTTCACGTCCGGCGAGGACGAGCGTCTTGGACTGGTGGTTTGGCCGCCCAATATCCTCGACGCGACGCCGACGCTCAAGACAGGAGATACGACTGTGGATCAGGCCAAGAGCGAGGAAGGCACGAAATGGAGCGACCTGGCGCTTTCGCAGGGCCGCGTGGCCCGCTCCGAACCTTTGTCCAGCGTCAATACCGATCTCATTGATCTGATCGGTCAGAATCAAGACGGCGATCCGCAGAAGTCGCTGAAGACCTGGCGGCCACCCTACTTTACCGATGAAGACCTTGGACCGGGTGGCAACTACATCACCCGCTGGGGCGCCGATCCCATCCACGAGGAAGGCAGTGTCAGCTGGTTCCTTCATGCCGGGGCATTCAAGGATGTCGAGGACTGGAAGTCGACCGCCCTCGACAGTATCGCAACCGAAGCGGACGACAGCGGAATTCTATGGCCCGACGCGGACCGTTACAAGCCGCGCCTTGTCGAGAACGTGCTGATGCCCATCCCGGAGAGAGAGGCAATTCCGGACCGGGGTGACAAACCGGATCCAACGGAAGACGCCGGGCGGCGCGACACCAGCTTCATGCTTGTGTCGATCGTGACTTATGCACCGCGTTTCGATGTCGACATGGAACAATGGTATGTGGATGTGGAGATCGACCCCGGAATCGCGCCAGATCCGTTCCTGCGCTTGGGCCTGGTTCGGTTCCAGCCACATGCCAACCGAAGGCTACAGGTTTCGCATCCGATCGCGGAATGGGTCCAGGTCACGGGTTTCAAGCGCAATGTCTCGCTCGAGGTTGACGAAGAGACGTGGACCGCAACTTTGCGCGCGGAAGTGCCGCGTCTTCCCACTTTCGAAAAGGAGGCGCCTCGCACGATCCTGCGAGCAACGCTTATCGAGCGCACAAAGACCGAGTCCGGCGTAGTGGCTGAACGCGTTGCGCGAGAACCAAGACCGGGGGACCAACTCGGACCGCCCTATGTCCATACCGTGGGCGCCGAGCCGCTGGCATCCGGCAGTTGGATAGCCAAGTTCAACCTGCCGCCGCCGAAGGAAGGAGTTTCATTTGCTGTGCTGTTGGAGGAAGTCTATGTCCTGCCGAGGGCTACGTTTGATGGCGAAGCGAAGTTGGAAACCCCGGATGGCGACAAAGGAATAACAGATCCTGCCCTTTGGCAGGAATCGGGGCCGCGTTTCGCGGTTAGGCTGGAGATCTGACCAGACCGAGCAGTCTACGAGTAGATCAACGGCTATTTGAATTGTACCGGCAAATGTGGAGGAAAATATGCGCTCAATTTTGATTTCCGCGGCTATGATCGCGTTCTGTGCCTCACCTGCTGCGGCGGAAGTAGGTTGTGATGGAAAGCTGGTTCCGGCCACCGGCGGATTTTATTCGGCCCGGGTTATGTGCACAAACACGGAGAAAGCAAATCAGGGCTATAAATGTTCTGGTACCTGGCGACTGATTGGCGAAGACGACAAGGAATATGCCTTTGATGATCCTGTGACCACCATCGCAAAAGGGTCGGTTAACGTTCTGAAATATGAAAATGACCGTGTCGGCAACGGCGAAAAGATCAAGGGGCAGGCGCACCCTTATGAAGGAAAATGCGAACTGTAGCACTGATTTATGCTAGGCAGCCCATAGGCGAGAGATGAGACAGGTCGTTGCGCGCGCCGCTCCGCACGTTCCTTCGCGGGAAGCTGTTTTGCAAAATCCTGGGCGTCGGGTTCCGCGCCATAATCGTCCAGGCCCGCCGCGACATGGGTCGCCAATCGCTTGTTGAGGGCGCTGTGGTACTTTCCCGAGGATACCTCTTTTATGGCGGTCTGTCGACTTTGTAAGGACGTCGTCGCGCTTCGATGCCTCAAGCTTACTTCATTGGCAGTACATCATGAACCTTTATGGCATATGAATGTGATGGTGTAATAAACGTGAGGGTTGAAAGTGTTCGTCCAGGCGAACGGGGGGCAGTGCGCATCGCTGGGTATCGGCAAGTTGATCGCCCGAAAAGGGTCACTCTGCTCTGTCGAATATTTCGAATCGCCTACGGCCGAACCGGTTATCCACCACATTGAAGCTCAGCAAATCGAGCGGGTAACACTCGCTGAGCAGACCCGAATTTATCATTACAACGATGCGGCGGTCGCATGGGAGATAGGCCGGCTCCTCGACGACCACGGCGACAGTCAACTTGTCCAGTTCCCGAACAGCAAAACAAAGCACCTAAAGATCGATACGATTTTCGTACGCTGGGCACACCCGATTGACGACCCGACCCCGTTCCTCGCTAACCGGATCAATGAAAGCCCGCGATTTTCCGATGGTCGCAGTGCGTTCGTGCGTTCGCAGACGCGACAACGCGCAGCATCGATGGGAATGTCGGCTTTGCTTCCGTCCGCGATCGAACTCGAAGCGCATCAAGTCGAGGTAGTGCGGCGCATCCTCCAGGACCCCGTTCAGCGTTATTTGCTCGCGGACGAGGTCGGGCTGGGCAAAACGATCGAGGCCGGCGTACTTATCCGGCAATGCATTATCGATACACAGCAGAAATGCAGCGTTCTTGTGATTGTGCCTGCAGCGCTAGTCGATCAATGGCGAAGGGAGCTAGCGAACAAATTCTTCCTCGGGCCCTGCCTAGACCGCAGCCTTCATATTGTTGCACTGGACGATTACGACAGCATACGCGCGCTTCTGCCTAGCGCTACGATGCTAGTGATCGACGAAGCGCATCATCTGACTGGGCAAAAGACGGGCATCGGTGACCGAATTTACGCCGATGTTGCTGCAGCGTCGCCATCAATCGACCGTGTCCTGTTGTTGTCTGCCACGCCAGCGCTTCACAATGAGCGCGGCTTTCTTGAGATGCTACACCTGCTCGACCCCGCTATTTACCAACTCGACGGCGAGGAGTCGTTTCGGCGAAAGGTCGAAAACCGGCAAGCGCTGGCGGAGATCGTTGCCGGTCTGACACCCGAAAACGCGCTATACCTGGACTATACCATCGAGCAGTTGGCCACCCTATTTCCTCATGACGAATTGCTGCAAGAGCATGCGGACGACTTATGTAGCGTCCTCGAGACGATGCCCGATCCCGAGGATCCTGCACTCATCGTGGCGATCGGACGGCTACGTGCCCATCTCAGCGAAGTTTACAGGTTGCATCGGCGTATCCTGCGCCACCGCCGGCGAAGCATCGGGGGACTAACCCCTGACCGTTCTGGCGCCGAGATCATCCGATACCCGAGCGTCGATCGCGCAGCATTGACAGCCGCTTTGGATGACTGGCGGTTCGATGAGGCCGTCAGACTCGACGCAGCAGGCTCCGAAAGCCTCTGGAGCGACCGTGTAAGTACCTTCTGGCAGATGCTTGATCGCGCTTCGCAATATCCGATTGCTGGCCAAGGGAAAAACGGATTCCTCGCCGGTCAAACCGCGATGATCGGCGATCACGAACGCTTTACGGCGATCAACCGTTCTCTCGAGCGCGCCGGCTTGTTTGAAGACCGGTCACAGGCACTGCTTGAGGTGCTCGCTCCGCTGGTGCGTAGTCGCGCCCAGTGCGTCGTTTTCTGTTCAGATCCGAAAACCGCCGACGCCCTTGCGCGCCTCATCCGAGGCGCGCTGGAGATCACGGTCGATCGGCACGATCCAGAGGACGATTCGTGGGTAGCATTTGCAGGGGCGGCCGATCATCCTGTGCTCGTCTGCGACCGACGAGCCGAGGAGGGCCTCAACCTCCAGGGCGGAAAGAAGGTGGTTGTCCATTATGACCTGCCGCTCAACCCGAACCGGATCGAGCAGCGGCTCGGACGGGTGGATCGCTATGGATCCGGCGAGGCAGTGCGTTCGCTCGTGCTGGCTTGCGAGGACGATCCCTTGGAAGTGGCTTGGATAGGCTATCTCGACACCGCCCTAAGGGTATTCGACCGCTCGGTTGCGAGCCTTCAATATTTGATCGAGCAGACCTTGCGCGAGATCGCGCGCGCACTTTTCACGGATGGCGCCGAGGCAATTACCGATCTGACAGCGAGCGGCGCAGGCGACCAGGGTTCAATTGAACGCGAGATCAAATCGATGGATCAACAGGATGCGCTTGATGCGCTGGGAGCGCCTCCGACCGATATGATAGATGAGATTTCGGAAGTCGACGAGGATTGGCAGTCGATCGCAAGCGATACGGCAGCCTGGCTCGACCAGACTCTCCAATTCGGCCGCGCCGACGAGGCGCGCCTGCTCGCCGGCACCGGTGCGGCAGCACCATTTCGTTACGTCTATTCGACCTCCAATCCGCAAACCCTGATCTCCCTTCCGGCGTTCATGACGCAGTGCGCGGACGCACTCGATCTGGTGCTCGGGTCGAGGGGTGGGCGGACGGTCAGAACGATTCCGTACACATTCCGCAGACGAACTGCGCTCAGTCATGCCGCGCGCGCCAATGGCGTTGGTCTTTTGCGCTACGGTGATCCCCTGATCAGCGGACTGACCGTGCTCACGGAAGCCGACGATCGCGGTCGATCCTTCACTATGTGGCGCTTTGTGCCCGATCATATCGGCGACCCGGTTGCCGAGTTCTATTTTCGCTTCGATTTCCTCTTAGAGGCGGAAATCGCCCCGGCGATGAGCGTGCTGGCTACATATCATCGTGACACGAGCGCCGCCCGCGCGGCCGTTCGCCGACGAGGCGACATGGCGCTCGCCCCATTTTACCGCTCGATTTGGCTCGATCGTGAGTTGAATCTCGTGGACGATGGGGCGCTGTTGGCGCGCTTAGGGCGCCCGTATAGCGTCAAGCCTGACCGTAGCGGGGCCCTCGATCTCAACCTGAACTCAAGAAGATGGCAGCGTCTGCTGCAGTTGCAACTCCCGGAACTCGCCTATTGGAGAGAGCTTTGCGGAAAGGCTAGATCGGTGGCAGAGGACGCGCTTCGTGCTGATCCCGAATTGATCGCAAGCCTTGGTCAAGCAGAGCAGCGGGCAGCCCGCGTCGATCAAGGGCGCCTCGGGCAATTGCGGGTACGGGTACGTACGGCGACCGCCGAAGGAGAAAGTGCCGAGCTGATGTTCGAGGAGCAACTCGCCGCAGAACTGCGAGTCGGCATCAATGTCCCTCGTGTGCGGCTCGATACGATTGGCGCAGTATTCATCTCGGCGAGCCGATCGGCGACCGATCAGATTTCGGGCGGTATCTGATGGCCGTGCATGATTTCGGAAGCTTGCAAGACGCCCTGCTAGACCTCGCCAAGGTCGGCACCCAGTCGGTCACCGATGGTATTTTCGAAAGGCTAACCCAGGTCCTCCTAGCATCGCAGGCAACGGGGCGACTGAACAGTCCGCAGGACGCGATGGCGCTCTTTCGGCATGTTCTGCGCCGGCAGGCGTTGCGTGCGGGTCAGCAGGCCCAGTTGCGCATTCCTTCTGGAGCGGGTTGGCCAAGTCGAACTGATTGGGCGAACTTTGGCATCCGTGCCCATAGTGAATCGAGCGGACATTTCCTGATCGAGGCCCGGCCATGGCGTGCGGCCTGGATCGAAGACAGCGACAACCCGGTCTTCGAGGATGTCTTCGCCGAGCGAAATGTCCGGCTCGACTGGCAGCGGCCGATCGATCCGTTTCTTGGCGAGGCAAGCGGTTTCGACACCTATGTGTCCCCGGGACAGCGCGAAGCGGTGCGCAGCGCCTTTCTGCTGCCGGCGGGAGAGACCTTGGTGGTGGCGCTGCCGACCGGGTCGGGCAAGAGCTTCGTTGCCCAGGCCCCCGTCCTCTCGCGGGGCCTCGAAGGCGGCCTATCGCTCTGTGTTGTGCCGACGACCGCACTGGTGTTCGATCAGGCGCGGCAGATGCGGCAGATGCTCAAACACCGCTACCCACGCCGCGAAGTGCCCGCGCTTGCATGGCATGCCGGCCTCCGCACGGAGGAGCGCGCCGCGATCAAGTCCGCCATCCGCGTGGGTCGCCAAGGCATTCTCTATTGTTCGCCCGAGGCGGTGACGGGCGCGCTGCTGCCCTCGCTTTACGATGCGGCGAGCGCCGGACTGATCTCGTATCTTATCGTCGACGAGGCCCATCTGGTGAGCCAATGGGGTGATGGCTTTCGCCCCGCCTTTCAAATGCTGGCGGGCGTGCGCCGGGGCCTGCTGGACGCATGCCCCGAGGGCCGGCGGTTCAGGACGCTTCTCATGTCCGCGACTCTGACGCCTGACACGGTGGAAACAATCGACGCGCTGTTCGGGCCCGCGCGCACGGTCCAGATGGTCGCCTCGGTCCATCTTCGGCCAGAGCCACAATATTGGGTGCACCGCGAGGACGATCCCGAAGACAAGGACCGTAAGGTTCTCGAACTTCTGCGGCACGCCCCGCGCCCATTCATCCTCTATGTGACGAAGCGCAGTGATGCCAAACGATGGATCCGGCTGCTGCGGAGCGAAGGTTACGCGCGTATCGATTGCTTTCACGGCGAGACGCCGCATGCCGACCGTCAGCGCATCATCGACCGGTGGTCTGAGAGCCGGCTCGATGGGATCGTCGCCACTTCGGCCTTTGGGGTCGGCATAGACAAGCGCGACGTGCGCACGGTCATTCATGCCGCCGTGCCCGAGACGCTCGATCGCTTCTACCAGGAAGTGGGACGCGGCGGACGCGATGGCTGTCCCTCGGCGTCGTTCCTGATCTACTCGCGCGAGGACCAGGAGACGGCCAACCGGATCGCCTCGCCTTCCTTGATCAGCGGCGATCTCGCGTTCGAGCGGTGGTCGACCATGTATAGTCAAAGCGCGCAACTCGATACAATCGGGCAATTGCTCGAGGTGGACCTGGCGGCCGTTCCCCCGCGCCTGCGGAGGCAGTCAGACTATAACCATTCGTGGAACATGCGCACGTTGATCATGATGGCTCGCGCCGGCATGCTGGAACTGGAATCGCAGCCGCCTTCTCGCATCGCGCAGCAGGAGGATGAGAGCGAATCCGCCTTTGAGCTCCGCAGCGATGAGCATTGGTCCGAATATTTTCTGCGCACCGTCGTGGGCATGTCGGAGTTCGGCCACCTCAGCCGCGAACGCTTCGAAGCGCTGATCGGTCAAGAGCGGCAGCGCTCGTTCTATGCAGCAACCGAGAATCGCGCCCTCCTCGAGAAGCTGCTGAGCGGTTCGACCGAGGTATCGCTGCTGCTGGATCGTCTTTATCGCAGTAACGCCCCGGGGCGCTCAGTCATTGTATCACGTGCATGCGGGGGATGCCCGACTCATCGCCGCGAGGGGAAGGCTAACACCAACTATCCAGCGCCACCCGCCTATGGCATCGAGCAGGTTGGCCAGTTCGACCTCAGCCTCTTTTCAAGTCGTTTCCCGCATCTCGACTTGAACGAGCCGATCATCCTGCCCGTCGAGGACCCGCTCGACGATGCTGCGCTCGTCGGCCTGCTGCGCGATTTCGTCGCGATGTTCGGCGTGCGCGAGATCGCGACCTTCGCGTCATTTCGCCAGCGCAATCCGGCGCTGTCAGTCCTGCACAAGCAGAGCGAGGATCATGTGCTATTGCTGCAGACGCTCGAAGAAGAAATGCTCCGTCCCTCGTCCTACGAGCTTCCCCGTGTAACGCTCTGGACGGACACAATTGGCACGACGTTGCCGAAAGATCTATTCATCATGAAGCGACCGCTGCATGTCATCATAGCATCGGCCTCGACGCCGGACCCATGGAACTTCGCGCGCCGCATTGGCGACACCGGTACCAATGTGCTAGCGGTCGATCAATTCAACCTCGGAGCGCGTCTGTGAGTCTCCTCAATCAAGCAAGCGACGGGCTTTTCAATGTGCTGATCGTGCTGGTTCGCGCGCTCGTTCGCTTTGGGCCAAAGAACCGCGAAGAGCTAATCCTTGCATGTGGCGGCGCCGCCGACGCGTGCGATTCCAGCCAGTTGACGCGAACATTAAACCGCTGGACGGAACTTGGCCTGTTCGGCGAGGAAAACGGGTCCGTTATCATCGCCGAGCCATACCGTTCTGTGCTCGGCAAGAACGCTGACGGAGCGGAAGGCTGCCTTCCGAAAGTGGCGCGCACAGTGGCGTTGCAGTCGGCAAACAACGCGCGTTTTTGGGAGAGCGAGGGAGCCAAGAGCGCGGACCTGTCGCGCGGCGTGGCTTGGATGCTCGCCCAGGACGTTTATACGCTTGACGTCAATTCGGACCGTTTGGCTGAACTAGAGGGGCGGCAGCTGTTCGACAGCGGCGCGCAGAAGATCGTCCAGAACAATACGCGCTGGAACGGCCTCAAAACCTGGATGCTCTATCTGGGGTTCGCCCAGGACGGCATGCAGTGGGTCGTCGATCCAACGCAGGCGCTGCGCGAGGCGCTTCCCGAGATCTTCGGTTCGAACCGAGAATTGTCCGCTCCTGCTTTTGTCGAGCGGGCTGCCGCGGTGCTGCCGGTTCTCGACGGGGGCGCCTATCGGGTCCAGGTCGAGGGCGCGCTGAAGGAGAGCGCCTGGCCCAGGCTCCGTGCCGGCCTCGTCTCCTCGTCCATGTCGCGGGCGATCCAGCGACTCGGTCATGAGGGGTTCATTACGCTCTCAAGCCGAAGTGATACCGAGGGCGTCGTATCTCTCACCGGCAGTAATGCGCGCACTTGGCGGGACGTTTCGCATGTAGCCCTGGCGCAATCAGGAAAGGCGCTTTGATGCTCGAGAGATATTGGCCGGGGGCCGAAGAGGTCAACGTCTGCATCAAGAACGAAGCTGAGACCGCGGACGTATCAGTCCTGCTGGCGGTTCATCAGCCGACTCCGCTCACGACGCGCAACGCGGGTACGAATATCGAGGCTACGGCAATCGAGCAGGACCTGCTCGATGCTTTTCTTTCCGACGACGTGCCGGGCGGATATCTGCTGTTTCCGATCACCGGGCCTTCCGGCGTCGGCAAGTCGCACATCATCCGCTGGCTCGACGCGCAACTCCGGCGCTCGCCCAAACGCGATCGCCTCCACATCATCCGTATTCCCAAGAGTGCAAGTCTCCGACGCGTTGTCGAACTCATCCTCGAGCCGTTGGATGGCGACCCTCGCTTCGAGAGATCGCGATCGGAACTCGCGCGTGCGTTTGCGGAGATCGACAAGCGCAAGGCCGTGGTACTTTTCCGTGCGCAGATCGAGAATGCGCTGGCAAGCCGGGCGGAGGCGCTGCTGCTCGAGGCGCGTGAACATAGGGACCGGGCGGTGGAGTTGAGACCGCTGATTGGTCATGCCCAAATGCTGCCGAAGCTGTTTGGGGACGCCGCGCTCAAGGACCATTTCGACGAGGCCGTCCTTGCCCGAGTCGTCGCGCGTGCTCTGCGGGGCCGGGAGGACGGTGCGGAGGGAGACGAAACCCAATCGCAATTCTTCGCCGAAGACCTGCTTCTTCCCGATGCGATCGATCTCAACGAGGCGGCACTGACGGTAAAGACCTATTATCAGACACAGCTCGCCGTCCAGGACGTGCGCCGCCGCCAGGCCGCGGCGGACCTTCTCAACACGATCGTCGACACCGCAATCGGGAATGTCTTCCAGCTTGAGCAGAGCACCGGAGGCATCACCTTGCAAGACATCATCCTGGGAATCCGTGAGATCCTGCTCAAGGACGACATGGACCTTGTCCTGCTTGTCGAGGATTTCGCTGCGCTATCGGGCATTCAGGATGTGCTGCTCAAAGTCTGCGTCCAGGAAGGCACCCATGACGGCAAGAAGGTCCGCGCCACCATGCGCACGGCGCTCGCGCTGACCGACGGTTATCTCGCCTCGCGCGACACGATCCTGACACGCGCGCAACGCGTCTGGGTGATCGGCCACCGCGAGCAGGGCGACGACGAGATCAAGCGCGCCGTGATCGAGATGGTCGGCTCCTATCTGAATGCGGCCCGCTGGGGTGAAGACGGTCTGCGCAAACGCTTTGACCGTCGCAGTGCCGACGAGGGGCTCACCGGCTGGTTGCCGGCCTGGCAGGACGAGGAGCAGAGCGACGAGGAAACCGAGGCGCTGACCGCCTTCGGCTTCTCTGCGCGCGGACATGCGTTGTTTCCGTTCAACCGTCTAGCGATCGAGCAACTCGTCCTCCAGCATCTAACGGAGGCAAATCGGCTCGTCTTCAATCCGCGCCGGGTGATCAACGAGATACTTCGCCGACCGCTGCTGATGCGAGGCACGTTCGTCAGCGGGAGTTTCCCGCCGCCTGAATTCCACGGGCTGCGCCCGAACGCCTATCTCGCCGGGCTGGTCCGGCAGGTAAGCCAACCCGAGCAAGTCAAGCGGCGCTTGGGTTCGGCGCTGGCGGTATGGGCTGGCAATGCGGCGGATCAGGCCGAGCTTGCCCATGTGCCGCCGGCGATCTTCTCCACCTTCTCGCTACCGACGCCGGCTGATCTCGCCAACGTGGTGTTCGTGCCGATATCCACTTCGCCAACCTCGCCGACAGGCCCGGTCCCCGGAGAGACTCCGCCATCCACGCCTCCTCCTTCACCGCCAGCGCGAGCCGAGCAGGATCCGCGTGTCACGGCCTGGTCGAAAAAGCTGGATGCTTGGGCGTCTGGTATCGAGCTGGTTCAGGCTGACGCGCGTGAGCTTCGAAGCGCTTTGGTGGCGATGCTGAAGGGCGCGGTCAATTGGCCGGCACTTCGCATTCCGGATCAGGAGATCAAGGCCACGTGGCTCTCTATCGCCGGGGCGCGCAACAATCCGGTCGGCGGTCGCATCCTTGTGGTTTGCGATACCCATGACGACCAGGATGGGACGCTGCGCGAAGGCTTTCTTGGTGTACTGCGGTTCGGCTTCAAAGGTCATCGCTGGGATTATCCCGAGGCAGACATTGACTATGTCGCGAGCGCTGCGATCATCGATCGTCTGGTCGCGCAGTTGGTCCCGATGCTCGTTGCGGAAGCAAATGCGCAGACCGCGGTCATCGGCCGAGCTCTGCTCAATCAATCGCGCATCGTCGGCCTATCCCCGCCGGTTCGGCCGGCAGGCGCCGAACCGCTTCTGCGCGGGCTCTTCTCGCCGACGCCGCCGGTGGAGACGCAAGCGTTTGAAGAAGGCTGGGATCAGCTTCGCGCCCAGGCAACGGGGTCGGTCAACGGCCGGAGCACGCGCACGATCCTGCAGCAGCTACTGCTCGATCGCAGCGCCAGCTTCCAGGGCACCGGAAGTAAGCCCTTCGCGGTCGACAGCCCCCGGCTCCTCGACGTGCTTGCCGGGGATTCGCTGACCGGGCCGCTTCCGGACGGATTGCCGGACGAGGCGCGGACCTTTATCCCGACCATGACCGATGCGCGCATCTGGGGAAAGCTGCAGTCGGTCATAGCCAAGCTTCGTGCCTTTCGCACCGAGATCGCTGATTATGTCGACGAAAACTTCGACAAAGGCGCATTCGTTGCCGATTTGCGCCAGATCATCCCGCTGCTGCAGAAGACCAACTGCTGGCCCGACAATGTCACGATCAATCGCAGCGAGTTCGAAATTCGCCTAACGGAGTTCCAGACCAGCCGCTTCGTCGACTTGGTGGAAAAGACGGCGATGATCGTCGAGGAAGCGGACCGTGAGCAAATCCCCAAGTTGCTCAACGCGCTAGGGTCGCTCGATCTCGGATTGATCCAGCGGACCATGTCGTTCCTGGCCCTCGCCAACCAGATCGTGTCGCAAGCTGAGCCGCGCGTCACTCAGCAGGAGGCGGTTCGGGGCCAATCGGATCCCAACTCGGTTGCGGCGGAGATCACTAGCCTGCTCGAAGGCGCGACTGGAACGTCGCACGTGGCAGCGGAGGCCGCCGAATGAGCACCTCGCTTCCTGCTCGCTCCAAGGCGCTTCGCGAACGGCTGGTTGCGCTCGACCTGCTTGGTGCGAATGTCGCAGAAACAGGACTGCTCGAGGACCTGCGCTCAGACCTCGCGTCGCCTGCGGCCGAACTCAGCCGCGCCCTCGACCAGCGTGCGCTGCTGCTCGGTTCGGGAATCGAAACGCTCGAACCGCCCTCGCTCGAGACGGCACGCAAACGGGCCGCGACACTTCTCAATCGCTTTACTGCAGAGCAAAAGGCATCCGCCCTCAAGAAGGGCAATGGTTGGGCCAATCTTCTCAAGGAGATGAAGACGGCCTCCACGGACGTCTCCGCATCCGTCGTGGGTGCCTGGAAGGGATATCGGCAAACCGTGTTTACCGGCGAGACGCCAGCATTGGTGAAAGGCCGCATTGCCTTCACGCCGGCGAACAATGCCGCGTTCAAGACCTATGAACAGCTCCACCAGACGTTCCGGGCCGAATTCGACAAGCTCCCGGCGGACCAGTCAGCGATCGAACGCGTGAAGGCACTGGCGGCACGGCTGACCGAGACGGCAAAGGAATTCGACTTCGACGTTCCGGCCGACGTGAAGCGCTTCCTCGAGGCCATCCAGAGCGGGGGAGCGAAGCTCGACCTGCTGACCGAAGCAGTCCTCAAATGGCTCAACGAGAATGATGCCTTCGACAATTACCATATCGTGCCGCGGAGTGCAGATGGAAGCCGATGAAGCCCTACTGCTTGCCGCGCTCGATGACATCGAGCAACGTGAAGCCCGGCTCCTGACATGGGGTCTGGTCGATGGTCACCTCTCGGCTGGCGAATTGCACGGCATTTTCGATGCACTGCTCGACGATCCGAGACTGGGCGCCGGGGTTTCGTTCGCGGATGCAGGTCACGTCATCGTCGCGCTGATTGATCGTGGCCTCCTGTTCGACATCGGTGAGGTATCGGGCTCGCGATATCGGTCGCGAATGGCGGAAGGCGTGCGTCTCCTGTTCCGGCTGCGCCAACTTTTCCCGCAACATCGCGGACCCACCGGCTGGCAGACCGCGCCGACCCTCGTTGCCGACTTCCGCTTCATTTGGCGACGGCGCCGGTATCCGCGGCGCGAAATCGACGCGGCGAATGCGCTCGCTCGGATTGCGCCAGTAACGCCCGATCATGCCGCGCGCGCTGCCCTGTCGGCGCTCGTCGATAGCCATGGCCCAAGATTTGCGCTTGCAGGCTTTCAGGTCGCGGCAGCAGCGCGGATCCTTGGGAGCTTTGAGGGCTCGCAATCGACAGCCACGCTGGTCAGCGCCGGGACCGGTAGCGGCAAGACCTTGGCCTTCTATCTGCCCGCGCTGTCGCGCATCGCCTCGCATATTCAGCGTGATGCCGTCGGCGAGCGGTGGGTGAAGGTCCTCGCCCTTTATCCGCGCAACGAACTTCTGAAGGATCAGTTCGCCGAGGTCTATGGCCAGGCGCGCCGTCTCGATGCCTTGCTCGCGGCGCGCGGGCGCAGGAAGATACTGATCGGCACGTTCTTCGGTCCAACGCCTGGGTCGGCGGAAAAAGCCCACGAGGCGCGCAGCGGCTGGCGGCAAACCTCAGCCGGTCTCGTCTGCGAGTATCTCCGTTGTCCCTCTTCGGGCTGTGACGGTGACATGGCGTGGCGTGACGCGGACCGGCGCACGGGGCGCGAGCGGCTCGAATGCCTCGAATGTTCCGCCGCCATCGAGAGCGACGAGATCATTCTCACCCGTGACCGGTTGCGGAGGGAGGCGCCCGACATCCTGTTCACCACCACGGAGATGCTCAACCAGCGCATTGGGGACGACCGTTTCCGGCATCTGTTCGGAATCGGAGAGCGTGCGCAGCGACCGGTGGAGATGATGCTGCTGGACGAGGTCCATACCTATGCCGGCAGTTCTGGTGCTCAAGTCGCCTTCCTCTTGCGTCGCTGGCGGCGACTCCTCCGGCGCCACGTCAGCTTTGTGGGCTTGTCCGCGACGCTCAAGGATGGTGCGCGCTTCTTCGCGCAATTGACCGGCCTGCACGAACAGGCATCGGCCGAGATCGCCCCTTCCAACAGTGACATGATCGCGGAAGGCGCCGAGTATCTGCTCGCTCTGCGGGGCGATCCCGTGTCGCGCACCGCACTGCTGTCGACGACCATCCAGACGGGGATGCTCCTCTCCCGGCTTCTCGACGCGCCGGATGAACGCAAGAGCCGGGGCATCATCGGCGAACGTGTGTTCCTGTTCACAGATGACATCGATGTTACCAACCGCATGTATTTCGCTATGCTCGACGCCGAGGGCCGCCGCAGCAACGGCACACCCGACCTGGTGAACAAGCCGGACGGCGGCCTGGCTTCGTTGCGCCGTCCGTTGCCGGCCCAGCACCGCAAGCTGCATGGGCAGGATTGGGAGGCGGTCGTTGAGATCGGCCACACTCTCCAACCGCAGGATCGCAAGGCGATCGGGCGCGTGATGTCGATGGATCCGGGCGTCGGTAACAATCTCGACATCATTGTCGCGACCGCTTCGCTCGAAGTTGGATTCAACGATCCGCGCGTCGGTGCGGTCATCCAGCACAAGGCACCGCGCGACGTTGCGCAATTTCTCCAGCGCAAAGGGCGCGCTGGCCGATCGCGCCAAATGCGCCCTTGGACCGTCGCGGTGCTGTCCGACTATGGCCGGGACCGTCTAGCCTACCAAGGCTATGACCTCCTGTTCGATCCCGAGTTGCGGCTGCGCACGCTGCCGATCGCTAATCGCTATGTGATGCGTATTCAGGCGGTCTATGCGACGCTCGACTATTTAAGCCAGATAGTGGGTTCCTCCCGGCAGGGAAGCGTGTGGCTGGACCTGTCGAGCAGTTCCCACAACAATTACCAGCGGGCTCGACAGACAGCGCTCGCCGGCCTGATTCGCCGCATCCTCACCGTTCCCGCCGAACTCGACCGCTATGCGTCCTATCTCGCCTCGGCGCTGAAGGTCGATGAAAGCGCGGTCACGCCATTGCTCTGGGATCACCCCCGGCCGCTGATGACGCAGGTCCTGCCGACAGCCCTTCGCAGGCTCGAAAGCAACTGGCGCGCCTGGGGCCAGGCGGGCGAGGATCATCAGGTCTTCAACTCGCCTCTACCCGAATTCGCGCCGGCCAACCTGTTCAGCGACCTCAACCTTCCCGAAGTCGATATCGTCCTGCCGCAACCCGGCAGCGCAACGCCCGAGCGGGTTGCGATGCCGATCACGCAGGCCCTGCGCGAGTTCGCCCCCGGCCGCGTGTCGAGGCGATACGGCATCAGCCATGCATTCGAGCGTCATTGGTTATGCCCGGCCCTCGACCAGAACCGCGAGCAGGCCGTGCCGCTCGAGCCGCTCGCCCGTCTCGACCGCCTCGGCGATTGGCGCATCAATGTCGCCGGTTCGGTTCGGCTGGTCCCCGTCTATCGGCCGCGCGTTCTCGAAGTCCAGCCACCGCCCGGTAATGTCGTCGATACGTCCAACGCCCGACTTCGCTGGCGCAGTCAGCTTGTCGCGCGTGATCAGGGTTTAGTGCTCGATCCGCCGCGCGGTAGTCCCTGGACACCGCTGATCGAAGACGTGCGGTTCTACTCACACGAAGGACTGAGCCCGATCGAGGTCCGCCGGATGGCACTTGGAAGCCACGCGGGCATTCGCTTTCGCGACGGCGTATCACTCCCCAAGGACTTCCACTTCGAATTTGATGGTGAGGCGGTCGCCCTAGGGTTCAGTCTTGCTGTCGATGCCATGTGCATGCGCCTGCGGTTCCCCGAGGCCTTGTGGCTGAACCTCGGAACGGAGTCGGACCCGCGATATCGGGCGATGCGCACGGCGCGCTTCCACCATCAGGCATTGCACGGGCCGCTTGGCGAGCGGGTAGAAAACCCGTTCGCGCGTGAGTGGTTGGCGCATCTTATGCTCGCAGCCCTCAGCAATGAAGCGATTGCGCGTGGGATCTCGTTGAGGGAAGCGGCTGCACGGTTGGCGGTCGGGAACGCCGAACTCGGCCTCGACCAGACGCTCAAACTCCTGTTTCAGTCTGCGATCGTTGATGATGCCAATGCGCAAGATAACCAGCAGGACAAGCTGCGCCAGGATCTGGCCGGCTACCTCGCCGACCGGCAAGTGGTGGCCAGCCTGTTTGAATTGGCTGAGATCCTATGGACGCCGATCAACGCGGGCTGGGAGCCATGGCTGCGCGAGCGATACGCTTCGACCGTTGGGGCGGCTGCGCTCAGCGCCATTACCAGCCTAGGTCCGCAAATCGACGGCGACAGTCTGGTCCTCGATGTGACGGCCGGGGTTCGGGAAGAGGATGACGTGCTCGCCGGCACGCCCCATGGCGAGATCTGGATTAGCGAGATGACGCCGGGCGGTAATGGGCAGATCGAAGAGGCGCAGCGTCAATACGTCGAGGACCCGCGGCGGTTTTTCAGCCTGATGACGGCGGCGCTACGCGACAATGACTTCTCCCTCAGCGATTATCAACTCGTTCGCTTCCTCGCATCGGTTGTGGAGGGCGACAGCGACGATCCGTTGCTGACCGCGACGCGTGCGTTCCGGCATGCCTCGGGCGCGGAGGAAAGCCATGCGAGTTTCACCGCATTGCGTCACGCGCTCGCGGAGGAAGGATTCGTCACCTTTCACGCGTTCGTTGTCGCGCTCGCCAACCGCATCCTCCGGCCCGGCTCCAGTGGCGACAGCGATGCCTTCTTCCTCGACGCAGTACGGTTGTGGGACGCCGAGGAGGCGCGGCTCGGCATCGAACTGGATGCCCGCGTGCTCGCCTACCGGCTAGCGCGCTCCGACGACATTGATGCGGCACTTGCCCTGGCCGGCATCGATCCGCCGACGGTCAACCCGGATCAGTGGCGATTCGGCGTGATCTACGGATTGCTCTGGCCGCGCGGCGTGCAAATTCGGCAATCGGGCCTCCGGCCCTATTCGCCATTTGCCGATCTGCCGCTGCCTGATCCGCTGCTGTTGCGGACCTATCTGGCAGAGGATGCTGCGCTCATCAATCTCGAGGCTGACGGCTGGCAGGATCTTTGCCTTGATCGTCTCGCCGATGTCGGCGCCGCGACGTTGGTCTGCCCAATGACGGCTTCACGGCTGCTGGCGGACGCTCTGAGCTTTCTGGCGACCAATCCGGTGCAGTCCGCCTATCTGTCGGTCTTTGCCCGCGTCCAGGCGGTGCGGCGGATGGAGGGTGACTTCCATGTCGATCTCGATGTCGCGGAGGCGCTGCAATGAGTTTTCAGACACGACGGATCTTCAAGAGCGCGGTGACCAGCCAGAATCTCATTCGTGAACTCCTGCAAATGATGTTCCTCGGCGAGCTCCTTGCGCCGGGCGGAGAGCGCGCATGGCTGGTCAGCCCCTGGATCAGCAACGTGGTGTTATTCGACAACCGCGCAGGCGGTTTCGGCTCGATAAATCCAGAGTGGGGTAGCCGCGAGATCAGATTGGTCGAGGTTCTGACCGACGTCATGGCGCGCGGCACGGCGCTCGGCATTGCAACGAGCTTAGACGATCACAACGATCCGCTCATCGATGCGCTCGCGACCGCAGCCGACGAGGCCGGCCTCACCGAAAAGTTGTGCGTCGTCCGGCGACAGCATCTTCACATTAAGGGCGTGCTGCTCAAACGAGGCCTGCTCACCGGGTCGATGAACCTCACCTACAACGGCCTCGAATTGAACGACGAGATGGTTGTCTACGACACCATGCCGAAGACGCTCGCCGAAGCACGGATCAATTTTGAATCATACGTGGGCAAGGCCGCATGATCGAACATCTGCCCGCGAGTGAGCATGAATGGCTGGAGGGTTTCTTCGTATCTCCGAACGAGTTGAGTTGGAGATCGCTTCTCAGCGGCGCCGCGCCTGCGGAACAAGCGGATCAAGTTCGGCGATGGCTCGCCCTTCTCGGCGCCGAGAGGGCCAACGCGCCGCTGGTTCTTCCGTTCGTGCGCGGTGGAGAGGTGACGGGCTGGTATGCCACTACGCAAGGAGCCGCCGGCGGATTTGAGCTCGGGGACGAGCTCAAAGCGTGGCTTGGGCCGACATGGCTGAGCCGCCTCGACCGAGTGCCAAGCGATGCCCCCGATCCGATGGCGGCCGCGCTTCGCAGCCGCTTTGGTGGGACTGTGTATCGCCTCACCGGACCCGATGCCGCAGCAATGCGGACGATCGCCGGTCGGTTAGGTGATTTTGCCGCGCTACTCGGGCGAAAGCCGCGAGTGACGCGCGCGCAGATCCGCCCGGTCGGAGCGATCCGTGGCGACTTCGAGCGCGCGCTTCTGGCCGGCGACGAGACGCAGGCTGAGGCAATGATCGCCGAGTTAAAGCAGACCGGACGTCTCAGCGAGGAGAACCTCAAATATCTCGACGTGCGGCTGAGCGCTGGCCTCGGGCTCTGGCCGCAGATCGCGCGCGATCACTGGCTCATCAAGACGCTCGCGGATCTTGCCCTTCCGCCGCAGATTCTCGCAGACCTGATTGAGGCGCTCTACCGCACCTATGTCGACGAGGCGGAGGCGAGAGGCGATCCGGCCGCGCTGCGCGAAGCCTTCACCGTTCACGTCGCAACACCGTATCCCAAACTGTTTGCGTCGCGTCGGGGCATTCGTGCACCACGCGTGGTCAAGGCGTTCGCGCTGTTCGAGCAGATGCAACCGACCCCGGACCCGGCGATCGTCGCTTCGCTCCTCGCGCTGTTGCCTGCACGAACGGACACCGCTGTGTTCGAACCGTCTCCTGTAGCAGAGCCCAAGTCCCCATCTGCCACGACGTTGGACGAGGCGGACGAAGCTTTTGACGACGGGCAGGTCGATCGCGCTTTCGAATTTTACCTGCGGCTGCCGCCGAGCAGGAAGACCATCAGCAGGTTGGTGTCCTGCGTGGGAACGATTGGGACCGGCGAGGCTCAGGATCGTCTCCTTGCGCTACTTGAAGGCTACGATCCGGCGCTCCTCGATTCTTTGGCGCCCGCCATCGCCGCGAAAATCGAGAGCCTGAGGCAGTCGCAGATTGACGATGCAGCGGCCGCGGGAGCCGACCTGACGCCCGCAGTCGCGATCAGCCCCTGGTTGCGGTGGGCGGAGCAGTTGCAGGCGGGGCGAAATCTCGTCGTCGCCGAACGCGACGTGCAATCCGCTCCGACCAACTGGAATGCGTCAGAGATAAGAGAAAGCAGTCCACTCGCCCAGCAGTTCGCCGATATCATCGGCGGCCTCGACGGCGAGGCCAGCGCGGTCGCTCGCGCTGCCGTTCCCCAGATCTTCGCAAGTTTCTTCCCCGACGACGTGAAGGCGTCTCCGGCAGCAAAGCCGATCGCGTCGTTGCTGTTCCTGCTGATCGCGGTGAGCGATACGCTATCACGATCGGACCTCGACCTACTCGCACAGTTGACGACACTGCTAATCGAGCAGGGATTGTCGTCATCCGAGTACGTGTCGCTGATGGATGATCTCGAAGATGTGCAGAAGAGGATTGGCTCCTACGCATATCTGCCGTGGAGCCTCGACGTCGCTGAGTCGCTCGCGATCCTTCCCAGCCCGTCGGATCAGGCCCGCGACGCCCGGCTGAGGCTTTTTCTGCACGTGCTTGGCCAAGCCGCCGGTTTTGCCCATCGACTGGCGCCGGCAGATCTAGTTTCGGTCGACACGCTGGCGAAAGACTATGGCGTCGGGCCCGAGGCTGTCAACGCCCTCAAGCGCGAGCAGGACGTAGACGACGTTGCCGTCGCTGCTCTGCCCAACCTTGAGGGCAAGACAATCGGCATCTACACGCTGGCCGAAGCGGCGGGCAGTCGGGCGAAAACCGCGCTTGAAAAGCTGTTTCCCGGCTGCAAAGTGGTCGTGAATTCGGACCTGGTCGCGACGACTCAACTGACGAATCTCGCCAAGACTGCAGACCTGTTCGTCTTCGCCTGGAAGAGCAGTAGCCATCAAGCCTTCTACTGCGTGAAGGATGCGTTGGTCGGTAAAGAGCCGATCTGGGCGCCGGGTAAAGGAACGGCTAGCATACTACGGGCAGTCCTCGATCGGCTCAACTGGAGCTGAAAATAGTGTTGCTTCCTCGAAGGTTTTCACACCGAACCTCGTGATCGGACGAGTGACAGACTGCTTATATGTTGGGGCAATCGGCAGAATAGTCGCTAGAACAACCTGAGTTGCTGAGGTGGTGGCAATTTCTCGATCAAGACTCTCTCAAGATCTCGCTGCTGGTCCGGTTTGAGCCTCGAAATTGGGAACAGTCGCGTGAACTGTTTCCGCCACGGGTTCTCTTCGACAAGCGGATCGATCATCCGAGCCAATTTTCCTTTATCGACGAGATCGATCGTGACGCCCACCTCTGCGGCACGGCCTATTTGCTTATGGACAGCGTGGGTGAAGTGATCGGCGGTTGTGGCAATTATCCCATGTCGGCCGCCCTTCAGTAAAAGAGTTCCTAGAAGTTTCTGCAATGTTTCAAAACCTTCCGATGCGCCTTTTCTTCTGCGTTTGACCTGAATAAGCCATTCCCGACCTGCCGCCTCAATGAAGACGACATCGACCCCCAAATCTCCTGGCCCCCCCACATGGATCACGTCGGCATGGGCGTAGTTCGCCCTGAAAATGTCGGCAACTAGCTTTTCCAAAGATGTTGGGTGAAGATCGTGCCATCGATCTGGATCACGAATGAGATATTGTGCGAGTTCGGAGGTACATGGCGCAGGCAGCTTTGGGTCAAATGATCGAGTAATGGATGTGGCCGCCCCGGACCAGATGTCACCGTGATCCTGCAGAGCGTGCCACTGCCAAAAACCGCAGCGTGGGCATAGCCAAAGCTCGGAAAGCCCGTCATCGTCCGACGTCGGCCCTGGCAATTCGTGTCGTACCTTCGCAAGAGGCGTCGAGCAGTGCGGGCAGCACGAACGCGTCCGGAACTCGTTTTGAATCCATTGATCAAGGGGATAGCCCATCCCTCTTGATTCAAACTCTTCTTTCATCTCTTCTGAATAAAGATCAGTTTCGCATTGCCCGTCTACGTGCCATAAACCTTCGATAAGCTCGGCTTTATCAATCTCGGGACCGCGCATTTTTCTCCTCTCCAAATTTGATGCTTTCTGCTACCCCAGATAGCGGTAGGCCCGAATAAAATCTTGACGAGGCGATACGAAATTAACAGAACATGTTCGTAGGGACATTAGGCGCTTGAAAATTGCAGAGATCTTTTAATGGAACCAACCGGTATTACTTTAGGCCGATCATACGTCTTGTCCGAAGACCTCGAAAGCAAAACTGCTCATTGGGGAGAAATTCTCTGGAACCTCTTAAGACGCGAAGCGACTATTGATCTTCCGAGAAGCCTAAGAAATCTCGATGAGTTTGAATTCATCAATATTCGTCTTACTAATTATCTGCTCTCGAGATTAATTGTACAGGGCATTGTTACCTTCCGGAATTATAAGGACTTGGATGATGATACTCTTCAGTCGAAGCTTGAAGAAGTCGTCGATGATCTGCTCAATCTGTCGGTGCCAGCCCGGGATCAGGTCGTTTCCTATGTCCGATTGATTTGCGAACGACTCGATACAAATGCCGGCGCGTCACTCACCAAAAATCAAAACCAACGGATCAAGGCCTTCGCCGGCCGAAAAGGGCATCGATGCTACATTTGCGGTCAGCGACTGACCTATGAAGAGACGGTCGACAACAGTAACGGAAATGGCGTCGGTCGAGACACACGGGCCTTCGAGGTCGATCACATCTTCCCCCAGTCAAAGGGAGGGGGACGAGGAACCGATAATCTCGCTGCGTGCTGTAATGCCTGCAACAAAATCAAGGGGCACAGTATCAGTTATGCTGACTTCCCTATTGAAAAGGCGATAACAAAATCGGAAAAGCCGCACAACGTCAAAGCGGATGTTGCATCTTCTGACATGAAGTTCGCTCTTTTATGGAAGCAAAGGGGTTCCTGCTCGGTCTGCGGAGTACATTTTTATGCGCAGGAGGATGAACAACTGTACCTTCTCAAGAAAAACAGGCGTGACACTTATCATTTTCTCAATACGCAGATCGTTTGCGTCAGATGCGTCGAAGAACACAGCCTGGATGGAGTACTCATTCGTGAATAGCTATGAAGCATTTTTTGTCGACCAGCAGCCCGGCGGACAAGTCCCCTTTCTGGTTTTTGTGGCGAACCCGAAGGACATCATCCGTTGGGCGCATGCTGACGATATTAAGAGGCTGCCTCAAAAAGAGGTGGGTGATTTCAACAGGTTATGATTCCTTCGGATTTGCGAAGATTCGATGGAGTACACGATGGCCTGGACTGAAATCACCCGTCGGCACTATGCCCGGCGCACGGCACGCTACGCAAGTGACATGACGGATCGGGAATGGGTTTTGGTTGAGCCTTTTCTGCCGATACCCCGCCGCTTGGGCCGTCCCCGCACCACTGATTTGCGCGAGGTCGTCAACGCTCTGCTTTACATCGCCACGACCGGTTGCCAGTGGCGCATGCTGCCAAAGGACTTTCCGCCCTGTTCAACCGTCCAGCGTTATTTCTATGAATGGCGTGCACTGGGACTTTGGACACGTATCAACCATCATCTGGTGATGGAGGCTCGCGAGTTGGAGGGCCGAGAGGCAAGCCCGACGGCTGGCGTGATCGATAGCCAGAGCGTGAAAACCACGGAAAGTGGCGGCATACGAGGCTACGATGCGGGCAAGAAGGTCAAAGGGCGCAAGCGCCATATCATCGTCGATACGCTCGGCCTGATGGTCGGCCTCATGGTGCACAGCGCCGACATCCAGGATCGCGACGGTGCTCCCGATCTCCTGAAATCCATTCGCCACAGGTGGCCATGGTTGCTGCATGTCTTCGCCGATGGTGGTTATGCAGGCGACAAGCTGAAGCGGCGACTGAAGAAGATCGGGCGCTGGACGGTCGAGATCATCAAGCGCTCGGACAAAGCGAAAGGCTTTGACGTGCTGCCACGACGCTGGGTCGTCGAGCGGACCTTCGCCTGGCTTGGCAGATGCCGAAGACTGGCAAAAGACGTAGAAAAGTCCATCGCCTCCTCACAGGCATGGATCATGATCGCCCACATTCGCCTGATCACTCGGCGCCTTGCAAGGTATCGATATCATTGAAGGCTTTTCGAGTCCGACTCTAAGATCGACAGCGGGAATGTCCAACGGGCTTTGGTTGATTCCAGGCTGAAGCAAATCACCAAATTCTTCAAGGCGTCCCCCAACAATGTGATCCCGGCTGGGGTGACTATTGCGTTTGATGAAACTGTTGCCAAGGTGGACACGCTAGAGGATATAAAAGCGGACGCCGCATGCTTCCACATGACGGCGCCAATCGACGGCAAGGTCCAGATAACGTTTTCCGATGCAGTGAAAGAATCGTCGTTCATTATCGATGGTCAGCACAGGCTCCGAGGGATGGCTCTGCTTGACTTTGATGCTGCAATCCCAGTGTCTCTTTTTGTTCAGATGCCGAAGTTAGAGCGCGCATTCCAGTTCGTTACAATTAACAACAAGGCTCACAAGGTCCCAACAGACAACTTGCGAGCGTTGATTGCTAACTTTGATCAAATCGAGTCGACGCTTCGCACGCGACTCACACAAGCGTCGGTCACGGTGCCAAAGTTCGCGACCGCCATTGACGTTGTTTCTGAAAATGCTGACAGCCCGTTCTATCGAATGATCGATTGGGTGAACAACAGGCACACAGAAGGTCCAGCGGCAAGCCTTCCTCCCAGTGCTGTTGAGCAGTCTATACGGGCGATTGTGCGCGCATTTCCGGAGGCCAAAGAGGATGAGAGCGACGCGCTGTCTGTCCTGTACGCTATCTGGGCGGCTGTTTTCGGTGAATACGGAATCGACTACAAAAACGCCGCTCAGTTTCCCAACCTTGTGTTGAAGGCGAGTATTCAAACCCTTACTGAAATGATCGTCGAAAAGTTGAAATCCGACTATGACCCCGTTTTTTCGGACGCGCCTGTGATGGGCGACAACGGCTTGACGGCAGGCAAAAAGGCCAAAGATCTGATCAAGGGAATCCCCACTGACTTTTGGCGTGATCCATGGTCGCTCAAGAGCTTGGACACGTCATCCGGTCGCGAACTGATAGAACGCGATATCCGCACGCTGAAGATCAAGTTGCACGAGAAGATAACCGACTGGCCCCAAATCAAAAGCTACCTCAGCCTTTACAAGACGAGCGACCAGGAGTGATTCTTGGTCAGAGACGGCTCACGGCGCTAGACTGGTGGTGAGGTCGATCTGATTCATGCTGGCGATAGCCCCGGACGCCGATCGCGGCTCCGGCTCCAGATCGGAAACGGTGGTGTCGCGATCACCGTGATAAGTTGGACACCTCGATTTACCGGTCGCAGTTGGCAAGATGGTGCCGTGGATGTATTTCCGCGATGAACTCGCGCGGATGATCGCCCATTTTTTGTGATGATTGCCGCATCTGCGGCATGCATTTCGGCCTTCCGGCCAGCTGCGCGTTATGCGGTCCGTGGTTTTCCAGTCAGCCAGACATAGCGAAGCATGTTGTAGGTGATATTGGCCATGCCGATCTTCACCCTCGCTCGGCTGATTCCGATGGTGCGCACGAAGAGCTTCATCTTGTCCTTCTGCCGCGCAAAGACATGTTCGATGGCGGAGCGGACCTTCGAACGACGGCCGTTGGCGCGCGACATCGCCTCCGGCATGGGTTTGCCCTTTGGCTTCTTCTGATGGATGTCGGACTTTAGGCCATTGTCCTGCAACCATTCCTCGTTGGTCTTGGAGCGATAGGCCGTATCGGCCCAGACCGTCGACGCGGTATTGTCTTTGGTCACTACGTTTCGAAGCTGGGCTCCGTCATGGGCGCTCGCACTCGTCACCGTCCATCCCCGGATAAAGCCATGGGCTCGGTCGATGCCTGCATGGTTTTTGTAACCAAACATTGGAATGGCAATATCGTGCTGGCCAGTCGTCGTCGACGTCGGCGTCTCCGTTGGCCGTTTCGCCTTGGAATACTTCACTGTCCATCGCGCGTCGCGGTCCTTCTGGGCCAGCCTGGCGGGTTTATCCTTCCAGTCCTCAGGGATTTCGCCGGCCTTGATCGCGTCTTTCTCGTCCTGGCTGTTATGTTGCTTGGGAGCCTGGATGATCGTGGCGTCAACGATCTGCCCGCCTTTGGCCAGATATCCGGAACGTGAGAGATGCTTGTCGAAACGGGCAAACAGATTATCAATGGCACCTGCACGCACCAAACTCTCTCGGAACAGCCAGATCGTCTTGGCATCCGGCACCTTCTGCGAAAGGGAAAGGCCAAGGAAACGCATAAACGACAGCCGGTCCTGGATAACAAACTCCGCTTGGTCGTCGGAGAGATTATAAAGCGCTTGCAGCACCAGGATTTTAAACATCAGAACCGACGGAAATGGTGGACGTCCACCCTTCGATCCGTCGGACCGCTTCAGCGCCTTCGCTAAAGGTTTTTCAAATATCGCCCATGGAATGATGCTGTTGAGCTTCTCCAGCGGATCGCCGACGGCACTCAGCCGTTCGTAACGATCATCCAAATCCCAAAAGCCCGGTTGCCCACGCATCATCCGCTCCCAGAAAATCACACTGGCCGGATTGAATCATGAAACGCGGAAAATGGGGAGGTTTTTAGAGGTGTCCAGTTTACTGACAACTTGGCCAGCCAGGAAATCCAGCGAGCCGAAGGCGAGTCAAAGAAACGTTCTGCTGTCGACGATGAGGCCGGCAACACTGCTGACAAAAGCAGGTTCACGAGCCCCTTCTTCTGGAGCGGCGTGAATACGAGGAGGTCGGCGAGGATTACGTCCTGTTCTGGACCCGCAAATAGTTCGGGTTTTCACCCGCCTAGTCGGCCGGGCGGGTATCATCTTCGGAGTGAAGCAGGAACGTCACCGCCGCATCGAACGAGGGAGCTTGGAATGTCGGCAGGGTGCCGGCTTCGAACTCCCACTTCGGCTGAAAGCCGCCAGGTATATAGATCGTCTTGACACCAGCCTCGTTTGCCGGTCGGATGTCGCGGGTAAGCTGATCGCCAATCACATAGACTGACTGGTTGACCGTCGCCAGTTTCTTCACCCGCTCAAACATGCGGACCGTTTTTGGCGCCTCAAAGACACGATCTACGAACCCGCTGAGTTGGTGCGATTCGATCGTGCGCATCACACGCTTACGGCTCCCTTCCGTGAAAACGACCGACGTCGCGCCGATGGAGGCAAGGTCGCGCAAACCCTTAACGACGCCAACAAGGAGCTTTGGCTGTTTTGCGATGTTTGCGAAGAACTGGCTCTCGATGTTGGCCACCACAGCACGGCCGAGACCTGAATCCGCACCATTGCTCCAGGCACGCCGCACAGCCTCTCGAAAATCCACGCCCCGTAGCCCGAGTGTCAACGCATCGATGAGCAGGCGCGTAGGATAGCGAAGACCAAGATGATGCCTCTGAGCCAATTCCTGATCGAATTTCCGGACGAACTCTAGGCGATTGACCTCAGGACCAGTCAACTCGGCGGCATGCTCGACCGCGTCTAGAAGACCCAACTGCGCTTTGGCAAAAACGCCATCCGTGTCCCAGAGGGTGTTATCCGCATCAATCAGGACCAGCGGTCCCGCGCGACCCGTGTCAGGGCGAGGTGCTGCAAGGCTGGCCGTTTGCTGCCGTGGAGACATTGTTTTCACCAGTAATGCACACCGAGGAAATCGGCGTTTCTATTCGAATCACCGGATTAGACTCTTTTTTAACCGGATGCACAAAGGCAAATACGCCAGCCGTTGTGATAATCCAAGAGAACAAGGCCGTGATAGCCCAGGACTGGATGCGCTGCGCCGGCTCTAGAAACCTCACTTTATCGGCGACCTTAGCGGCGATCAGATATGTTTCGACAATATAGTTCCTAAGGTATTCCGTCCGCAGTTCCGGTGCGACTTTTGTCGCATCGGCGGGGTCAACGAAGGCTTTTGCCCACCGGTTTGGCTGAGTACGCGAGATCCCCATCCAAAAAAGCATCGAGACCGGAGGCTTGTCCTTCGCAACTGCTCTTGGATAGCGGAAGCGAACCCTGATCGCATGAAACGTCACCAGAGCCCCGGAGGTGGCTAGCAAGGCAAACGCTGCGAAGAGCAGATAACTGACGACAACCAGGCCGCTGTTGATTGCTGACCATTTATCGGCCCAGGATATAATCGAGAGCGGATAGCCATCCGCAAGCCGGTTGAAGGCAAGTCCGGAGAAGGCGGACATAAAGGTCAAGATGGTGAGTAACCGCGTCGCTTTTCCGTCCTGATAGTCGGTCTGAGCAGTGACTTCGTCGAGAGACTCGCGAGCGACCTTCAACGCGGCCTCAAGGGAGTCTTTGTCAGGCGCCAACTGCTTGACCTCGGCACCAATTACTTCGATCGCTTCCTTGTCGGTAAGCGTGCGCAGCTTGCCCGGGGCGCGATTGTCGTCGACTCGAGGAAAGAAGGAGATAGACTTACCCCTAATGGCCTCAAAAACGGCCTGGATACATCCCAGTTTATCCTCGGCCTCTGTCGTCATGCTGCCATCAGCCCCAATCGTCGGTCGCGGTTGCGGATCCAGAACAGTACTGGAAGCGCCGCTACAACCATGATCAATTTCCCTACAACCTGTCCAGCCATAAAATCAAGCGAACCGAATGCCAGCCAAAGAAACATCACGCTATCGACGATGAGGCCGACAATACTGCTTGCAAAGGCCGCTTTGACCAGGCCCTTTTTCTGCAGAGGCGTGAACACCAGCAGGTCAGCGAACTCGGAGATCAGGAAGGCGCTTGCAGAGGCCAGCGCCAAAGACGGCGCCGTGAAGGTCGTCGACAGGAAAGCGCCAACTATGATCGCTCCGAGCGACCACAAAAGGCCGAGGCGACGCTGCACCAGGTCGCGCAGAACGAGGGCAAGCCCGACGAGCAGGACACCGCTTGGCGCCGTCAGACCAAAGCCGACGGGGATCATGCAGGGACCGTTAGGCACGCAGATCGTGCCGACATGGCCAATCATATAATTGGCGAGCGGGATGCAGGCGGTGAAGCCAGCAAGAAAAATCCCGCCCTCGATCCATTGTCTGTTTCGCGTATTCATCCCGCTCTCCTTGTCACACTCCTTCCGCGACGAACTTTTCGTATCCTTTTGCCCGCAGGTCACAGGCCGGGCACGTGCCACAGCCATAACCCCAATCATGAAACACGCCTCGCTCGCCGAGATAGCAGGTGTGGCTATCCTTCACGATGATATCCACGAGCGCCCGGCCGCCCAAATCCCTGGCCAGTTGCCAAGTTTGGGCTTTGTCGATCCACATCAACGGTGTGTCGAGGACGAACCGCTTTTCCATTCCAATGTTGAGCGCCACCTGCAAGGCTTTGATCGTATCGTCACGGCAGTCGGGATAGCCAGAATAATCCGTCTCGCACATTCCCCCTACGATATGCTTTAGGCCGCGACGATACGCCAGGGCGGCTGCAAAGGTCAGAAATATCAAGTTTCGACCAGGCACGAACGTATTTGGAAGTCCGGATGCGGACATTTCGATCTGCATGCCACTGGTCAACGCGGTATCCGAGATCTCACCGAGTGCGGCGAGCGATATCGTGTGATCATCTCCAAGGCGATCCGCCCATACAGGATTGAGCGCGGTCATTTTAGCGCGCAACGTGTCCCGGCATTCGAGCTCGATCCGATGGCGCTGACCATAATCGAAACCGACGGTCTCCACGCGCTCGAAGCGGTCGAGCGCCCAGGCCAAGCAGGTCGTTGAATCTTGGCCGCCAGAAAATAGCACCAGTGCAGTCGTCGACATCGCCCGATTCCTTTTAATTGCCTTCAAACTCCGCCCAGCAGGATGGCGTTTCGAATACCTTCACGGAATTCAACTCGTCGAGCAGCGGCTTGACCTTTTGCCAAATCCAGACAGCGATATTCTCCGCTGTCGGGTTTTCGAGGCCGTCTATGTCGTTGAGTGTATGATGATCGAGGCTCTCGAGAACCGGCCCGAAAACTTTCTCCACATCAAAAAAGTCGATCACAAAACCAGTCCGTGGATCAACGGAGCCTTTGAGTTGCAGTTCGACCCGGTAGGAATGCCCGTGCATGCGGTGGCATTTGTGCGTTGTGGGCACATTTGGAAGTCTGTGGGCCGCCTCAAATGTAAATGCTTGTGTGATTTTCATGGGATCCCGATCATTTTGTGTGTCTGCAGGCTGAGCCGCCAGCGGGGGTTTTCGAGACAAAATGCCGTCACGGCCGCGATATTTTGAAACTGTTCCGGCCCGTCCATTGGCTGCAGGAAATAGTGCTCGAAGGAAACCTCGGGGAGATCGTCAGGAAGCAACTGCGCCTGCGGATAAACCAGCTTCAGTTCGCTGCCGGATTTGAGATTGAATGGCGCGCCGGCCTTCGGACTGACGCAGATCCAATCGATGCCCTCCGGCGGTTCGATCGTCCCGTTGGTTTCGATTGCGATCTCGAAACCGTGTTCGTGGACCGCCGCAATCAGCGCATCATCAATCTGCAGCAGCGGTTCGCCGCCGGTGAAGACAACATAGCGCCTGCTCTGCACGTCCCCCCATGTCCGAGCGATCTCCGACGCAAGCTCGCCGGCGTCACGAAACTTGCCGCCGCCTTCGCCATCTGTCCCGATGAAGTCTGTATCGCAGAACTGGCACACCGCATTTTGGCGGTCCTGCTCGCGGCCGGACCACAGGTTACAGCCGGCGAAACGGCAGAAAACTGCTGCGCGGCCGGCCTGCGCGCCTTCTCCCTGCAAGGTTTTGAAAAGCTCTTTTACCGCATAGGTCATTGAGCCCTCTCGCTTGGTACCGAAATTTTCAGGTCTTGCACTTCGGTCGCCGCCGCCCGACGCGCTTTGACGTCCTTCCTCACAATTGTATTCAGGTATTGCCCCAGAGTGACAATGTCACGATTGACGTTTTGCACCGATTTCCAATGCCGTTGATCGCCGTTGCCAAAGTCCCACTGCCCAGATGTCCACGCGGTACGGCCGACAAGGCACGCCAAGCCCTTGGCGAAATCTTGCCATGACCTGGCCCCATCGAGGAGCGCCAGGATTTCCATGACGTATCCCAGTGCCATAATGCCCGCGCCATGGACCAAGCGAGACGTTTTCGGAGTGTGGTCGCGCCACTCGTCTCGAAACACGTATTGAACGGCCCGATAGAATTCATTCACCAGATCAAAACACAATTCTGTGCCGTTTGGCTCTTTGACCATCTCGCGCATGATGCCATCGCTGACCGAGTTGATGATCACGCGTTGAATGGCGGTGTCGCGGATAATACCCGTCGGGTTCGTGTGCTGATAGATATATCCCTTCAGCGATGAATGTGGGTCGAAATTTAGCTTTGCAGCCAATTCCGCAGCAAGTGATCGATCGCTAAGCCTGCGCGGCAAACCCCGAACAGTGGGCAACAGTTCGTAGATCAAAGATTTGGGCAAAGGCCGCGTGTTGTTGATGAGGACGAATTGTCGGCGCAATTCGGCTTCATCCGCACAGATCACGGCCGAAACGAATACCTGAAAATCCTTCTCATGAACTTGGGAAAGGGCTGTCAGGCGTTGTTGTCCATCGACGACGAGACCTGGCGCGCCGCGGGCGAGGTTAATCTCGACAGTACACCGTCCATCAACATCGACAGGCCCAACCTCGACGCGGTCGATAAACGCAACCACGATAGGATTCGGAAGGATGGCTTCCGGCTTCTCCAGATAGTCCCGGATTTCCCTGATGTGACCAGCGATCTGAGGGCGCTGAAAACCACTCAGCGCACCCGCTTCGTTACGGGCAACACGCTCGATGGTGGCGAACTGCTGAAGTTCAGATGCAAGGGCTGCAAACGATAGGACCGTGTGGGTCTGGCTTTGCTTTGCTTGTATCGCCTGGAATGTCAGCTTCGTCATTTAATTCACTTCTAGATGGGAGTTTGTTTACGAGCGATTTGTAGACGCCCAGGTTATGGATTCCGCGGCGCTTGTTACGGTTACTCGCCCTGAAAATAAGAACCTCGATCGAGAGTGCTTGGCAGATCGGACAGGCGCATGCCTTCCACGGCCGATCTTCCAACGTTCGCCTGTAACGCGCCCTGAGATCGTCGACTGCTCGCGTTCCAGGAAGATCGGCAAGAGGCGCGCCCATCAACGCTGGCGTAGCGTAGGTCAAGACAGCCTCAAGTGTGTCGTCGATCGACGCTTCGTATCGGTCGTAAGCTCGGAGCGCATCTAAGGCGCTGCGTTCCATCTTGACCAATTCTTCCTGATTCAAAGCGCCGCGCTTCGCAAGCCGCTGAAGTTTCGGGTTCTCCAGCGCCTGCGGCACGCGTATTGCCGTGTAATAGTCTAGTCTTCCCGCAGAATTCGGCAGGTAGTAGTTCGCCTTCGCATCTTTGAAAGCACGGATAAGCGGCGAGGTCGTGTCGAAACTCGTGATGTTGAAGGGTTCGAAAGTTTCGATTTCGTCTGCCTTGGCAAATCCAAGGACATGTATTCTCGTGCTTTGCGGAACTGCCTCCCTGATTTCTCGGAGGCAGGCCTTGATCTGCGAGGCTTTCAGAGGAACGGTACCCCCGAGAGCAAGGTAGTCGTAGCCCATAGCGACGAGTTGACGGGCGGCCTCTGCCATGCTTCCGGGCGACCATCCCTGAATGACCCCAAGTGGGGTGAAGCGGCTAGACATGTGGCGGGTGGAGACTTTAAACTCGGCCGCGTTTTGGAGAGTTATGTCGAACCGGCGGCGGGCGTCTTCCGTCCCACCGTTAAAACCCGTCAGGTCTTCGTCGAAGTCGAAAATGATATGGTCGACGGAGCAGCCATGGGTGAAACGGCCGTCATCGTAGAACTCGGCGGTATCCTCCGACGTGTACGGTGGTCGCTCTTCCTTATGATACGTGAACGCACCGCAGTCCCCAAAGATAGGAAGTGTGCTGAACGGTGGCTTATCGAGCCGAAGAAAGCTTCGAGCGCCGTCGCGACGGAAGCGCATGGCCTGGGCTTCAGTATATTTTCCGCCGACTGCCGTCCCGCCGACAATCCCGCGCGAAACAAGCATGCCATCGTAAGGCGCATAACCCATAATCTCATGGGGATAGACGTCATCCCAATATGGCTTGCGATCTGCAGAGTATCGGTCGCGAAGGAAATCGTATCCGGGATCGACGTGGTCGAGGCTGTCGGCAAAAATGAACTTCATCGTGAGGCCTTTGAAAGCTTGCGATCAAGTTGAATGAGATACTGCGAAAGCCTGTCGATATGTTGCGAGGTGCCCTGAAGGTCGTTCCACTTCCATCCGAGATCATCCCACTTGCCTGCCGTCCAGCAGCAATATGGCTTCAAACGACCGAGAGATTGGCGAATGTCTTGCTCGACGTCCATGCTGCTTTCAGCACGCAACATGACGGGATCCATGAGGGCTCCCATCGCACGGATCCCGGCCATGTGCATTAGCCTGCTCTTTTCGGGCGCCTTCCCCCACGCTTCAGGGAAGGTGTCTTTGACTGCTGTCCAGTATTTCACCAGCATGTTGAACATCTCATCGGCATCAGAGGTGCCGTCTGTGTTGACATATTGGCTCAGAGCACTGGTATGGAGCTTCAAATTCGCTTTGACCGCCGCGATGAGAGCAGAGTCCACGATAACCGCGTTGGATGATTTCTTATCAGACTTTCTTTTGATCAGTCGGTAGAACGGCGAGTCTTTGTGCGTGTTGAGCAAATTGCAAAGTTCGCTTGGCAGTTTGTTCTCAGCCAAATCCTTTGGCAAAAGTGTGCTGACTTCAGGAAGTAGTTCGTCAATCAAACGCGTGTCCAGCGCTTTCACCTTATTGACCAAAATGAACTGCTGACGCTGAACTTCAATATCGTGGGAGACGAACGCAATGACAGGAACCGGTATGTCCTTGTTCTGCGTTCGCGAAAGCGCGAGCGAGCGCTGCTGACCATCCACGATCCAAGCGGCTTTGCTGCCGGATGCGGGAACTGGGATACGTAAAGTGCCCGACGTCACGATTTCCACCGCTTCGGAAGGCTTCGAGCCTCTCGCGGCTGTGAAAGTTACATCCTTTGAGAGGGCAAGAATGATCGCATTGGGGAAAAGAACGGGACCACTATCCAGGAATTCGACGATGGAATTGACGTGACTGCGGATTTCTTGCCGCTGGAAACCTTTCAATTCATTGTCGTCGCGCTGAATCCGACTGATTTCGGCGATCTTCATGACCTCGGATCCCGGAAGGAAAAACGCGTACACATCCGTTTCGACGCCCTGCTGCGTTTTGACCGCCCGTACCGCGATATGATCTTGTGCACTCATTAGGCTTTGACCTCGTTTCGCACAATTGCGGCAAGTCGCGAGAAGCGGCCTTGTTCGCAGGCGATGTTCATGTCGTCCCGGAACATCCGCAATAGTTTTGTAGAACTGCCGTTAGCCACGGCCCAATTGTCGCGCAGCAGTTTTAGGACTTCTTGGTCACCTACACGCTTGCCCGCTTTTCGCTCCGGGAACCGCCAATCGAGTAGCCTGGAGCGCACCGCATCAGCGTGATCAGCTATGTTACCGTCAGGATTATCGAGCAGAACGTTGGTTACGAAGTGCCTTAGCGCGCGCGAAGCATAGTCGCCCATGGTTACTGGGATGGGGCTGTCGGGGCCATCCAGGCGCTTGTCATATGGAAGTAGGAAAGGTCTCAAGGCAGGGGCGAGATCCACTTTGGTGGAGGTCGTCATGATCCGCAATCGCCCTGCATTCGCCGTCGAAAGGGAGATAAGAAGCGGCGTCAGCATCAGAAGGTAGGAATGTGGGAGCGACACAAGTAGTAAGGCGTGAGAACTGCCCTGCAGCACCTCGGACACCGCCTCGGCCTGCCGACTGGAGAATACCTCCAGCCACCAGTCGTGGGCATCAGCTTCGGGTGGAAGCTTCCTTAAGATCGAGTCTACTGAACCTGGCGAGACAGTAAGGTTGTAGCTCGGAATCTTCTTTTCCGCCGGTACCAACCCAAGACCGGCCGACGCTATGGTCAATTTAGCCCCAATTGCTTGGGCGGCCGTTTTGGCCTCTGCCATACTCCTTCCGGCGTACAGGTCGGATGCCGAAACTTGAGGTTCCGCGCGCCGTATCCGATCACGCCAATCTTCTCCCACCGAACGCGTCGTTCCCGCCGTGATTGCCCTGGCATTGAGCAATACATCTGGGGAAAAACGCTTGCGCATCGTGCATGCGGTGAGAATTACGGTCATGCTAAAATCGAGCCATGATAACTGCGAGGGCTTCCTGCAATACTTAATAACTGTGATCACTAGAATCATCAACCAAAAACTGCGGGCGCGCAATACATGTCAGGAAAACTGCGCCCGGTTGTTCATTTGATAGGATAGGAGCTTGGTTATGAGGGATGACGAATTCGGGTACACCCCTTGGGGCGCCAAGCTTGGCGGCCAAATTTACTGGAATGCAGTCAACGCATTGAGGGACGTATGGTTGGAGATTTACGGCGAGCACATTGAAATTTCAGTGCAAGGCAAAGCCGGCTTCAAGCGTCTTTTAGACGAGATCAAACGGAAACTCGTTGAGAAACGCGGGCTTGAAAAGATCGTCAATGAACTAAGGGCTCGCGGCTACGATCTAGCTAACCCGACAAACCCGGACCAATTATTCACAAGCCTTCTAGCGCCCATCCCATCGGGAATTCGGGACGTGGACGATATAACTCCGAACGAGTTTAAAGCCGCGGTCTATTCCGTCGCTGACCAAGCGCGTGAAAGTGGAAATGACGGGGAAGATATTCCGTTGGACCAGTTTCTCCGCCGAGCGTTAGATCATCTTTGGGGTGTTAAGGGGCTGAGTGGACGTATCAACGTTGGTGAAAACCGTCACTTTCCCCGCATGTTTCAGTGGCTGAAAGAGGTTGCCGGCGAAACAGACTGGGGCGAAGGAAAAGGCCTGAAGATCATGAACACCAGCAGGAAAGGGGCGGTACGTTCTAATCCATCGGGGCCCCACGGGCTGACTGTGCGACTGAACTTCAACTATATCTAAGGCCGCCACATATGAGCCTGTATGACTTTTTCAAAGACCCAAATAACTTCGTTGCCCGGGGAAATATTCTCCATATGAAGGCAGCGCTGGATCTAAAGCAGACAACCGCACAGCATGGGATCCAGTTGCATCTTACTGAGCCCGAGATAGACAACCAGGGGTATGACTTTATCGCGGCCGTCGGTTACGATCAGGTTTACCTACAAAATAAAGCAACCTTGGACGATGCAAACGTCAGTTCGTGGAAGATTCATCCCCTGCACTTAAATGTTCCACTTCTTGAGCGCGATCTGTCGCCGAGCATCGACGGTTGGCCCATTTGTGGCGGGGAAGGAGCCATGGGCGGCGTCCTTCTCCATTTGATTGATGCCGAAGCAGCGAAAGCGGACGGGCGTTTCTTCCCATTCGTTCGCCGAGTTCTGTCCTTGCCTTCCGTCTACATCCGCGTCGTGATGCCGACATGGTGCAAACGATGGTCGAAACTGGTTTGCAATAACGGTAGACGTGGCTGGTGCCGGCCACATTTGCTTTGATCTCTTTTGAGGAGACGTTGTGATGCCCCATGGGTCGCACTATTCCGTTCATGGCAGGAACGGGCGATAGGCGGGGCGGAAAATCTCGCGCCACACTCACTTTTGGTAGCGTGCCACCGCCGGCATGGCCTATAGGAATGCCACCGCCGAGGTTTGGCCCTGGTCCCGTCCCCGCCGCTCCAAGCTCCGACATGTTGCAAGCACAAGGGCGATCACCACGCGTTGGCTTCGCCTGCAGGAAAAAGTAGTGATACCGACCGAGAGCTTACCATCCACCGTCTATGCCATTGCCGACGTCCATGGACGCGCCGATCTTCTCGAAGCCATGCTTGGATACATCGCCGCCTATGCGAATAATCATCAGTCTAAGCCTGTTGTGATCTTTCTGGGCGATCTGATCGATCGCGGCCCTCACAGTCCGAAGGTACTCGATCAGGTCTGCTCGACACTCGATCTCTATCCGGGCTCCCGGCTCATTCTCGGCAATCATGATTTTTACCTGCGTGAGTTCCTTCGCGGTGCTCTCACCTATGAGGACGCTGTCAATTGGATGGACTGGGGAGGCGTCGCGACAGTGAGTGCATATTCCAGTCGTCCGGTGCCAGATTTTGAGAACATCGCCGCCGATATCCGCCGCGTCTTCCCACATCATGTGGACTTGCTCGAAAACGCGTATACGTTCATGGAAATGGGCCGCTTCTGTTTTGTTCACGCTGGAATACGTCCCGGCATTCTGCTCGCAAAACAGGACGAATACGACTTGCGCTGGATCAGGGCCGGTTTTCTCGACCACATGGACGTTCTTGACCACGTCGTTTTACACGGTCACACGATCACAAAGTCGCTGCGGCCCGAAGTTTACTCAAATCGCATAGCACTGGATACCGGAGCGTACCGGACTGGCCGGCTGAGCGCCGCCGTCATCACGCACGATGAGCTTTTACACTTCGTATGTACCGAACTGACCGAGAACGGTTCCATCGAGGTCGGCGAGTGGCGGCCCGACTAATCGATAGGGAAGAGTAGATCGTTGTCACGGACTGTGTCGTGAAACTCGGACGTTGGCTCCGCCTTCGCGACAGACTGAAATGGAACGTTTCTTCCGGGGGCAGTCGGTCCCGCCTTCCGCTTTGCGGCGCTTCTCTAATTGGCGGGCTGAGGTCAAGCTCTATCCCGTCTATCCGTTAGCCAAGAAAGCAAGGGTTCGTCCGCAGTCTGCCCATTTCGGTCATTAGTCATCGCAAAACCCGCCGAAAAGTTCCAACTTTTGCGACATGGCTTGCAGCAGAAGCCTCAAGCGCTTTTAGGGAAGAGCGGGGCATAGAAAAAGTCAGGAGTTTCTCAACGTCGAGACAATCGCATACAGCAGCTTCGCGTTGCTATAACCGATATCCTCGCGGGTTAATCCCATTCGCAGAACTACGAGTTTACGCGAAGGAATGATTGCAATCACCTGACGTTGGTGCCCTTGCATCATGAATGTGTCGGTCGGCAAGGTAAATCCTTGGCCGGGTCCTAGCCAAAGCTGTCCACGGCCGTAAGCGGGACCATGTCCCTCATCGGAGACCGGCACAGGTGAGCGCATGTAGTTGACAAAGCCGTTCGGCAAAAGCTGCTCACCGTTCCACTCCCCGTTCAGGCGCAGGAATTCGCCGAAACGTGCCCAATCGCGTGCACTAGCGTAGAGATAGCCTTCACCGAGAAATGTGCCTGAGACGTCTGATTCAAGTACGGCACTTTTCATGCCCAAAGGCTTGAACAATCGTTCCTTTGGAAAAGTTTGTGAGTCTGCTCCCACCGCATTCTGCCAAAGCCGCGCCAGAAGGACCGACGAGCCACCTGAATAATTGAATTTTGTTCCCGGCGGAGTGACAAGAGGCCGGTCTCTCGCGAATGCCGCCGCATCTTTAGCGAGATACTCCAGTATATACGTATCCGGAAAAGTGCCTTCTTCACTCCATTCTAGGCCGCTTGTCATGGACATCAAATCGGCCACGGAAATGTTCTTACGTGCGTCATTGGCCCATTGCGGGAACAGACTTCTCTGATCCAGCGATAGCTTTCGGTCTTTGATCGCCATGCCGACCAGCGCAGCGTTCACGGTCTTCGTCATGGACCAACCTAGCAATGGTGTTGAAGGCCCGAAGCCTGCGCCATAGGTTTCACCGACAATCTGTCCATCACGAACAACGACGATCGCGCGCATCCCTGGCCCCTGAAGAGCCGCATCGTTCAGCACGGCCTGTAATTGTTTGTTGTCTGACAATTGCACCTTGTCGCCGACCGGCCAGAGCGCATCAGACGTCGTTGGCGGCAGAAGAGTTACGACTTCGCGATAAGTGACTTCATCCGTTGAGTCCAGAGTACAGCCGCGCCCCTCAGTGTATTGGGCGCGGCGTTTGCCGAAGAGGCCAAGGTATGCAGCGTCAACACGTTGGTTTTCGGTGTTAACCTTGATTTTTATTCGCTTGGTTGTATTTTTAAGCGCTAGCTTAACATCGGTTGCAATAGCCGCATCCGGGTCACGTTTGGCAATGAACACGTTCGAGCAAACCATTTTGGCCGCATAGCCTGTGGCGACTAGCAGCAAATCGGGTGGGCTGAAGGTCAGCCATCCGCCAATCCCGAAAACCCCAAGAACGATAATCGTGATAACAACAATGGAGAATTGTCGAATGCGGCGCATGTTCCACGACCTGCTAATTAGGCAAAAAACTCACGACTGGAGTCGCAAGAATCCGCTTGAAACGCCACTTGTTTTCCTGACCGCTGGCACGTCGGAATATAGACGGTTTTGCAATGCTGACAATGACTGCTGTTGGCGCGAGAGAGACCACCGGCTAGAGCCGATGGCCGCGAGCCGATAGCTATAGCTACAGCTCAATCTGCTCCGCAATTCTAAGGGCGTCGTCGACTTCTACGCCAAGGTAACGCACGGTGCTTTCCAGCTTGGTATGGCCGAGCAGAATCTGGACGGCTCGAAGGTTGCCCGTTTTCTTGTAAATCTGGGCTGCCTTGGTTCTCCTCAGGGAGTGAGTGCCATAGGAGCTGGTGTCGAGCCCGATTGACCTGACCCATCGGTGGACAATTCGCGCATACTGCCTTGTCGACAGATGCTGCGACGTTTTTCGGCTGCTGGGAAACAGATAGCTGCTGCCGTTCCTTCGAACAAAGGGAAGCCACGCCGCGAGCGCGATCTTTGTCTGCTCGGTGACTTCGAACTGGACAGGCCGCTTCGTCTTCTTTTGGATGATGGTGGCTCGATCTCGGATCGAACTACCGGACCATAAGTCCTCAACCCTCAGCTTGACGAGGTCACAAGCGCGAAGCTTGCTGTCGATGGCGAGGTTGAAGAGCGCCAGTTCCCGGATCGCGCCGCTCATCTCTAGTCGAACGCGGATCGACCACACGTTCTTTGGCTGCAGTGGGCGCTTCTGGCCTACCAGGATTCCTTTATTCCATGGATATCGATTACGCAGTACGACGGCGTCCATGCCAAGCCCTCCGCCACTCCTCCCACCGCGTCGCCTCCGTCAGGCAGCCGGATCATAGCATGTCTCGTCATTACTTGGCCCATTGCGCTCATCGCACATACTGCGAAGGCCGAGCAGCGTTGCCGAATTCGGCTATTTGGCAAATCAGTTCGCGAAGTATCGCGTTGGCGTTGTGCCCAATGCCTTCTTGAACATGACAATGAAAGCGGTAGCGGATTCATATCCCAATTCGCTCGACACCCTCTGGACCGTCGCTCCGCTGGCAAGTTCACGCAACGCGATGACCAGATGCAGTTGCCGCCGCCACCGGCCGAAGGTCAGTCCCGTTTCCAGGACCATCAACCGCTTCAAGGATCGCTCGCTCATGGCAACGTACGCCGCCCACTCCACGAGCGTGCGACGGTCGCTCGGCTCCGCCATAAGGGCAGCGGTGATCGCGGCGATTTTGGGATGGCTGGAAGCTGGTAATTCCAGCCCCTGTATCGGCATTTGTGCGAGTTCGTCCAGCAAGACCCGCACCATACGGCCGACATGATCGTTCGGAGCATAGTTGGCAGATACATCTGCCAGTCGAAGGATCATCTCGCGGAGCATGGGCGACACAGACAGAGTGCAGCACTCCTGCGGCAGGGTCGCCGCGTCTGGATGAACGAACAGATAGGACAGGCGTGCGTTGGACGTAACCTGGTTGCTGTGCGGCACGCCGCCGGGTATCCAGACGCCGCAGTCTGGCGGGACAATCCAGATGCCATTCTCCGTTCGGCATGTGACGGCCCCGTGCAGCGCCAAAATGAGCTGCCCTTCCTTGTGCTGGTGCTGGGGCACTTCAGCCTCATAGTCACTGAAGTCGAGACGGACAGCGAAGGCCGGACGATTCGACCGGTCGGGTTCAATGTCGTCGGAGCAGGGACGCCGTTTTGCGGATTGGCCCGATTTTGAGATCATCTGGCATTATCTCCAAATTCGTACGCACGGCAATAGTCTATTCCTGGGTGATTAACAACCGAATGGAGACTGTCATGCGAATTTCTGTCGTCGGCGCCACGGGACGAATTGGCGCCAAGCTGACCCGGACCCTGTTGAGCGCCGGGCATCAGGTCAGAGCGCTGTCGAGAGGTGGCCCAGCCTTGGACGCACTGGTCGCGCTCGGAGCCGAGCCGTTTATCGGAAGCTTCGACACAGGCGCGGGAGACCTTGACCAATTTTTCCAGGGTGCAGATGCCGCGTTCCTGATGGTGAAGACCGATTGGAACAACATCGAGGGACACTACCCCGCTGTTGCCGAGCGCTTTGTCGATGCGCTCGAAAAATCCTCCGTCAAACTGGCCGTTAGCCTGACGGCCATGGGTTCGGAGGTCAAAGGGAAAACCGGCCATTTCGAAAGCTTCCACCAGCTGGACGAAAAGCTCAACCAACTCGACACTGTCAATCTGGTCCACCTGCGCGCCGCCTGGTTCATGGAGAATGTTTTGGCGTGGACGGGGCCGGTTGCCCAATACGGTCGAATTGCCTGGTTCTGCAAACCTGATTTGAAGATGCCCTGGGTGGCGACCGATGACATCGCATGGCTGGCGGCGAAGGAACTGACCAATCCGACGGGCATACACCGTGTCTATCGCGACGTCGGCTCGGAAGATATCTCGATGAACGAATTGGTCGCGATGATTGGCAAGGAGATCGGCAGGCCGGTGGAGTACCGACACATCGAGACGACCCGCAAAGACGTGGAAGCTGAATTTCTGGCGCGGTTTGGGACGCCGGAGAAATGGCAGGACGACACACTGAGTGCTGACGCTCTCAATAATGGCATCGTCAGGTTCCATGGGGAGCACGCGGATCGTCCGAAATTGCCCACGACCATGGAGGTCTTCATAGGTGATGTTTGGAAGCCGCGCTACCTGGAGGCAGTCAGAGCGGGAGACCAACGAGAGACGTTTGCCCTGTGGACCGCGCGGGACTAGCGGGAGGTCATGCTGGCTCTCTTGAATTGTGCCGGCAGTTTTCAGCCCTTACTGGGAGCTACCGCAAATTTTGTCTTGCGGTAGCTATGACTGCTATTGGCGCTTTTCAGCCGAAAGCGTTGCTCTACAGGAGCAGGTGTTATCTGCGTCCGGCTGATGCAGCGTTCAACGTCTTTTCGCGGCCCGCGCTGCTCTCCAGGATCGGCACTCGGCCCTCCCATGATGGGGTCCAGTAGATGATGTGGCCCAATCTATGCTGCATCCTGATGACGGATCATCGGAATAAACGCCGCCACGAACTCACATCACCATCGTCCGCGAAGGACGTCTTCCGCCGCTACGCGGAACCTTAAACTCGAACTTCTCGCCTTGGTAGCTGACCGTTATGCCGCAACAGTTGAGACATTGTCATCCCTCGTCCACCGAAACTCGGTGCCATTCATCCAAATGCGATGCATGACAACGGCGAGGCGGCGGGCCAGTGCGACCTTGGCTTTCTTGCTGCCGTGGCGCTTGGCGATGTTCATGGCCCATGCCTTCAACCAGCACCATTCCACCACGCGTGTCATCATCGACTGGGCGGCCTCATAGAGTAGTCGCCGCATCATGGCGTCCCCGCGTAGAGAGACATGGCCAACCCGGCTCATTTCGCCGGACTGTTTCAGCACTGGAGTGAGGCCCAATATCGCTCCGACCGATCGGGAATGACGAAACCTGCTGGGAATATCGATCGTCGAGACATAGGCGAGCGAGACGATGGGTCCAGCGCCAGGTACTGTCATCAGCCGCCTGCAAACCTCATCCTGCTTGGCCTCCGATAAAACCCGCTTCTCCAGCTTGGCCAAGCCTTCTCGCAACTTGCGTCGTCCGGCGAGCAGTGGCTCCATGATTTCCGCCAGTTCAGTGTCGTCTTCGACGAGTTCGAGTATCCTTCTCTCGAACGTGCCGCCAGAGGCATGGCCGACCTTCAGCCCGAAGTTGCGCAGAAGCCCGCGCATCTCGTTCTCCAGGTCAATTGCCTTCTCCTGCAACAACGATCGGGCCGTTAGCAAGGCGCGGCGCTTCTGGCTGGTGAGCGTCTTCACATGCACGTCCTTGAACAGGCCGACCCGCATCATATGGGCAATGCCGCGCGCATCGTTCCGGTCGCTTTTGTTCTGTTGCAGAGCGTCAAGGAATGCCTTGGTGTGTCGCGTCTCGACGCAAAAAACGGGAAGCCCGCTTTTGCCAGCCCTTCAAACAGCCATTGAGACAACGGTCCAGCCTCGATACCCACTCTCTCAAGGCTAAATGCCGGATCGCTCAGGATCGCTACAAGGTCCTCCGGATGAGATGCCACCTTCCGTTCCTTGCATAGGTTCCCGCTTTCATCGACGATACAGACGCTCGTTTCTTTGACCGAGACATCGAGGCCGACATAGTGTTTCATGGCTGCGCTCCTCTGCATGATGGTTATGCCTGTTTCCGACAAGTGACTGTATCATCGGCAGTGTGGTGCAGCGCCTTTCTCCGTACGGATGGGATGGGGCACGAAGCCGATTAGCCCACCTATGCTAAGGCTCCTGCGGCTCCCCTTTTCCGGGCGATCCATGTCGAGAATTCCCGCTTTCCCGCCCTGTTCGGCCGGCGCGATGCTGAAAGCTCCGATGCTCTTCTATGTTTTGCTCCGGGCTATGCCCGCCTGCAGGTGGCGCGAGGTCGCATGCCGGTAGTGTCCGCTGCGTTGGTTCGACCCCTGAGTAAGAAGCCTGCGGCCCGCCGAGCTTGAGAATGCAGTGGGCTCAAGCAAACATATTCTCAATCTCCCCACGCTGCATAGCGTGTTTTTCGGGGTTCTGCTGCTTCAGCTTTGCTAAATTGAGCAATTTCCACCGTACTGCCGGTAGTGCCGCTGCCTGTGGCAACCCGATGGCGTCGAAATCCGGTTCCGTATCATGGAGAGTAAGCAGGAATCGCATCGCTTTATCGTCGAGGCGGGCTCGAAGGTCATCTGTCAGCCGGACTCGCGCGTCTTTCAGTTCGATCAGGCTGACAGGCTCGATGGTCATGCCTTCGAATTCTTTCACGAAGGCGTCATCGATTTCGGACAATGACGGCCTGATCAACTCATGCGGGGGGCGGCCGGAGCTTGCAACGTAGATGAGAAAGGTCCGAAACAACGCATCGGTTAGCCCTTCATGATCGTAGAGCAGCTTCACGTCGAAGAGATCGCGCGGATGCTGGCGGTCCACGGCGGCATGAAGCTTGCCACCAAATAGATCCTCGAATGACACGACCTGCATTTCTGCAAAGCCAAAGGCATTGGCCACCCCATCCGTGACCGTCCGCAGTTCCGGAGGATGCACCGTTCCACGCGCGACCGGCGAGGTCTCGATCTTGATGTCAGTGGTGCCCTGCCGGACGAGCACCCGCGTGTCATTGTTGCCGCCACCGGCGATCCGCTGGACATCGACGCCGCGCAGGTTTTTCAGCAGGTCGTCGCGAATTCGGTCAAGCGCCGCGTCGATACCGCTGAGCGTTGTTTCCCGATCCTCGATGGGAAGGTAGGTGAGGTCGATATCGACCGACAATCGAGGCATATCCCTGTAGAATAGGTTGATAGCCGTTCCCCCCTTGAGAGCGAAGACATCCTGCCGCGCGATATAGGGCAACGTCCGGACGAGCAGTTCGACCTGCCGCATATAGCGATCACGCGCCATCGACATTCTCCTTTGGCAGCAGGTCGGCAGGGACCGTTACGCGATAAATCGGGTGGAGCCTTCCGCCTGGAACGAGTGCTCGATCGCCCCGTCCCATATCGATCTGCGATCTGTCGATATGCTTGAGCCAAGCATGCGCGTGCTTGTCGGCATAGACGAAGAAAAGGCGTTTCACCTTCACGCTGCGACACTGGGTCAACAGCGTCGTCAACATTTTCGGGCGCAGATTGACCATTCCCTGGAACACCATGTCGATGTTGTGAAAGCTCTCGTTCTTCGGAAGTTCATCGAGAACCTCCAGTATCGCCCGCTCTGCAGACGACATTTTGATAGGCCAGCGCCAGGGGCTCATGGCCTGTTCCTCATCTGGATTATCGGAGAGGCTGAATTCGCTGTTCTCCACGCCGTTGTTCTCGTCGGGGAACAGTCCATGACCTCGTCGGAAGAACCTGGCATCGGTTGTCAATGTCATAAGCCAGTCAGGTATATCGGAGCCATAGAGATAGACGCGCGTATTGCCGCCGAACTGCAGGTAGTGGGAATGGCCGCGCAATCCAAGCGCGGTCAGACCTCCAACATGAAATGCATGTCCCATGATCCATTGCGCGGATAACAAGGGAATTTTCCAGCCCGTGACGGCTTCCGACGTTTCTCTTGCCGAAAATGGGCGTCGGTAGACGCCTGTCGCGATCCGCTCGAGCCAGCCCTGTTTGATATACGCCGATACGGATTGCCGTGAGATCGCATGACGTGCCGTCCAGGCCGCATCGACAAGGAAGCCCGGTGGGACTGATTGAATCAGGTACTTTAGCTTCGGCGTTTTCTGTTCATCCATAATGGACATCATGGCACGAGTTCAAAGTGAATATCAAGTTTACTTTAAAACATTTATCTTTTGTCAATCCAGAATTGACAAGAATAGGAAATCTCGAAGCTGCGTACCGGGCCAGTTGGCAGCGCTTCGTTCGTTGCGTCTTAAACGCAATGCCAAAGTCTCACCCTGTGTGCCATGGCACATGATGCGATCGATGAACACCTGTCCGACAAATCGAACGCTATGCGCCTAAGTCTCACATTGGAAGACAAAGCCGTTCCCTATTTTCACTTCATTCCGGTTGATGGCAGTCCGGATGATCCGGACGAAGGTCAGTGCGGCGAGATCGAATACCAATCCACTCCAGCCAATGGCGTTGCCAAACCCAGCTCTCTTGTCTGGCATCCCTAATCCAGTCCCGTCCTTGGACGGTAAACCCGCACGGGGTTCGCAGCTACTGCGACCTCTCCGGCTACGCCTGCGCGGTGACCGCGGCCGGGCCCGGATCGAACGGGCGCCATCGAGCGGGGATCGGCCCCGCCAACGGATGGAGCCTCACATGTCGGATCTCAGCCTCGCACAAAACCACGCATTCGATCTTGCCCGGACCCTGATGGTCCCGGTCATCCTCTTCGAGGTGGATGGCGAGATCGGCGTCATGATTTCCGCCGAGTATGACGGCGACGAAGACGCCATCATCAACGAATACGATCCATTTGCTTACGGATCGGCTCATTGAGCCGATCACCCCTTCGGGGGAAGGCGTGCCGCTTGCGCTGATGCGCGCGCAAGGGAGGCTTCGCCGCGAGCTTTCCCAGCAGATCTGCACATTGCGAACCGCGCCCTTGCGCGCTTCCATCTTCGCGGCCTGGGCGCTGCCAGTCCGAAAAGTCAGGAAGGCTAAAGGAAGTGAAATGGAAAAAAATGAGATCGAGCAGCTGCGCGCCCTGGTGGGCTGCGCAGCCGTCCTCGAGCATGAAGACTTCGCGATAGACACGAAAGAGAGCACGCGCCGGGCGGTAAAATTCCGGCGCGACGATGACATCGTCATCGTCATCCATGATGACAGGGGCTGGTTCGATGCACGTTCAGACGCCAAGGGCGACGTTTTCGCGCTCGCAAGCTATCTCCATGGGATCGGCTTTGCCGAGGCCTTGGCGGTGGTCAGCGATCTCGTCGCGTTTCAGCCCACCGCACCGACCTGGGACAAGCCTCTCCGTCAAACCCAAACAGGGGCTGCGGTCGCTGACCGCTGGAACCACCGAAAACGGCCGTGGCGCGGATCGGCGACGTGGACTTACCTCCAGCGATGCCGGCGCTGCCATGGCAAGTCATCTCCGCGGCGATCGAGGCGGACGTTCTTCGAGAAGGCCCATATGGCTCGATGTGGGCGAAACATGTCGATGAGGCTGGCGCCGTCATCGGCTGGGAGGAGCGCGGTCCGGACTGGCGCGGGTTTTCCACCGGCGGCGCCAAGGCGCTCTTCCGGTTTGGAAAGGTGGATGCCCGTCGGATCTGTGTGACGGAGGCGGCGATCGATGCGCTCAGCCTGGCCGCGATCGAGCAGACACGATCCGACACGCTCTATGTCAGCACCGGCGGCGGGTGGTCGCCGCTAACCGCGCTCGCGTTGGAAAACCTGGCTTCCGGGGAAGGCGCATGGCTGGTGGCGGCGACCGAAAACAATGTTCAGGGTGAGGTCTTTGCCGATCGTCTGCGCCAGATGGCGGAATGCGCCGGGTGTGACTTCTCGCGGCTGAGGCCGGAATCGGAGGATTGGAATGAGGAATTGAAGGAGAGAAGGGAGAGAGGAGAGCTGCCGCATACGCGGACAGCGCATCAAGGGTGAAGCTGCCGCCCGCCTTACGGCGGCCCTTGACCCGCTGCTCGCGAGGCGCCGGCTGAGGAGGGGTGATCAAAGGACTGAACAGAGAGGTCGATCAGGCTTCGCTTCAGTCGCAACCCCGAAGGAGCCGCAGATGTTCAATCCTCCCACCATCCGTAAGGTGTTCGAAGGCGTGGCCAGCCGCCATGAGATGTACGCCCTGTTCAACCGCCACAGCCAGTCACCATTCAACGATGACCGTATTTCCGGCACGCGTTATGTCGGTGAGTGGTTCGAGATATCCGAAGCCGACCACGACCGCATGTTCGAGATCCTCCCTCCGCTGTTTTACCGCAGTGACATGTTCGCCATGCGGGAGTTTCTGGCCGCCAGCGTCACCAGCGTGTTTTTTGCACTGACGATCGATGATCGATCCCGATGGTTTCACGGCTATTGCGACCTGGGCGATCGCCAGTCACCCGACCGCATGTGTGCCGAGATCATCACCCGCGAATCCCGTCCGGTGCGTGCCATGAACCGACAGGAAAAGCTCGATCATATCTGGAGCGCGACCGGTCCGGATTTCCGTGGTTATGCCGACGCTCGCTTTCCAGCCGATCTGCGCAATCGCCAGATCGTGCTCGTTTATCCCTCTGCCCAGGGCAAAATCTGGAAGCTTCTTGCCGATCTGACCGACGAGGAGATCGCCGCCAAACTGCCGGTGCAATTCCGTCTTCTGCCGGAAACCATAGCTGCCTGACGGCAGTCTTCACGTCCAAACCTCCACCATCCGCAGCCTGGCAACACCGCTTCTTCCCGCGAGTGTGCCTCGGCGCGCCCACTCACAGGAGTTTACCAATGGCGCATGACGATCCTTTCGCTGTCGACCTATTCGGCAATACAGCTCTCGCATCCGGTTTCGATCTCGGCTTGACGGGTTTCGCAGCAGACTTCGCGACCGATATCGACCCCCGGCCCTTGACGCCGGCACCAGCCGCTCCGGTCCGCAAAGAACCGAAGCCCACGCCGCAGATACGGGAGAAGGTCGATTTTCGGCTGGAGGGTTCTCGCGGTCTCGCAAAATCTTGGCGCGACCGTGCGCGTGACAATATCGCCGCCATCCTGCTGGCGAACGAGATCGAACGTCACGGCCTGCCTGCCCGACCTGACCAGCAGGCCAGGTTGATCAAGTTCACCGGCTTCGGCGCCTCTGATCTGGCCAACGGCATATTCCGGCGTCCGGGCGACGAGGCGTTTCGCAAAGGCTGGGAGGAGCTCGGCAGCAATCTCGAAAGTGCTGTTGCGCCAGATGATTACGCGTCGCTGGCGCGCTGCACCCAATATGCCCATTTCACGCCGGAGTTTATCGTTCGTGCCATCTGGTCGGGCCTGATCCGCATGGGGTTCAAGGGTGGACGAATCCTCGAGCCGGGGATTGGCACGGGGATGTTTCCGGCGCTGATGCCGGATGCTCTCTCCAAGGTGATCCATGTCACCGGTATTGAGCTTGATCCCGTCACCGCCCGCATCGTCCGGCTGCTGCAGCCCAGTGCCAAAATCGTCACCGGCGATTTTGCCCGCACCGACCTGCCCGACCATTTCGATCTGGCGATCGGCAACCCGCCGTTTTCTGACAGGACGGTGAAGAGTGACCCAGCCTTCCGCTCTCTTGGCTTGCGGCTGCATGACTATTTCATCGCCAAGTCCATCCACCGGCTAAAGCCCGGCGCGCTTGCTGCTTTCGTGACCTCATCCGGCACGATGGACAAGGCTGACGCCCGCGCCCGTGAACATATCGCCGGCATGGCCGATCTCGTTGGCGCGATCCGCCTTCCCGAAGGCAGTTTCCGCGCGGACGCCGGCACGGATGTGGTCGTCGATATCCTCTTCTTCCGGAAGCGCCGCGCCGACGAGCCGGCTGGAGACAGCAGTTGGCTCGATCTCGCGGATGCAAAGGCGGCAGGCGAGGGAGACAGCGCCCGTATCAACAGGTGGTTCGCCGATCATTCCGACATGGTGCTGGGACGGCATGCGATTACGTCAGGTCCCTTCGGCGAAACCTACACATGCCTCCCGATCGGTGATGATCTTGAAACGAACCTGAACGCCGCAATCAGTCAGCTCCCGGCCGGGGTCTACGACGGCGAGCCTTCGGCAATCGACTTCGCTCTTGAGGACGAAGTCGCGGAAGCCATGGCAGAGCGCCCGGATGATCCCAAAGTTCGCGAAGGCAGCTATTTCATCGGCAAGGCGACGGCCTTGATGCAGGTGGTGGACGGTGTTGCTGTTCCTGTCGAGGTCAGGAAAGGTCGCAGCACCGACGGCATCTTCGCCAAACACGCCCTTATTATCCGCAAATTGATCCCGATCCGCGACGCGGTCCGGCTCATCCTCAAGCTTCAGGAGCGCGACCAGCCCTGGACGCAGGCACAGGTCGCACTTCGCATCGCCTGGTCGAGCTTCATGCGCGAATTCGGCCCGATCAACTTCACATCCGTTTCGACATCGGAGGATCCGGAAACCGGTGAGGTCAGGGAAGTCCATCGCCGGCCGAACCTTGCGCCCTTCCTCGACGATCCCGATTGCTGGCTGGTCGCCTCGATCGAGGACTATGATCTGGAGACCAACACCGCCAAACCCGGTCCGATCTTTACCGAACGCGTCATCGCTCCGCCTCCGGCACCTATAATTACCTCTGCGCTCGATGCGCTCGCGGTTGTTCTCAACGACCGCGGGCGTGTCGATCCCGATCATATCGCCGATTTGCTGCATCGTGACGTGGGCGATGTGATCGATGAGTTGGGGGACGCGATCTTTCAAGACCCGTCCGATGGTTCCTGGCAGATGGCCGATGCCTATCTGTCCGGCGCAGTCCGCTCGAAGCTCACTGCTGCCCGCGCTGCGGCCGAGCTTGATCCAGTCTTCGCGCGAAACGTAGCCGCTTTGGAGCGCGTCCAGCCGGTCGATCTCCGGCCCTCGGATATCACCGCACGTCTCGGCGCACCGTGGATTCCCGCCGACGATGTCGTCGCCTTCGTCAAGGAGACCATGGAGGCTGACATCTCCATCCACCACCTACCGGAACTGGCGACCTGGACGGTCAATGCGCGGCAGCTGGAATGGTCGGCCGCTGGCACCACGGAATGGGGGACCCATCGCCGCCATGCCGGACAGCTTCTGTCCGACGCCCTGAACTCGTCCGTGCCGCAGATCTTCGATACGGTCCGCGACGGCGAGACCGAACGTCGGGTGCTGAACACGGTGGAGACGGAAGCCGCCAAGGAGAAGCTCGCCAAGATCAAGATGGCCTTCCAGTCGTGGATTTGGTCCGATCCGGATCGCACCGACCGGCTGGCGCGCGTCTATAATGACACCTTCAACAACATCGCGCCGCGATCCTTCGACGGCGATCACTTGCAACTCCCCGGCGCCTCTGGCGCTTTTTCTTTGTACGGTCATCAGAAACGCGGCATCTGGAGAATTATCTCCGCCGGCGCCACATATCTTGCCCACGCCGTCGGCGCCGGTAAGACGTTGACCATGGCTGCCGCCATCATGGAGCAACGACGCCTCGGGCTGATCAACAAGGCGATGCTGGTCGTGCCCGGCCATTGCCTGGCGCAGGCGGCGCGTGAGTTTTTGGCGCTCTATCCCAATGCCCGCATCCTGGTCGCCGACGAAACGAACTTCGTCAGGGAGAAGCGCCATCGCTTCCTGTCACGGGCGGCGACCGCCAACTGGGATGCGATCATTATCACCCATTCGGCGTTTCGGTTCATATCCGTTCCCTCATCGTTCGAGGCGCAGATGATCCAGGACGAACTGGAGCTCTACGAGGACCTGCTGGTCAAGGTCGATAGCCAGGATCGGCTGTCGCGCAAGCGCATCGAGCGCATGAAGGAGGGCCACAAGGAACGGCTGGAGGCGCTCGCCACCCGTAAAGACGATCTGCTGACCATCTCCGAGCTTGGGATCGACCAGATCATCGTCGACGAGGCGCAGGAGTTCCGCAAGCTGTCGTTTGCCACCAACATGTCGACGCTGCGCGGTGTCGATCCGAACGGCTCGCAGCGCGCCTGGGACCTGTTTGTCAAATCCCGCTTTATCGAAACCAAAAACCCGGGCAGGGCGTTGGTGCTGGCGTCGGGCACTCCAATCACCAACACGCTCGGCGAGATGTTTTCCGTGCAGCGGATGATGGATCCGGCAGCATTGTCGGAACGTGTTCTGCACGAGTTCGACGCATGGGCATCGACCTTCGGCGATACCTCGACCGAACTCGAATTGCAGCCATCGGGCAAATACAAGCCGGTCACGCGCTTCAGCCAGTTCGTCAACGTGCCGGAACTGATCGCCATGTTTCGGTCGTTTGCCGACGTCGTGCTGCCGGCGGATCTCAGGACCTATGTGAAGGTGCCGGAGATATCTGGCGGCAAGCGCCAGATCGTCACCGCCGAACCGACGCCGGCATTCAAAACCTATCAGAAACAGCTAGATGTCCGCATCAAGGCGATCGAGATGCGCGACGGGCTGGCCAAGCCCGGTGACGACATCCTGCTCTCGGTCATCACCGATGGCCGCCACGCCGCCATCGATCTGAGGCTTGTCGATCAGGCCATGGGCAACGAGACCGCCAACAAGCTGAATGCGCTTGTCATCAATGCCCACCGGATCTGGCAGGAAACGGGGGAGGCGGAATACCGCCGTAAGGACGGCAAGCCGTTCGACCGGCCGGGCGCCGGCCAGTTGATCTTCTCCGATCTCGGCACGATCAATGTCGAGGCATCCCGCGGCTTTTCTGCCTACCGATGGATCCGCGATGAGCTCGTCCGCCTTGGCGTGCCGGCCTCCGAAATCGCCTTCATGCAGGACTACAAGAAGTCGGATGCCAAGCAGCGGCTGTTCAACGACTTCAATGCCGGCAAGATCCGCGTACTGATCGGGTCCTCGGAAACCATGGGCACCGGCGTCAACGTCCAGGCAAGGCTGAAGGCGCTCCACCACCTCGATGTGCCGTGGTTGCCATCGCAGATCGAGCAGCGCGAGGGCCGGATCATTCGCCAGGGCAACCAGCATGACGAGGTCGATGTCTTTGCCTATGCGACGCTTGGTTCACTTGACGCCACCATGTGGCAGAACAACGAGCGCAAGGCCCGGTTCATTGCGGCGGCCCTGTCGGGCGACACAAGCGTGCGCCGGTTGGAGGACATGGGCGAGGGGCAGGCAAATCAGTTCGCCATGGCCAAGGCCATCGCGTCAGGCGACGAGCGTCTGATGCAGAAGGCCGGGCTGGAGGCCGAGATCGCCCGTCTCGATCGACTGCGTGCCGCCCATATCGATGATCAGCACGCGATCCGGCGGCAGATCCGCGACGCCGAACGGGATATCGAATTTTCCACTCGCCGGATCGAGGATGTGGAAAAGGATATCGAGCGGCTGGTCCCGACATCTGGCGACGCCTTTGTCATGCAAGTTGGCGAAGATACATTCGACGAGCGCAAACTCGCTGGCCGCGCGCTGATGAAGGAAATCCTGACGCTGGTTCAGCTTCAGCAGGAGAACGAGGTGATCATTGCCACGATCGGCGGCTTCGATCTCGCCTATCGGGGCGAACGGTTCGGCAAGGATAGCTATCGCTACGACACGCTGCTTCAACGAACTGGTGGCGACTACGAGATCGACTTGGCCGTGACCACGACCCCGATCGGCGCGATCTCCCGGCTCGAACATGCGCTTGGTGGGTTTGAACATGAGCGCGAGAACTATCGCAATCGGCTCGCCGATGCGAAACGTCGCCTCGCCTCCTACACACCGCGTTTGGGAGAGAGCTTCTCATTCGAAGCCGAGCTCGAACTCAAATTGAGCCAACTGGACGAGATCGAAAGGGATCTGGCAGCAACCGCCGATGAGGCAGAGGAGGATCGCCAGGAAGCCGCGTAAACAGCGGCATATTCACCGTCACTTGAAACGGGCTCGGCCTATACACATCTATAGGCCATCACCCGTTTCGATGGTTTGCCTCACAGTGGCGATTGCCGCGCGTGCGTAGCTGTCCGGGTTGGAAGGGCGCTCCCCGAAAGGGTCGAGCGCCCTTTCGTTTTGAGACCTTCGGACGCTACTCGCCGAGTTTGTAGATCGCCGCGTTGTCCTGCAGCTCCCGCAGGCCCTTATACGAGGCATGCCGCAGCTTGCCGTCGTCGGTCCAGGCACGATATTCGATCTCGGCAATCAAAGTCGGTTGAACGAAGACGGCCTCCTTTTTATCGACGGCAACCGGAGCACGCTTGGTCTTCAACGTGTCCAGCATCCGGAGCAGTTTGATGGCATCTTTCTCCTTGAAGCCCGTCCCGACCGAACCGACATAGACGAACGCGTCGCCCTGATACGCTGCGAGCAACAGGCTGCCGATCCCGCCGCGCGCCGCGGTGGACGGCTCGTATCCGACAATCACAAAGCTTTCGCTCTGGATGCATTTGATCTTCAGCCAGTCGCCGAGCCGGCCCGAGCGGTAGGCACTGTCGCGGTGCTTGGCGATGATGCCTTCCAGGCCGTGCTCGCGCGCGGCCGCCAGAAGTGTCGCGCCATCCGCTTCGATCTCCTGCGAAACGCGGATCGTTCCCTCGTTCTCGCCGATCAGGTCTTCCAGCAGGTGACGACGTCCGGACAACTCCATCATCGTCAGGTCATGGCCATCGAAATACAACAGGTCGAATGCGTAGAGGATGGCATCGTCTGACGCCTGCTTCCCCCCGCGTCCGCCGAGTGAACGCTGCAGCGCCCCAAAATCGGAGCGGCCCTCGGCATCAAGGACGACGGCTTCCCCATCGAGAATGGCGGTCCCGACGCCGAGCTTGCTCGCAGCGGCAGCGATTGCTGGAAACCTGTCGGTCCAGTCATGACCGCCACGTGTGATGATCCGCACCGAATTCGGCTCGATGTGAACCGCAATACGATAGCCGTCCCATTTGATCTCGTAGATCCAGTCCGGTCCGGACGGCGGCTTTGCTTTCAGCAGCGCCAGGCACGGTTCGATGCGATCAGGCATCGGGTCGAAAGGGAGCTGCGGCTGCGCCGGATCGCGTGGTTTGCGCGGCCGCGAGCGGATCGGAGCGTCCGTCTCCCGCAAAAGCGGCTGGGATTTTTGGCGCGGCGGCTTTGTCATCGCCAGAGTTCAGCAGCAATTGCTTAAAATCGTGTGACATCACCAGGGATGGAGGAGGGGAGGAAAAGATGGGGGAGGAAAAGGAGACGGAAACCGGTTCGCAAGGACGGTCCAACGGCTGCCGCTTCCCTCAATCGCGCCGGTCGCCGAGACCGGGCCAGCTTGTCTCGCAAGGCAAGTGTGCCTCGCTTTCCCGCAAGCCAGGTCTGCTCCGGCGCAATTGCAGCCGCCGGCCCGTCCTGCGGCTCGGGAGATGTCTTCGAAATGAAGATGAGGAGGCAAGGACAGTCCGTCCGCCCGAAGCTTAAGAGGTCATTCACATGCAGTTGATTACAGCCGATCCCCGCAGCCTGAAAGACAATCCCGACCGGTCCCGTCAGTCGAAATCTTCGCCCCAGTCCGACGCGCTGTTGTGCGCATCGATCAGGGCCATCGGTGTCGTCCAGCCGCCGATTGTCAAACTCGATCCGGAAGGCGGCAACAGCTACATCATCGTCTTCGGACACCGCCGCGCCGCCCAAGCGATTGCCGCGGATCTCATGGAAATCCCGCTGCTGCTAACCGATCCCTCCGACGATCTCGGCGCCATGCAGTCCTTTGCGGAAAACATCGCCCGTGAACCGTTGAACCCGGTCGACCAGTGGCGAGCCATTGAGCGGCTGGTGGCCCTGGGATGGACCGAAGAGTCGATCGCCATGGCGCTGGCGCTCCCCAGTCGGCAGATCCGCAAACTCAGGCTTCTGGCCAATATCCTGCCCTCGATGCTCGACCAGATGGCGCGTGGCGATATGCCGAACGAGCAGCAGCTGCGCACAATTGCGGCTGCCGGTCAGGACGAGCAGGCCGAGGTCTGGAAAAAGTACAAGCCAAAGAAACAGGATCCGCAAGTCTCTTGGTGGGAGGTCGCCCGCGCGCTGACCACGACCCGGATGCTGGCCAAACATGCGAGCTTCGGCGAGGATCTAGCGCAGGCTTACGGCATCACCTGGGTCGAGGACCTGTTTGCCCCCGCTGACGAGGATAGCCGCTATACCACCGACGTCGAGGCGTTTCTCGGAGCGCAGCAGGAATGGCTGGCCAACAATCTGCCCAAGCGTGGTTCGGTCATCGAGGCCAATGAATACGGCCAGGCCAAGCTCCCGGCCAAGGCGCAACAGGTCTATGGCAAGCCGGGCAAGGGCGATCTGACCGGCTGGTACATCAACGCGCGCGACGGCTCGGTGCAGTCGGTTGCCTACCGAATACCCGAAGTGAAGAAGGCCCGGCTGGTCAAGGATGCCGAGGGTGTCGAAACCCTCGTAGAGGAGGTCGAGGCACCGAAAGAGCGGCCCGATGTGACCCAGAAGGGTCTCGACATGATCGGTGATCTGCGAACCGATGCTCTGCACGAGGCACTCGCCCGTGCGCCGATCGAAGACGACACGCTGATGGCTCTGCTCATTCTAGCCTTCACCGGTACGAATGTCAGCATCGCCAGCGGTGCATCGGACAATCCCTATGGTCATGCGAAATGCGGGCCGCATGCTGCCCGGTTGATCGGCGAGAACGGCAAGCTGTCCTTCGATCGCGAGACACTGTTGCAAGCTGCGCGCTCAGTGCTGATCGAAGTCCTGTCTCTGCGGCGCAATCGCTCCGACAGCGGCCTGATGGCCCGTATTGCCGGGGATGCGATCGGCGCCGATCAATTCCTGCCCAACATGGCGACCGAAGACTTCCTCTCATGCCTGTCACGCGCAGCACTTGAGGCCGTCGCGGAAACGGCGGGGGTGCCCGGTCGGATCAAGGTGAAGGATACCCGTGGGGCATTGGTCGAGCATTTTGCCGACGGACGGCTGGTGCATCCAGCAGCGCTGCTCGCGCCTTCCACTGTGGACCTGCGGTCATGGGTTGGACGCTACATCAGGGCTGACAGCGGACTGGAGGATGCCCACGACGACCCCGATACACTCGCAGAGCAGCCTTCCGGTGGTGACCTCGTAGACCATTCCGTCGCCGAGGAAGAGGCCGACGAGGGTTTCCGCGAGGCCGCCGAATAGCATCGGTCGAACGAGTCTGAACCCGACGCCGCTGGCTGATGCCGGCGGCGTTTTTGTTTCCAGCAATCAGAAGGAGTTTGTCATGGCAGAGATCCATGATGACATGGCCGCGGAAAAAGCGGTGCATGAAGCCGAAATAAGGGCATTGGAACGGCCAACAATACAAGCAGGAGCATCGACACCTTGGGGCATGGCACAGGTCTCGCGGCAATATGCCGACGATATCGTTCTGCATTCGACCGCCAGTCACGGTGGTTTCCATCTCGCCGAGAATGCCAACGCCGTCGTCCATCCCCTCTATCGCAATGACGACGGATTCTACGAGGAGGATTGTGAATGGGCAAAGGTCGCCCATGCCTTCCCGCAACTGTTCACTGCCTATGAGCGGCGCTTGGCCGATCGCACGCTTCGCGACTATTTCCCTCATGCCTACGAGCGCGTCACGGGAGCAATACTGAACGGCGGTCAATCTCGCATGCGGGACAGGCAGGAATTCGAGAGTCTCCACCGCAACGACTGGGTCGTCATCGCGGCCCTCAATTGCGATCACCAGCCTGGCTTTGTCGAGTGCGTCGCGACGCTGGGTGGGATCCGGGGCGAGACCGGCGAACGGCGGTTTCTGGTTCCGCGCTCCGACTACACGATCGGCCGGCATGGCTTCGTCATCGATCCAGTGAAGCACCAGTCCTATGATGGTCCGTCCAGCTTCGTGACCTGGGCGACGAGGCAATGACTGTCGCATTCACAGACAGCGACACACCTCGAAATCAGGTGATCGACTTTACCGGGCTCTATCGCAGGATCTGGGCACGGCAGCGGGATTATCGCTTCCGGCGGGCTGAGCTGACACGACAAACGAAGGCGCGGTGGAAATGAGAGGAAAGCCCGGCCACAGTGAGGGTGCGATAAAGCGTTGATCGAAGCGCGGAAGACATGGCACGGGGCAACCGGCTTGCAATGGCGTGTGCTTGGGGCCGAGATTTGTCAGTGCCCCTTGTGGGTGACGCGGCGTTGCCAAGGTGGGATCGCCATGGCGATTGCATCATGCTGTCGTGAACCAGATCGTCGGCCGGCACAGCACCTCGGTTTTGCTGCGGTCTGACATGGGCGCGCCCCGGTCAAAGGCCGCTTTCGCGCCGCGTTGCGGCAGGATCATCGCCTCGTCGCAGGGCAGGCCCGCGTCTGTTGCAGCCCGCCTGAGGCGGGCAGCACCATCCGCAAACCTTCCCCGCTCCTCCTGGCAATGGCCTGACCTTGGGCCGGGCCGCTGGTGCCCATGTCCTTTTGCCCGCACCCGAGGGGCTGAGCCGGAAGACAACCGGCACCCCGGGCTTCGCTGAAACATCGCTCATAAAGGATCCGATCATGGCACCGCTCAACCGCCCCACCCAGAAAAACCGTCTGGCAAAATCCCAACGCGCCACCACACTCGAAATGGTCAGGCACGCCTGCCCCGATACAGCCCAGGCACTGCGCATCTCCGAGAGCTTCGGCCTTGCCCTCATCGACAGCGACGGGATCCGCGACCTCCACCGCGGCCAGTTGATCAAAAGCGCCGATGCCCTGAAGGATGGCCTCGCCGAAAAGGCCATGCAGATCCACATGCAGCGCATCGTCGGATCGTTTGTCGGCTCCGCCTACGGCGCCGGGCAATTCTACAGCCGCGCGGTCACAGAAGCTCGCGATCTCACCACGAAACTGTCCAATGATACCAGAGACGAGGACCTGGACGGCCCAGTAGGCTTCGACAGCCGCGCCCAGCGCAAGCGCGAGTTCGCAGCCGACATGGGCCTGCAGGCCCACGTGCTCCGCATGGCAGCCGAAGGCGCCATCTCGGCCTACGAGGATGTCACCGGCGAAACCTGGAAGCCTTACGAGCGCACGGTCGAGCAGCCCGCCAACTCCGTCGATCAAAAGGCAGCAACGGCCCAGATGGCAGCCTTCGAATAGGACGATCGCGGGGCTTCGGCCCCGCCTTCCTCCAGCGTCCGCAACGCCCGGTTCGGAAAAAGAAAAAAGGGCCGACGGAAAACCGCGGCCCATAAAGTGTGAAGGTCATGGACCTCCAGAGGGGAACAGCTGCTGCGGCGGAACTGGGAAGAAGCCGCCATATGCATCAGCCGAAGTCTGTATGCCCGAATTTTCATCGCGTTGCACTTAATTTTTGTGCAGTGCAGCTATGCG